>JASHPW010000036.1 GCA_030037895.1 Xanthobacteraceae bacterium | reverse complement strand
CGCGCAGCGTGGCTAAGCCGGGGGCCGACCGCGGCGTCGGCGAATTATTCCACGTCCTCGACCTGCTTCGGCCCGGCGCCGAACGCCTTCTGCGCCAGCGCGGCTTCCATGAAACGGTCGATGTCGCCGTCGAGCACGGCGCCGGTATTCGAGGTGGAAACGCCGGTGCGCAGATCCTTCACCATCTGATAGGGCTGCAGCACGTAGGAGCGGATCTGGTGGCCGAAGCCGATGTCGGTCTTGGCCGCCTGCGCGGCGGCCGCTTTCTCCTCGCGCTTTTTCAGCTCCAGCTCATAGAGCTTGGCGCGCAGCATGTCCCACGCCTGCGCGCGGTTGCGATGCTGCGAGCGGTCGTTCTGGCAGAACACCACGATGTTGGTCGGGATGTGAGTGAGGCGGACCGCCGATTCCGTCTTGTTGACGTGCTGGCCGCCGGCGCCGCCGGAGCGCAGCGTGTCGACGCGCACGTCGGCCTCGTTGATGTCGATCTTGATGCGATCGTCGATCACCGGATAGACCTGAACGCTGGCAAAGGAAGTGTGCCGGCGCGCATTGGCGTCGAATGGCGAGATGCGAACGAGGCGGTGCACGCCGTTCTCGGTCTTGAGCCAGCCATAGGCGTTGGTGCCCTTGACCGCGATGGTCGCCGATTTGACGCCGGCCTCCTCGCCCTCGGTCTCCTCGATGTAATCGACCTTGAAGCCGTGTTGTTCCGCCCAGCGCACATACATGCGCAACAGCATCGCGGCCCAGTCCTGGCTCTCGGTGCCGCCGGCGCCGGCATGGACCTCGAGATAGCAATCGTTGCCGTCGGCCTCGCCGGACAGCAGCGCCTCGAGTTCGCGGCGCGCGACCTCGCCCTTGAGCGTGTGCAATGCCGCTTCCGCCTCGGCGACGATTTTCGGTTCGTCCTCGGCGGCGCCGAGCTCGATCAGCGTCACCTGATCGTCGAGTTCCCGCTCGATCCGGGAGAGCGCGTCGAGCCGATCCTCGAGCGCGGTGCGCTCCTGCATCAACCGGCTGGCGCGCTGCGGATCGTTCCACAGATCGGGGTCCTCGGCCTGCCGGTTCAGCTCGGCAAGCCGCGCCCGCGCCGTGTCGACGTCAAAGATGCCTCCTCAGCAGCCCGAGCGACTGCTTGATCTCGGCGACGATGGTCTCGATTTCCGCGCGCATGGCAGGGATCAGAGGACGGACGGCGGAGGACGGATGACAGAAGTCGGCGCCCGGGGCAAGCGCGGCGGTTTCCTCTCGAACTTCCTCTGTCGTCCGTCGTCCGCCCTCCGTCCTCCGTCCTCAATATAATCCGCCGGTGCCGCTGCGGATGGCGCGGTCGGCCTCCGGCGTGACCGGCGGCGGGGCGTTGGCGCCCGTCTCCGCGCCGATGACCGAATAGCTGTCGGGCGGAGCGGTGCCGGGCTTGAAGGCTTCGAGGATCACGTGCGGGTCGCCCGGGCCGGCGCGCATGCCGGTTTTTGCATCGACACGGATCAGCTTGATGCCGGGCGGCACGCGGAACGGAATCGGCGGCTTGTCGGCGAGCGCGACTTTCAGGAAGTCGCGGACGACGGGCGCCGCGAGACGACCGCCGGTCGCTCCGCGCCCGATATGGCGCGGTTTGTCGTAGCCCATATAGACGCCGCAAACGATATCCGGCGAAAAGCCGATGAACCACACGTCCTTATCGTCGTTGGTGGTGCCGGTCTTGCCGGCGATCGGCTTGCCGACGTCGCGGACGACGGTCGCCGTACCGCGCTGCACGACGCCTTCCATCATCGAGACGATCTGATAGGCGGTCATCGGATCGATCACCTGCTCGCGGCGATCGATCAGCGTCGGCTCGGGCTGATTGTGCCAGGAGTCGGCGTCGCAGCCGATGCATTCGCGCTCGTCGTGCTTGTAGATGGTGTGGCCGTAGCGGTCCTGGATACGGTCGATCAGGGTCGGCTTCACCCGCCGTCCGCCATTGTCGAGCATGGCATAGGCGGTGACCATGCGCAGCACCGTGGTTTCGCCGGCGCCGAGCGCGTAGGACAGATACGGCGGCAGGTCGTCATAGACTCCGAAACGCTTGGCATATTCCGCGATCAGCGGCATGCCGATGTCCTGGGCGAGGCGCACCGTCATCACGTTGCGCGACTGTTCGAGACCGAAACGCAGCGTCGAGGGGCCATAAAATTTGCCGCCGTAATTCTCCGGCTTCCAGATGCCGCCGCCGCCAGGCCCCGTGTCGATTTCGATGGGCGCATCAAGCACGATGGAAGACGGCGTGTAGCCGTTGTCGATGGCGGCGGCATAGACGATCGGCTTGAACGATGAACCCGGCTGCCGCAGCGCCTGGGTGGCGCGGTTGAACTGGCTTTGATCGTAGGAAAAGCCGCCGACCATCGCCAGCACGCGGCCGGTATGCGGGTCCATCACCACCATGGCGCCGGAAATCTCCGGCACCTGGCGCAGCCGGAACTGACCCGGCTCCTTCGCCGGCTCGACATAGACGACGTCGCCGCGCGCCAGCACCTGAGTCACGCGCTGGATGGGCTTTGCCGGACCGCCCGCCGGCTTCGCCCATTTGACGCCCGCCAGCGGCAGAATGCCGACTTCACGCTCCTTGTCCACGGCGCCGCTGGGGTCGCGCGCCGGCTGCAGGCCGATGCGCGCCGATTGATCGTTCACGTCGAGCGCCACCGCGAGCCGCCAGGGATCGACATCCGACAACGATTTCACGTCGGCGAGCTTGACGCCCCAGTCGCCGTCGACGTCGATCTTGGTGACGGGCCCGCGCCAGCCTTGCTGCTCGTCGAAATTGACGAGCCCGTTGATCATGGTCTTGCGCGCCAGCGCCTGCAATTTGGTGTCGAGTGTCGTGCGCACCGACAGCCCGCCCTCGTAAAGCTTCTTTTCCCCGTAATTGTCGTAGATGTAGCGCCTCACCTCTTCGGCGAAATATTCGGCGGCGAAGGTGTGGGCGCCGGTCGGCCGAACGGTGACGTTGAGCGGCTCCTTCTTCGCCTTCTCGCCGGCTTCGGCGGTGACGTAGCCGTCCTCGACCATGCGGTCGATCACGTAATTGCGGCGCGCGACCGCCTCGTCGTGATGGCGGAACGGATTGTAATTGTTCGGGCCTTTGGGCAAAGCGGCGAGATAGGCGGCTTCGGCGAGCGAAAGCTCGTGGACCGACTTGTCGAAATAAAGCAGCGACGCGGCGGCGATGCCGTAGGCGCCGAGGCCGAGATAGATTTGGTTGAGATAGAGTTCCAGAATCTTGTCCTTCGAATAGGCGCGCTCGATGCGCAAGGCGAGCAGCGCTTCCTTGATCTTGCGCGTGAGCGACAGCTCGTTCGAGAGCAAAAAGTTTTTCGCCACTTGCTGGGTGATGGTCGAGGCGCCCTGCGGCCGGCGGCTGCTGCCGAAGTTTTCGACGTAGAGCAGCGCCGCGCGCGCGATGCCGTAGAAATCGAGCCCGCTATGTTCGTAAAAATTCTTGTCCTCGGCGGCGAGGAAGGCGTCGATCACTTGCTTCGGCACCGCCTGGATCGGGAGATAGAGGCGACGCTCATCGGCATATTCCGCGAGCAATGAACCGTCCGCGGCGTGCACCCGCGTCATCACCGGCGGCTCATAATTTTTAAGCTGAGAATAGTCTGGTAGATCCTTGGAAAAATGCCACAAAACGGCCGCGACCGCGCTGACGCCGACGACGAACAAAATCGTTCCTGCCGCGAAGAGAAAGCCCAGGAACCGCAGCAAGATTTTCATTGAGAACGTCCCGCCCGGCCCGCCCCAACGCCGGCGCCCGATCGGTTGATACCCGGCTGCGCGGCGAACACCGAGCGTGGGAAAATGAGCCCGAACGCGCCAGAAACCCCGTTGTGCATTCGTGTCCTCGCTCGGTTTTTTGTTCAAACTGAGGCCAAAATCACGCAAATGAGAACGCAGTCGCCGCAGATTCAATCACTTGCGTTCGAGCATCTTGGGCGGAACATGATCCTTTCGGAACAGCGGGTTCTACCCGCGGCAAACCGGGGGCGGGCTTTTTCGGAATCGGCTCCAACGAAGGCCGCCATGTGCGTCTTTAGTTCGCGCCGGCGCGGGCGCCCACCATGTGGGCCGCAAAGTAGGAGGCGATCGCCCGCGCGACCGTCTCCGCCGCCCGGTCGCGCCAGCTCTCGGAGAGCAGCGACCGCAGGTCTTCCCGATTGGAGACGTAGCCGAGCTCGACCAGGACCGAGGGCACGTCCGGCGCCCGCAACACGCGGAACCCCGCCGATTTCAGCGGCGTCTTGTGCAACCGTATCGCGCCTTTCATGTCGCTGACCAGCGTGTGCGCGAATTGCGACGAAAAGCTCTTGGTCTCGCGCTGGGCGAGATCGAGCAGGATGCCGGCGACATCGTCGGGCTCGGTTTTGAGGTCGACGCCGGCGATGACATCGGCCCGGTTCTCCTGCTCCGCAAGCCGCGCCGCCTCGGAATCGGACGCTTTCTCCGAGAGCGTGTAGACGCTGGCGCCCTGCGCGTCGCCCTCCCGGCGCGGCAACGAGTCGGCGTGAATGGAGACGAACAGCGCGGCGCCGGCGTCGCGCGCCATGCGCACGCGATCGGCGAGCGTCACGAAGGTGTCATCGGTCCGCGTCATCAGCACGCGGTATTTGCCGCTCTTCTCGATGCAGTCGCGCAAGCGCTTGGCAAAATCGAGGACGATGTCCTTTTCGACTTCTCCGCTCGGAGCGCGGGTGCCGGTGTCGATGCCGCCATGGCCGGGATCGAGCACGACGAGTGGGCGGGGATCGCCGCCCGCTGCCGGCGGCGCGCCCGCTGGCGGCGGCAAATTGCTGCGGCTGAGCTTCTCCTCGAGCGCGATCCGGCGCAAGAAGCTCTCGCGATCCGTCGCCACGAGATCGAGCACCAACCGCGCCGGCGCGCCATCGGCCGCGTCGATGACGAACGCCTTGTCGATGCGCACCGGCTTGGCGACATCGAAAACCATGCGCGAGCCGCCCAGCATCACCAAGCCGAAGCGAAAGGCCTTGATCAGGCCGCGGCCGCTCTCGCCGGTTTTCGGCGGCAGTCGAAATGTCACCTGCGGAATGTCGAGGACGACCCGATAGGGATCGGCCAGCGTGAAGGCGCGAAGATCGATCTTGCGGCTCACGTCCATGACGAACCGCGTCTGCGATTCGTCGCCGCCGAGCCGCGCGGCGGTCGCAACTGGAAGCGAATCAGCGGCTCCTGGGGCCGGCGGCGAGCGTTCTTCCGCCGATGCGGCCGCAACAGCGAGTATACCGAGGAGAGCCCAGCTCGCCGCTCGGACAAACATCGGTTCTCCAGCCTCCGCGTTTCGTTTTACTCCATTAGGCAGGCGTAGTTAATCGAAACTTAAGCACCTATATTCTTCACACGACCGGATATAACGCCGGGACGCCCGCGGAGCCGCCCATGGCGCAATCCCCGGGGCGGCTTGCCAATTCCTTACCGGCGGCCGTATGAAGGGTGCGCTGACGGTCAAAGGTTCCGGTTGTGTCCGATCAGGGCATCCGGCAGGTCCGCCGCGATGGCTCCCGGCCGATCATGGGAGCAAGGCGGGCGCCGCTTCGATCCGCTCCGGCGGCGACCACGCGCGGACGGATGCGGACGAAGAAGCCCGGTACCCTCAAGGAACAGGGCGGCCCGGAGCTTGCCGCACGGCGCGCGTGCCGGCGGCGATGCACGCTGCCGGAGCGGCGGCGCCGATACCGGCAGCGTGACCAGAGAATTGCGGCGGCGCGAGCGCTGCCGTGCCACCGCGGTTTGGAGTTCATGTTCGAGGCGCAAATCGAGATTCGATCGAGTCGGTGGCCGCGTTCGCGCGGCGCTCGCCGGCTCGCGAGCCGATCCGCTTTGCCGCGCTCGGAGTTTCCGATCCGTTTCCTTCACCGACAATCGGGCGGCTCGCCGGCCTCCGTCGCCGTCGCGGCGCGGAGCCTCGCGCATGCTTGCCCCCATGAGATTTGCCAATGGCCAACAAAATGCTCATCGACGCGACCCATCCGGAGGAAACCCGGGTGGTCGTCCTGCGCGGCAACCGCGTCGAGGAATTCGACTTCGAGTCCGCTCAGCATAAGCAATTAAGGGGCAACATTTATCTGGCGAAGGTGACGCGCGTCGAGCCGTCGCTGCAAGCCGCTTTCGTCGATTACGGCGGCAACCGCCACGGTTTCCTCGCCTTCAGCGAAATCCACCCCGATTATTACCAGATCCCGGTCGCCGACCGGCAAGCGCTGATCGACGAAGAAGGCCGCGCCCAACGCGCCGCCGAAGACGAGGCCGACCGCCGCTCCCGTCGCTCCCGCGGCCACGCCAGAGCGCGCGCCGCGCGTCGCGACGAAGAGGCGGTGCACGGCGAACCGACGCAAGAAGCGACCGGCGATGCGGCCGCATTGGAGGAGACGACCCAAGCGCCGGCGAACGGCCCGGATGAGGACGCGCCAACCGCGCCCGAGCTGCCGTCAGCGGAGGAGGAACCGGCGCAGCCGAGCGCAACCGAGCCGGCGCCGAGTGAAGCCGAACCGGCGGAGCCCTATCCGTCAACCGCCGAAGCCACCGTCACGGTGTCCGGCGCCGACGAGGCAGAGTCCGCCGGCGAGGCGGAGGCCAACGAGGCCAACGAGCTGCGCGAGGCCGCAGTTGAAGCAAGCGATGAACCCAGCACCGCTCCGGAAACCGCGGAAGACGGCGGCGACGGCGTGGAGAACGGCGAGGACGATGAAGCGGTCGAAGAGGCCGTCGAATCCGTCGGCGGCGCCGACGCGCTCGAGGAGGTCCCCGATCGCGCGACGCGCTACCGCCGCCAATACAAGATCCAGGAGGTGATCAAGCGCCGTCAAGTCATGCTGGTGCAGGTGGTCAAGGAGGAGCGCGGCAGCAAAGGTGCGGCGCTCACGACCTATCTCTCGCTCGCCGGACGCTATTCGGTGCTGATGCCCAATACGGCGCGCGGCGGCGGCATCAGCCGCAAGATCACGAGCGCCGAAGATCGGTCCCGACTCAAGGAGATTGCGCAGGACCTCGAAGTGCCCGAAGGCATGGGCGTGATCCTGCGCACGGCCGGCGCGAGCCGCACCAAGACCGAGATCAAGCGCGATTTCGAATACTTGCTGCGGCTGTGGGAGACCGTGCGCGACCTGACGCTGAAATCGACTGCGCCCAAGCTCGTCTACGAGGAGGGCTCGCTGGTCAAGCGTTCGATCCGCGACCTCTACGGCAAGGACATCGACGAGGTGATCGTCGCCGGACCCGAGGCCTACCACGAGGCCAAGGATTTCATGCGCATGCTCATGCCGAGTCATGCGAAGAACGTGAAGCTTTACGCCGACACCCAGCCGCTGCTGTCGCGTTACGGCGTCGAGAACCAGCTCGACGCCATGTTCTCGCCGGTCGTGCAGTTGCGCTCGGGCGGCTACATCGTGCTCAATCAGACCGAAGCGCTGGTTGCGATCGACGTCAATTCCGGCCGTGCCACGCGCGAGCACCACATCGAGGACACCGCGCTCAAGACCAATCTCGAAGCCGCGGACGAGATCGCGCGCCAGCTTCGGCTGCGCGACCTCGCCGGGCTGATCGTCATCGATTTCATCGACATGGAGGAGAAGCGCAACAACCGCTCGGTCGAGCGCCGGCTGAAGGAACGTCTCAAGCAGGATCGCGCCCGCATCCAGGTCGGACGCATTTCGCATTTCGGCCTGTTGGAGATGTCGCGCCAGCGCATCCGCACGAGCGTGCTGGAAAGTTCCACGGAGAAATGCCCGTATTGCGGCGGCAGCGGCCATGTGCGCTCGGCGTCATCGCTCGCCTTGCAGGTGCTGCGCGCGCTCGAGGAGCAATTGATCAAGGGCGCCACGCACAATCTCATCGCGCGCACGCGGTCTGACGTGGCGCTCTACGTCCTCAATCAGAAGCGCGCGCATTTGCGGGCGCTGGAAGAGCGGTTCGCCATCGCCATCACCGTCGTCGCCGATGCAACGGTGACCGCACCGCAGGCCTTCGCGATCGATCGCGGCGAGCAGGTGCATACGGCGGAGGCCGCCAAGGCGCTCGCCGAGCGGGCGGCGACGACGGCGGCGACCGCCGCGCCGCTCGAGGAGGAAGACGATCTCGAAGAGACCGGCGTGGCGGAGAGCGAGGCAGTCGAATCGACGGCGGAGGCCGCCGCACCTGAACCGGAGGAAACCGGCACGCGGCGCCGTCGCCGACGGCGGCGCGGACGCCATGACGGCGAAGCTCAGCAGCACGAGACGATCGCCGCAGCAGACAGCGAACCTGTGGCTGAGGGCGCCGGCGGCATGGCAGCGGACGCAGACCGCGCCGACGAGGCGGCAGAGGCCGCCGCGAACGAGCGAGGCGAGGCGCAGCGCGAAGGCGAGCGGCGACGACGGCGACGCGGCCGGCGGGGCGGTCGGCGCAAACGGCAGGAGCGCGAGCACAATGACGCTGCGGCGCGCCCATCATACGAATACGACCGCGGTCCACGCCCGCAGCATGCCGGCGCCACCGTCGAGGAGCTCGCCGCGCCGACCGCGAGCGAGCCCGGACTCAAGGAGGCCGTCGCCGATCTTGATGCCGCGCCGCCTGCGGCTGCCGCGAAAACTTCGGCCGAACCGGCCGCCGTGGAAGCGATGCAAGTGGCCGTGCCGGCGGCTCGACAGGAGCCGCCGCGACGGCGCTCGACCGTGCGCGAGCCGGCGCCGGTCGCCGACGATCATGAACTGACCCGGCCGGTGCCGACGCAGCAAGCCCCCACCCCGCCGCCGGTGATCACCGAAGTCGGCGAGAATGAGGACGCCGATCGACCGCGCCGCAGCGGCTGGTGGTCACGCCGTATCGCCGGCGGCTGACGACGCGAGGTTATAGAGGTCGCAGGGGGGCCCCTCGGCTCATCGCAAAGAGCAAGAAACACAAGATCGCGCTTATCGTCCCACCAGGAAGCTCATGGTTTACGTCAATACCGTCGTTGCCCGCGGCATTCCTGGCGCTCTAATCAGGCCACCCTTTAATGGCTGCGCCGCGCTACGCTTCCACGTATTCCGCGAGGCTCGTCGGCGCCGGCACGATCACGCCATCGGTCCGCAGGCCATCGACATGAAACCGGATCGCTTCACGAATTTCGGCTTCGACTTCATCGATGGTCGCTGCGGTTGCGACGCAGCCCGGCAGGTCCGGAACGTAGGCGGAGTAGTTGCCGCCGGCCTTTTCGATCACAACAGCATAGCGCATCACTTTTGTTCCTTAAGTCCCGCCTGCTTGAGCACGCTGTTCAAGGTGCCGCGCGCCATTTCGTCAGCCGGCTTTCAGGCGATGGTGACGCGCCCGGGCTTTATGGCGTGCTTGTATTGTCGATGCGAGCCGCGCGTGGCAACCAGAAACCAGCCGTCAACAACAATCAACCGGATCACGTCCCCTACCTTCACGCGGCAAACATCCGGCCCGGTTACATCGGGCCGTCATTCAATCGCATCGATTCTCCCTGCGCAAGCCCACCTCATGCCCGACGCGCCATGAAAAGCGGGTGGATCGAGCGCGACGCCGAGGCCATGGTGGCGCGCGGCGCGACATCGGGCGTCGAGCGTGACCTGGCGCTGCGCGTCTACACGACCCGGCTCCTCGGCCGCGACCCGAAGCTCGTTCTGCACGGCGGCGGCAATACGTCGCTGAAGACGCGGATGGGGGACGCTTTCGGCGAGGAGGTCGAGGTTCTGCGCGTCAAAGCGTCCGGCGCCGACATGGCCACGATCGAGCCCGCGGGACTGCCGGCGGTGCGGCTTGAAGCGTTGCGCAAGCTGCGCGCGCTCGCGGCGATCGCCGATGAGGATCTGGTCGGCATCGAGCGCGCGCATCTCATCGATCCGGCGGCGCCGGATCCGTCGGTCGAGATCATGCTGCACGCCTTCCTGCCGCACAAATTCATCGATCATACGCATGCGACCGCGGCGCTCAGCCTGATCGACCAGCCGGACGGCGAAGCCCGCTGCGCCGAGGTCTACAAGGACCGGATCGCCTTCGTCCCCTACCTGATGCCGGGCTTCGGCCTCGCCAAGACGGCGATCGAGGTTTTCGAGCGCGCGGGCGCATGCGAGGGTCTCATTCTCAGCAAACACGGCATCGTCACCTTCGGCGACACCGCGCGCGACGCCTATGAGCGCATGATCGCGCTGGTCTCGCTCGCCGAGGATTTCATCGCCCGCCGCCGCAAGGCCGTGGCCGTGGCCGTCGCCCTGCCCGCCGCGCGGAACGTCGCCGCTCTCATCGAGGTCGCTCCGATCGTGCGCGGCGCCTGTAGTGAGAAGGACGCCGCAATCGAGGGCGCCTGGCGCCGGCTTATCGGCGAATTCCGCAGCAACGACGCCATTATGAAATTAATAGAAAACAATAGCTTAGGACGGTTGAGTGAAAGTGGCGTGATAACGCCCGACCATACCATTCGCACCAAGAACTGGCCGCTCGTTTTGCCGCCGCCGGATCCCGGCAAGCTCGACGCTTTCGCGCGCGCGAGCCGCGAGGCGGCGGCCCGCTTCACCGCGCGCTATCGCGCGTATTTCGCGCGCCACAACGCGCGCGTCGGCGGCCTCAAGCGCGCGCTCGATCCCCTGCCCCGTGTCGTGCTCGTGCCGGGCCTCGGCCTGTTCGGTCTCGGCCGCAGCAAGCAGGAAGCGATGATCGCCGCCGATATTGCCGAAGCCTGGGTCGAAGGCGTGAGCGACGCCGAACTCATCGGCCGTTTCGAATCGATCTCCGAGGCCGAGATGTTCGATTGCGAATATTGGCCGCTCGAACAGAAGAAGCTCGGCGCGCGGCGGGAGCCGCCGCTCGCCGGACAGATCGCCGCCGTCACCGGCGCGGCGGGAGCGATCGGCGCCGCAACCGCACAAGCGTTCGCCGCGGCGGGAGCGGAGGTCGCCCTGCTCGACGTGAATTTTGCCGCGGCCAACGAGCAAGCGAAGATGATCGGCCCGACGGCGCTCGCCGTGGCGTGCGACGTGACCGACGCGGCCTCGGTGCAAGCGGCGTTCGCGGCAATAGCCACGGCCTTCGGCGGCGTCGATATCGTCGTCTCCAATGCCGGCGCGGCCTGGCAGGGCCGCATCGGCGAGGTCGACGAGGCCGTGTTGCGCAAAAGCTTCGAGCTGAATTTCTACGGCCATCAGCGCGTGGCGCAGGCCGCCGTCAAGATCATGCTTGCTCAGGGGACCGGCGGATGCCTCCTCTTCAACGTCTCCAAACAGGCAGTCAATCCGGGGCGCGATTTCGGCCCCTATGGCGTGCCCAAGGCGGCGCTGCTCGCGCTCATGCGCCAGTACGCGCTCGATTATGGCGCCGACGGCATCCGCGCCAACGCGGTCAACGCCGACCGCATCCGCTCGGGCTTGCTGACGCAGGACATGATCGCGGCGCGCGCCAAGGCGCGCGGCGTGAGCGAGAAGGACTACATGAGCGGCAACCTGCTCGGCCGCGAGGTGACGGCGGACGACGTGGCCCAAGCCTTCCTGCACCAGGCGCTGGCGCTCAAAACCACCGCCGATGTCACCACCGTGGACGGCGGCAACATCGCGGCGGCGATGCGGTGAGGGGTTGGATGCGTGCTGTGCGGATGCGTGCAGCGACATCCGCAATCGGGGCGACGCCGTTCCTCCGAGTCGCCGTGCTCATTGTTCCGCACCCCGATTCAATCCCACTGCGGCCGTCCCGAAAAAGCCCAGTCGATGAGACGGCCGTCGCGGTGCGCGAGCGCGGAAATCTCGGCCATCTCGCGTTCGCTCAGCGCAAAATCGAAGATCGCGGCGTTTTCGGAGAGCCGTTCGATCTTGCTGGTGCGCGGAATGACGGCGATGTGCTGCTGCACCAGGAAGCGCAGACAGACCTGCACAGCGGTCTTGTCATGCGCGGCGGCGATGCGCGCGAGCACCTTGTCGTTGCGCGCCCGCCCCTGGGCGATCGGGCTATAGGCGATGACGGCCATGCCGTGCCGCCGGCAGGCGGCGATCACCTTCGACTGGTCGAGGAAGGGATGGCATTCGACCTGATCGCATACGAGCGGTTCGGTCGCCGCCTTCACGACTTGTTCGATCAGCGCCACGGTGAAGTTGGAGACGCCGATGTGGCGCGCGAGGCCGTCGCGCTTGACTTGGCACAGCGCGCCGAGCGTTTCCGCGAGCGGGATACGCGGATTGGGCCAATGCAGCAGCAAAAGATCGACCTCGCTCAA
The DNA here is from genome assembly GCA_030037895.1 of Xanthobacteraceae bacterium. Lineage (GTDB taxonomy): Bacteria > Pseudomonadota > Alphaproteobacteria > Rhizobiales > Xanthobacteraceae > BOG-931. The sequence continues at coordinate 8,331 of JASHPW010000036.1, read as the reverse complement.
GCGCAGCCGCGCCAGGCATTCGCGCGCGGCGCGTTCGAGATCGCCCGGGGCGAAATGCGTGGGCCAGATTTTCGTGGTCACGAACACGTCGCCGCGCTTGACGCCGGAGGCATGCAGGCCTTCGCCCACTTCGCGCTCGTTCTCGTAATTCTCGGCGGTGTCGATGTGGCGGTAGCCGAGATGCAGGGCCTGCTCGACCACGCGCGCGCAGACGCGGCCGCGCAGCTCCCAAGTGCCGAGGCCGAGCAGCGGAATCCGCGCGCCCTTGGCCGCAACGACCGGCAGGGTCTGGTCCGCGCTCACGCGGCGCCGCGCGAGCGCGCCGCGCCGCCGAGGGCCGCAAAGGCGGCCTCGGGCGCCTGGTCGATCACTTTGAGCAGCGCGCGGGCGGGTCCGCGCGGCGACCGCTTGCCCTGCTCCCAGTTGCGCACCGTCTCGACCGGCACGCCGATGCGCGCGGCAAAGGCCGTTTGCGTGAGGCCGGTCTGGCCGCGCACGTTGCGGGCATAGGCGGCGTCGAGGAAACGTCCGTTCGCCGATTGCGTCCCGGTGCGTGTGCGCACGGTAACTGGCAGACCGTCGGCAGCAAGCATGGCGCGCTCGCTGCCGTCCGGCAGGATTTCGACCAAACGCCCGTCCGCTTTAAGTCGCACGCGCAGCATGGCCTCTGCTCCGCCGCGATCGGCGCGCGCGTAGAATAGCTGATTCGTCATGGACTCAATGAGTGAGTGAGTCACATCGGGACCATCATTGAACGAGTGATGTATTGACCGAGTCGGCCAATAAACGATCATCGCGGTTCCGGAATGGGGCCGACGCGGGCGTGGCGGCGGCTCCAGTCGAAGTCTTCGGCGCGACCGTCGACAATGGCATAGGCCCTTTCCGTCGCGCCATTGAGGCGCGTTTCGACCATGCGGCGCGCTTCCTCCAGCGCCGCATCATCCGCATTCGGCGCGACCCGGATCGGCTCGCCGACGGCGACGGCGAAGCGCCCGAACGGCAGGTTGACGGCGGAGCGGTCCCAATTGTCGAGCTCAAGGCGGCGGCTCGTCGCCGGCGCGACCGGATAGATCGCGCGTCCCGAGGCGCGCGCGAGCCGCACGATCCCTCGTCCGGCGATCCGCGATACCTTCGGCATGTCGGCCGTGAGCGCGACATTGCAACCGCGCGCCAGCGCGTCGAGCATCGCCTTGAAGCCGACGACGCCGCCCTTGCGGTGAAAATCGCGGCCGCGCGATCCGGAGCCGCGAATCGTCTCGATGCCGAGCCGCTCGGCGGCAATCGCGTTGATCTCCCCGTCGCGATGGCGCGACACCAGGCACTTCACGCGCCAATGCTCGTGCTTGAAGAACGGCGACATGAAATGCTGACCATGCCACATCGCGAAAATGACCGGCAGGTCCGCGGCAATGCGGTCATAGACATCCGCCGGATCGACTGCGAAGGAACTCGTCCGGCGCACCAGGCGCAGATATTCCGCGGCCAGGACGCCGACGGACTTTTGCACCGGCGGAAAGTCTCCGATACGCCTGAATAAGTTCATCTCCCGCCGGGGTCCATCTGACGTTGCCGTGCGCTGGAAAGCTTCCTGAAGTGCGGCGATCGAACGGCATCAGCCGCGCGCGGATCAAGCTCGCGTCACTCACGCCGGTTCAAAACGATATTGGCGATTTTCCGGACTTGCTGCAAGACTGACAGTCATCATTCGCGGCATGCACGGTCACGGCAATGAGCCAGGGCCGTGGCCGCCGGCCGCCGCTCACCTCGTTTTTTCGAAAATCTCGCGCCCGATCAGCATGCGGCGGATTTCGCTCGTCCCGGCGCCGATCTCATAGAGCTTGGCGTCGCGCAAGAGCCGCCCGGCCGGGTAGTCGTTGATGTAGCCGTTGCCGCCGAGGCATTGGATGGTTTCGAGTGCCATCCAGGTCGCGCGCTCGCCGGCATAAAGAATGGCGCCGGCGGCGTCTTCGCGCGTGGTGTCGCCGCGATCGCAGGCCTTGGCAACCGCGTAAACATAGGCCTTCGCGGCGTTGAGCGTGACATACATGTCCGCGAGCTTGGCCTGCATGAGCTGAAAGCGGCCGATCGGCTGGCCGAACTGCGTGCGCTGATGGACATAGGGAATGACCAGGTCGAGGCAGGCCTGCATCACGCCGAGCGGTCCAGCCGCCAGCACCGCGCGCTCATAATCGAGGCCCGACATCAGCACGTTGACGCCGTTGCCGACGACGCCAAGCACGTTCTCGGCCGGGACCTCGCAATCCGCGAACACGAGTTCGCTGGTGTCGGAACCGCGCATGCCGAGCTTGTCGAGCTTTGCGCCGGCGGAGAAGCCCTTGAACGTTTTCTCGACGATGAAGGCGGTGATGCCGCGCGCACCGGCAGTGCGGTCGGTCTTGGCATAGACCACCAGCGTGTCGGCAACGGGACCGTTGGTGATCCACATTTTCGCGCCGTTGAGAACGTAGCGGTCGCCCTTGCGCTCGGCGCGCGTGCGCATGGACACGACGTCGGAGCCGGCGCCCGGCTCCGACATCGCCAGCGCGCCGACATGCTCGCCCGAGATCAGCTTCGGCAAATAGCGGCGTTTCTGCTCGGCATTGCCGTTGCGCCTGATCTGGTTGACGCAGAGATTGGAATGCGCGCCGTAGGACAGGCCGATCGCCGCCGAGGCGCGCGAAACCTCCTCCATCGCCACGCAATGGGCCAAGTAGCCCATGCCCGCGCCGCCCCACTCTTCCTCGACGGTAATGCCGAGGAGGCCGAGCGCCCCGAGCTGCGGCCACAGCTCGCGCGGAAATTTGTTCGCGCGGTCGATCTCGGCGGCGCATGGCGCGATTTTTTCCTGGGCGAAGGCGGCCACCGTCTCGCGCAACATATCGATGTCGTTGCCGAGGCCGAAATCGAGGCCGGGAAAGCTGTTCGGGATCATGCGCGCTCTCCTCCGGCAGGTGCGTGGGGCAAGGTCTCTAGAAATGGCGGCCGGGCGCGGAAGATACCGGCTCAATACCGGCCTGTCAGCGTGCCGACGCCACGGATCGCCCGGTCGCGGGGCGAGCCGGCCGCGTCAGGGCCCGGTCAATCTCCGCGGCCGCGGCGGGCTTGGCGAACAGATAGCCCTGCATCTCGTCGCAGCCGACAAGGCGCAACAGCACGCGCTGCGCGTCGGTCTCGACGCCTTCGGCCAGCACTTTCATGCCCAGCGCGTGGCCGAGCGTGACGATCGACTGGATGATGGCGCCGCTGTTGCCGGACGCGCCCAGCGGAGCGACGAAGGCGCGGTCGATCTTGAGCCGATCAAACGGAAACTTTTGCAAATAGCTCAAGCTCGAATAGCCGGTGCCGAAATCATCAAGCGCGATGCTGGCGCCGAGCGCGCGCAGCGCTTCAAGCCGCCCCCGGGTCTCCCGCGGGTTGTCGATGAAAACCCCTTCGGTCACTTCGAGCACGACCTGCGAAGGGGCGACGCCGGTCTCGGCCATGACGGCGCCGACAAGCTCGACGAGCCGACGATCGCGGATCTGCAACGGCGACAGATTGACCGCCACGAACAGGTTCGGCCAACTCACGGCATCGGTGAGCGCCCGCCGCAGCACGATCTCGCCGAGTTGCGACATGCGGCCGCTCTGCTCGGCCAAAGGAACGAAGACGGACGGGCTGATCTCGCCGCGCCGCGGATGGTGCCAGCGCAGCAGCGCTTCGACTCCGACGATGCCGGCGCCGTCGGCGGCCACGATCGGCTGATAATGGACGTCGAACGCCTGGCGTAAGATCGCCGATTCAAGCTCGTGCAGAAGGAAGCGCCGCTCGGCGTGCTCGGTTTCGATCGGCGGCTTGAAGCGCCGCGTCGCGCCGCGGTGACTTGGCAGACCAGTGAGCGCGTCTTCGCTGGTCGATTTGCGCACCGTCCCGGTGCCGCGGGCGAGCGAACGCGCCAGCCGTTGCGCGGCGTGCAGGGCAAAAGCGGCGCCGAGCACGAGCGCGACTCCGACCGCGCCGACCAAGCCCCACAGCCGGTTCATGGCGCGGACGAAGGTGCGATCGGCCGTCCAACTGAACCAGCCGACAATGCGACCCTTGCCGTCGTGCAGCGACTGCACCTCGCGTCCGCCATCCGCGGTCAGGTCGGCGTCGAACCTCAGGTCCGCAAGGCCGCTGCGACGCGCGATGAAGCGGAGCCGGACATTGTTGAACCGGCCGGTATCGCCGAATGCGGCGCGGACCTCATCGAGCGCCAGCCGCAGCGCCGCATGCCGCCCGGCCGCGAGGCGGCCGTCGTGGCGCTGGGTGACGGCGAGGCCGATCCCGGCGCACACGATCATCGCTGCGGCAAGCACGACCAGCAGGACCGAGGTAACGCGCAGCGGCGCGGCCGTCGGCCCCCGCGAATGCCGCCGACATGCCGCCCACCATGTCCGGGCTGCCGCAGCGACCTTCATCCTCGCGCCCACAAACAAAATGCCCGAGGCAGATTACGGGTCCATGATTAACGGCGAGGAAAGACCCGGCCGCGGGCGGTTTCGAGCCCCGCGGCGCCGCCTTCACGTTTAACGCGACGTTAATCCCGGCGGGATGACCGGACGATCCAAGCCGTCAAGCAGCCGGGGCAAACGCTGCGCAATTGCGCAGGCCCGGCATGAGGGCGATGGCCCAACATCACGGCCGCGTTGCCATGTAATGCGCCAGCGCGCGCATGTCGTCGTCACTCAGGCCGTAGACGACGTCCGCCATGGACGAGACTCCCGAGCCCACGCGCGCACCGGATTTGAAGTCGCGCAGCGCCTTGAGCAGAACGTCCTCGCGCTGGCCGGCAAGACGCGCGGTGGGGCCGCTGCCGGAATAGTCGTTGCCATGGCACACCTGGCAACGATGCTTTGCGGCAAGCTCTGCGCCGGCTTGCGCCAGCGCATCGGAAGTGGGAGCGGGTTGCGGCTTGGGCGGCGGCAGCGAAGCGTAGTAGGCGCCGAGGTTGCGAATTTCTTCGTCGCTGAGAGCTTCGGCGATCGGCCCCATCACCTCGTTCTTGCGGCTGCCGCCGCGGAAAAACACGAGCTGCCATTGGATGAAATAATCGGGCTCGCCGGCGAGCGAGGGGACGAGCGGCATTTGGGAAATGCCGTCGGCGCCGTGACAGCCGGCGCAACCCTCCGCCGTCGCCTTGCCCGCCGCCACATCCGCGGCGGACGCGCCTCCGCAGCAGAGGAGCAAGGCAACCAGGCCGAAAGCGAACAGGAGAGGACGTACCGGTGTCATGTCAGCAGCAAAACGAGAGGTCCAAGCCGGAGGCGCCGGCTTGGACCCATAGCGGTTCAAACGACGATCGATCCGACACAGCCCGCGCGGATCGATCAGGCCAGCGGATCACTTGCTGTAGCTGATCCGATAGATGGCGCTGTTGTAATCATCGGCGACCAGGAGCGAGCCGTCCTTGGCCACCAGCACGTCGCTGGGCCGGCCGAGATATTTATTGTTGGGGCCGATCCATCCGGACGCAAACACCTCCTGCTTGGCGTTCTTGCCGTCCGGATCGACGGTGATGCGCACCAACCTTCCACCCTGGTACTGATGTCGGTTCCAGGAGCCATGCTCGGCGATGATGATGCTATCCTTGTAGTCCGCCGGGAATTGGTCCCCGGTGTAGAACTTCATGCCGAGCGGCGCCATGTGTGCGCCAAGCTTGAACACCGGCGGCGTGAATTCCGAGCACTTGTGCCCCATGGCAAGGTCCGGATCCGGTATGTCGCCCCCGTGGCAGTACGGGAAGCCGAAATCCTCGCCCATCCGCGCGATGTGATTGAGCTTGTCGCTGGGAATGTCGCTGCCGAGCCAATCGCGCCCGTTCTCGGAGAACCAGTACTGGTCGGTGCGCGGATCGACGTCGCCGCCGACGCTGTTGCGGATGCCGATGGCGACGAGTTCGGCGAGGCCGTTGGCCGGGTTGATATGACGAACCTGGGCCGTCGAGGTCGGCGGCAGGCAGATGTTGCACGGCGGGCCGAAGGCGACGTAGAGCCAGCCATTCTTGTCGAACGCCAGATATTTCCAGCCATGCGTCGTGTAGGGCGGCATGTCGTCGTAGACCACCGTCGGCGCCGGCATGTGGTCGAGGTTGTCCTCGGCATTGGCATACTTGTAGATTTTGTCGATGTCGGCGACGTAGAGCGCGCCGTCGCGGAACGCGAGGCCGGTCGGCATGCGCAGGCCCTTGAGGATCGTCTTGACGACCTTCTTGCCGCCTTCGTCGACGACGGCGCTGACGATGCCCCCCGTGAACGAACCGGCGAACAGCGTGCCCTTGTCGCCGAGCGCCATCTCGCGCGCGCTCCTGACGCCGCTCGCATAGATTTCAATCTTGAAACCGGGCGGCAGCTTGATGTTCTTCAGACGGGCCTCGACCTCGGCGCGGGTAAAGCCGGTCGGCGGCGGCAGTGTCTTCGCGAAGTCGGTGCCCTTCAACTCCTCCGTCTCGCCGCCCATGTACCAATCGCCCGGCGGGTGCAGCCAGAAGTTCTTGCTGTTTGCATCATAGCGGATCAGCTTGTCGGCTTGCGCGGCGCCGGCGAGCAACATGCCGGCGACACCAACCGCGGCGGTTGCCGCGACGATCATTGCCGGGCCGATCTTCAACTTCGCTCCAAGACTCATTTCTCTCTCTCCTCCCGTGAATCTTTCCGTCTGGCGGCGCCGGTCGGTCAACGACCGCCGCGGCGACGGAGGCGATGTCCGTTAGGTCATGCTGCGGACTGCGCAGCTACCGGCCTCCGGGCCGGGCGATTGGCTTTGGCGGTCAACAGCCCAACTCAGATTGCCGTCGCGCTCGATTGCCGGCGCTGAAGCCGACCCCCTCCCTCTGGGTCCCCATTGCGGCGTTTTTGGCGGATTGTCACCGCCTTGACCGGCGAGCGAGCGGGTCGAGCCTATGTCGCTCAGAGTCTCTGTCAAGGGCAGTTTGGACGCAGCAGCAAGTGGAACGACGCCCACCCGACCTTGCGCCACGAAATCGCACTGTCCGCGTGGGCCACGACAAGATGGCTGCGCTCGGCATTCCGAAGGCGCCACGCGCGGAGCGCAGCGAGCGCTTCTCCGGGGTTGCAGCCGAATTCGTCCGGCTTAGAGCGCGCCCAGGAAAAGTGGGAACCAGTTTTCCGTCCGGACCTCCGGGTTGCCCCGGTAGCGGAGGCGCGCAGCCAGAAACGGGCCGCCGAAAACGACGGTGGAACGACGTAAGAACCGCCGGTCAGAATCACCCCCAAAAGGTCAGAATCGGATCATGAAAAATCAAATGGTTAGCTGGTGCGGTCGAGAGGACTCGAACCTCCACGGGTCACCCCGCTAGCACCTCAAGCTAGTGCGTCTACCAATTCCGCCACGACCGCATGTGGGATGAGCACGCCGTCAAGCGGCGCGCGAGCGCCGATGTAACAGTTCGCCTGTTCCCGGACAAGGGCGGCGGCCGCCCGAAGACGGCGCTCCGCCGCTCCCTGATTGAGGAGAAATCTTTGACTCGGCAGCCCCCCTCCCCAACCCTCCCTCAGGGTGACGGGCCATGGGTCGATGTTTATTGCCGTCGGTATTAGGCGGCGTCGGGCGTGTGCGGCAGCAATTCCTTCACTTCGACGGCGATGCGGTTGCCGCTCACGATCACGGTGCCGCGCGCCACCGGCAAGTTGTTGGCGAGGATGCTCACCTCGTCCTCTTCCGAGGAGTCGAGCTCGATAATGGCGCCGCGGCCGAGCCGCAGCACCTGATGGATCGGCATCGACGTCCTGCCCAGGACCACCGCAATGTCGATCGAGACGTTGTCGAGCGTCGCCACGGAGCCTCGCGCGCTTTGTCGTTGCACCTTCCCTGCGTTATTGTTTCACCACGGCATGGTTACGAGGTGGTTAACACGCGCGAGGATGTGGCCCTTGGCCTCCTGCCCACTCCCGGCTCGCCGCCGGCCGAGTGGCGGGTGAGCGACGGCGCCGTCGATTACGAGAGCGCGCTCGCCGCGATGGCCGCGCGCGCCGCGGCGATCGCGCGCGGCGAGGCGCGCGAGTTGATTTGGCTTCTTGAGCACCCTGCACTTTACACCGCCGGCACTTCGGCGCGGCCGCAGGAGCTGATCGAGCCGCGTTTTCCCGTCCATAGTGCCGGGCGCGGCGGCCAGTTCACCTATCACGGCCCCGGCCAGCGGGTCGGCTATGTCATGCTCGACCTCAAGCGCCGCGCGCCGGACGTGCGCCGCTTCGTCGTCACCATCGAGGAGTGGATCATCCGCACGCTCGCGGCGTTCGACGTGCGCGGCGAGCGCCGCGACGACCGCATCGGCGTGTGGGTGCGCCGGCC
>JASHPW010000035.1 GCA_030037895.1 Xanthobacteraceae bacterium | reverse complement strand
GGGGGAGGAGGATCGCGCGTAGCGCGGTGGAGGGGGCCTACAGCGGAGAGGTTATCCTTGCAGTCGAAGCTCCCTTCTCCGCTTCGCGGAGCAGGACGAGAGCTCACGCCACGCGTCGTTGTTTCGCGGGGCGGGCGGAAAGCGTGAGGCCGAGGGCGCGGACGATCTTCATGACGGTAACGAATTCGGGATTGCCGGTGTTGCCGAGCGCCTTGTATAGGCTCTCGCGATTCAAACCTGCGTTCTTGGCGATGGCGCCCATGCCGCGCGCCTTGGCGACAATGCCGAGCGCATCACGCACGAAATCCGCGTCGCCGGTTTCCAGCGCCGCCGTGATATAGGCGGCCTGCCGCTCCTCGCTGTCGAGATAGCTGGCGGCGTCAAATTGTGTCGTCTTGCGCATTACATGTTCTCTGCCAGCGCTTGCGCCCGCGCGATGTCGCGCCGTTGCGTGTGCTTATCGCCGCCGCACAATAGAATCACAATTCCTATTCCACGCTGCACGTAATAGATGCGGTAGCCGGGGCCATGAGTGATCCGCATTTCCATGATGCCGCGGCCCACGCTCCTGGCGTCGCCGGGATTGCCAAGCTCCATGCGGCGCACGGGGGCGACGATCCGCGCAGCGGCCTCGGCATCCTTGAGACGGCGCAACCAGCGCGAAAATTCCGCGGTCTGGCGCACCTCGATCATAGAGCGCGGATGTAGCCTGCAAGCTACAATCTGTCAAGCTCGCGGGATAGATCGGCGCGTGAGAACGATAGCGCCCTGCTAAAGATACATGGCTACTGCAAAACGTACCATGAAGAGATATCAATGTGGCGCCAATAGGCGCGGAGATAACGGTGCGTCCTTGTCGTTCATTACTCCGCGTGTTGCTGCGCTCGTGCGCTGCGTAAGTTTCCTCCATCGCAGTTTCCTCGTTGCTTGATCTTGTACGGGTCAGATCCGTACATCCGCGAGACGGCAACGCAAAAATCCTCACGTTCCCCGCCGGACTTGCCTGTGAGCGGCGGCATCGCGCATAAGGGCCCGATCGCCGCGAACGAGGTCGTTCATGAACGCCGCCGCCCGAAAGACCTTGCGCAGTCCGTCCGCGCTCGTCGAGGCCCGCCTGACCGGCGCCGATCGGCTCGCGGCGCTGGAACAGGTCGCCGCGCGCTACGCCGTCGCCATCACGCCGGCGATGGCTGACCTCATCGACCCGGCCGATCCGAATGATCCGATCGCGCGGCAGTTCGTTCCCGACGCGCGCGAACTTGAGCGCCGGCCGGAGGAAAATCCCGATCCGATCGGCGACGAAGCACACAGCCCGCTCGAAGGCGTCGTTCACCGCTATCCCGACCGGGTGCTGCTGAAGCTCGTCAACGCCTGTGCGATCTACTGCCGGTTCTGCTTCCGCCGCGAAATGGTCGGGCCGGGGCGGGGAGGATTGTCGCCGCAAGCGCTCGCGGCCGCGCTCGATTACATCGGCGCGCATCCCGAAATCTGGGAAGTCATCCTCACCGGTGGCGATCCGCTCCTCATCTCCGCGCGTCGTCTCCAGGACGTCGTGACGCGGCTCGCCGCCATCAGCCACGTCAAGGTGATCCGCGTGCATACGCGCGTGCCGGTCGTGGCGCCCGAGCGCATCTCGGCCGCGCTCATCCGCGCGCTGCGGACGCGGAAAGCGACCTTCGTCGTCATTCACGCCAATCATCCGCGCGAACTGACCAAGAGGGCGCGCGCGGCCTGCGCGCGCTTCATCGACGCCGGCATACCGATGCTCTCGCAATCGGTGCTGTTGCGCGGGGTGAACGACGACGTCGAAACGCTCGGCGGGCTCATGCGCGCGCTGGTCGAATGCCGGATCAAGCCGTATTACCTGCACCATGCCGATCTGGCGCCGGGCACGGGACATCTGCGCACCTCGATCGCCGAGGGGCGGGCGCTGATGCGCGGTCTGCGCGGCCGCTATTCGGGCTTGTGCCAGCCGACCTATGTGCTCGACATTCCCGGCGGTTTCGGCAAATCGCCGATCGGGCCCAGCTATTTGAGCGAGGGTGGCGCCGTGGTCGAAGATTTCAACGGCCGGCGGCATCGCTATCCGCCGCGGCGGTGAATATCGTGAAAGGTTAGTCGAGTACAGCGGCGCTACGCGATGGTTTTCCCCGTTGCGGGAAAGAAGACCGTCGTCTCGAATTCATAGCCGCACGCTTCGCATGACCAGGTGTGACGCACGCAACGCTCGCTGATATGTTCGGACCAGTCGGGTGCGAGCAGCCAGGCGCTGCATTGTGGACAACTATTCTTGTCGTCAGTGACCAACCGTGCACGCTCCGCCGTCCCGGTGTGCAGTATCATGATCGTCCTCCCTGCATCACCCCTCCCAATGCTGCACGCTAACGAGACTCTGTGGCGAGCCCGTGACGCAGGTGAGTCCGCGGGCGGACAAAGAGACGAATCTTCTGCGGCAGCGCAGCGAAAATGGCGCGGCCTATCGGGAGCGAAGCCGGCGTTTCCGCAGTAAAAGCGGCCAAACGGCCGTCGAATGCCGCCGACAAGGTCTATGCCCGGGCGTTATCCGCCGATCTCTTCGCAGCCGCCGCCTTCCGCCATGGCCTCGCGCTATAAGCGCTAATCCAGCAATCGGGACAGGTGGTGACCGGCGCGGGTGTGGAACTCCCACGACTTCAGGGCGCCGTCATGGTCCTTATCGGCCAATTTGAAACGCTGTTCGACCACGGCAAGATATTCAGCTTTGCTCAAGCTCCCGTCCTTGTCGGTATCGGCGGCGACAAATTCCCGATGGCTCAAGCGCCCGCGCAATTCCTTGAAGCTGAGCTTGCCGGCCTTGTTGACGTCGAGTTTGTCAAACACATCGCTGGCGGCCTTTTTGGCTTCGTCGAGATCGACCTTGCCGTCTCCGTTGCTATCGTAGCGGATAAAACGGGGTGACTTCTTCTTCTGTGCCAGTGCCGGAGCCGCCATTCCGATCAGGCCGGCGATCGCTGCGATTGCTGTGCGTCGGGAAATCATGCGTATTCCTCCGGAGGGATAAGTGAGTTTATCGGCTTAAAATTGCCGGCACCAGGGATCAATTGCCACGCTTTCTTCCTCGGATCTCCAACCATACGCCTCGAGGCTTCTTCGCTGAGCGATGACGGAGGAAACGTCGGCGCCTTGCACCCAGTGGTGCGCCCTACGGGAATCGAACCCGTGTTTCCGCCGTGAAAGGGCGATGTCCTGGACCGCTAGACGAAGGGCGCGAGCCGCGCGCGAAACAGGCGCGATACGCAAAGGACCGCGACATATAGAGAGCTTTGCCGCGAGCGGCAAGCAATCCCAGGCAGACCGATTCCTCACCAATGCCCGGTATTGGCCATCGAGGCCCAAGGCTCCCGCGGCGGCAGCGGCTCCCCCTTCTGCAACAGTTCGATCGACTGCTTGTCCGGCGAGCGCACGAACGCCATCATGCCGTCGCGCGGCGGCCGGTTGATGGTCACGCCCGCCTTCATCAGCTTCTCGCATAATGCATAAATGTCATCGACTTCGTAAGCGAGGTGGCCGAAATAGCGCGCTTCGCCGTAATCCTCTTCGCTGTCCCAATTGTAGGTCAGCTCGACCAGCGGCGCTTGGCGGGTGGCGGGACCTTTGGCAACCAGCTCGCCGTCGGCCGGCGCCGCCAAGAACACCAGCATGTACTTGTTCTTGTCGTCGACCCGGCGACGTACTTCCTTCAGGCCGAGCTTGTTGCAGTAGAAATCGAGCGCCGCGTCGAGATTGCGCACGCGCAGCATTGTGTGCAGATAACGCATCATGAACCTCCGACGGTGTAGGCCCGCCGTTATCCTCCGTATGGAGGCTCGCAACGGCGGGACCGATATAATATGGCTTTAGGAGACCGCGAAGAATGATCGCGCCCGACCTCGAGACCGCCATCGCGCGCCTCAAGGACATCGTCGGCGAAGCGGGCGTCGTCGTGCCCTTTACCGGGGCCGGCATCTCGACCGAATGCGGCATCCCCGATTTCCGTTCGCCGGGCGGGGTGTGGACCAAGAACCGGCCGATCCCATTCGATGAGTTCGTGTCGAGCCAG
>JASHPW010000034.1 GCA_030037895.1 Xanthobacteraceae bacterium | reverse complement strand
CGAGCGCGGCGAGCGATTCACGCGGCGGGCGCGGCACCGGTTCGGTCGCCGGCGTCGGCGGCCGCAGCGTCGGTTCCTCGGCCGCCGGCTCGATCCGCGGCGGCGGCCGCACCGGCCCGGTCGGTTCCGGCTGCAGCGGCCAAGAGCTGCTCGGTCCGGTCTCCGGCAGGGGAATAGCGCGTGGCAATGTTTCCGCCGCCGCGGGCGGACGCGGCAGCGTCACGTCGCGTGCCGCCGGCACCGCGCGCACGATGTTCGATTCCACGACCACGTCGGTCGGTCCGCCGATCATCAGCAAGTGCTCGACATTGTCGCGCCGGACGAGAATGAGCCGCCGGCGTGCATCGACGCTGGCGTGATCGATCACCGCAAGCCGCGGCTGGCGCCCGCGCACGCCGGCGCCGCCGAGCCGGCCGCTGCCGAAACGCCGCACCACCCAGGCGGTCACCCCGATCAGTCCCAGCACGATGAGGAATGCCAAGAAGAAGCGCACGGCAAGCGGCATTTCGGCGCCGCCGAACAAGGTCTCGAACATCCGCCTTTCTCCCCCTTACTTTCGCGGCGGCCCGTTGCGCGTCAAAGGTTAACGGCACCGGTAACATTTGCCGCCGCGAATACTAACAAAGAATTAAAGACTCCGGGCGATTTCGCGCTCGGTCCCATTGGCTCCAGCATTTTCACGGTAAACGGCGGATTAATGGCAAAATCGGCTTGGCGCGTCATTTAACCGGCCATTAACCATGCGCCCGGCAAAGTCTGCCCACTGCAACAGGTGGTCCGCCGATGCCGATTTCCGATATTCCGATCCTGTCCATGCTGCGCACGCGCATGCAGTGGCACCAGGAACGTCAGCGCGTTCTCGCCGAGAACGTCGCCAATGCCGACACCCCCAACTATCGCGCGCGCGATCTCGCGCCGCCGAATTTCGAGCAGGCGCTGACGGTGGCTTCGCTCGCGCTCGTGCGCACCGATCCCAACCATATCGCCAGCGCCGGCGGCAGCGGCTCGCAATTCGCGGAGGACGGCGACCTCCACTACGAAGTGCGTCCGCGCGGCAACACCGTCAGCCATGAAGACGAAATGCTGAAGCTCGCCGGCAATCAGATGGACTATGACGCGGTGGCCTCGATCTACACGCATAGCTTGGCGTTGATAAAGACCGCATTCGGCAGATCCTAAAAAGGGGGAATGGCGAAGCCGGCGGAGACGACCCATGATGGACTTCATCAAATCGATCGCAATCGCCGCCACCGGGATGCGCGCGCAGGCCGGCCGCATGCGCATCATCTCCGAAAACATCGCCAACGCCGATTCGACGGCGCAAGTGCCCGGCGGCGATCCCTACCGGCGGCGGATCGTGACCTTTCGCTCCGAGCTTGATCGCGAGCTTGGCGCCAACGTGGTCGTGCTCGGCCGCATCGCCACCGACAATTCGGACTTCCGCGTCAAGCACGAGCCGGACAATCCGATCGCCGACGCCAACGGCGACGTCAAATATCCGAATGTAAACCCGCTGGTCGAGATGACCGACCTGCGCGATGCGCAGCGTTCCTACGAATCCAACCTCAACGTCATCACCGCGACGCGCCGCATGCTCCAGCGCACGCTCGATATCCTCAAAAGCTAGGTGAACCATGCCGACGCCGGTCGCAGCCGCCAACGCCTACGCAACGCTCGCGCGCCTGAGCGAGCAGACAAAAAGCCTCGGCGGCGGTGACGCCGCACCGGATGCGGGACCAAGCTTCGGCTCGGTTCTGAAAGACGTGATGGACAGCGTGATCGCGGTCGGCCGCAAGTCCGACGCGCAGGCGCAGGCCGTGGCCTTGGGCAAGGCCAACATGATCGACGTCGTCACCGCGGTCGCCGAAAGCGAAACCGCCATCCAGGCGCTGGTTTCGGTGCGCGACAAGGTGATCGCGGCCTACGAGGACATTTTGAAAATGCCGATATGAGGACCATCGCAACACGCAACCGTGCGGCATACGCGACGTGTTCCCGATGTTGTATGCGCTGCGAAGTTTCCCTCGGAGGACAAGATGAGCGGACCGGAAGTGATGGACGTGGCGCGCGACGCGATCGTGACGCTCTTGCTCGTCGCCGCTCCGTTGATGCTGGTCGGCTTGATCGTCGGCGTCGCCGTCTCGCTGCTCCAGGCGCTCACGCAGATCCAGGAGGCGACCCTGGTCTTCGTGCCCAAAATCCTCGCGATCTTCCTCGCGCTCCTGGTGGCGCTGCCGTTCATGGCCGACGTGCTGCACGCCAACTTCCTGCGGCTTACCGCACACATCACCGGCGGATGAGGACTCAATCCTCTCTCGCGCGGCGCAACGGAGCGGGGAAGGAAGGCGGGGGATAGCCGTGCGGATCGACGTTTCCTTCCTGCCGGCGCTCGCCGCCGCCTTCCTCCTGGTGTTCGCGCGCATCGGCACGATGCTGATGCTGCTGCCGGCGCTCGGCGAGCAGAGCGTGTCGGCGCGGCTGCGGCTCACCTTTGCGCTCGTCCTCGCCGCCGTGCTGCTGCCGCTCCATCGCGACGCCTACCACATCGACCCCGCCGCGCTCGGGCCCGCTGTGGTGATGCTGGTCGAGGAAATTCTGGTCGGCGCGGTGCTTGGGATTACCGCGCGGCTCACCATCTCCGCGCTCGAGGTTGCGGGCTCGGTCATCGCTCAGCAGCTCGGCCTCGGCTTCGTCACCGCGGTCGATCCGACGCAGGACGAGCAGGGCGCGATCCTCGGCAATTTTCTCAGCATGCTCGGCGTGACCCTGATCTTCGCGACCAACATGCATCACCTGGTCATCGCCGCGCTCAACGACAGCTACGTGCTGTTCGCGCCGGGCGAAGTGCCGGCCGCCGGCGATGTCGCGGCGCTCGTCACCAGGACCGTCTCCGGCGCCTTCCGTATCGGCATCCAGCTTTCCGCGCCGTTCCTGGTGTTCGGGCTGGTGTTCAACGTCGGCCTTGGCGTGCTGTCGCGGCTGATGCCGCAGATGCAGGTCTTCTTCGTCGCCCTGCCTCTGTCGATCCTCATCGGCCTCATGGTCATGGCGCTGGTGCTCGGCGCCATGATGGGATTATTCCTCGACTATGCCGGCGGCGTGCTGCAAGCACTCGCTCCGCACGGGTGAGCGGCGGCCATGGCCGACGAACGCGACGACAGCGAACGAACAGAAGACCCGACGCTGAAACGGCTCGAGGACGCGCTCAAGCGCGGCGACGTCGTCAAGAGCGCGGAGGTGAACACCTGGTTCATGATCGCCGGCGGCACGCTCACGCTCATGGTGTTCGCGGCGCCGATGGCCAGCAGCCTGGAAACGACGTTCCGCGGCCTGCTCGCCAACTCCTATCAAATTCCCACCGATGGTCCCGCGCTGGCGGTGCTGGCGCAGACCCTGGCGACGCATGTTGTTGCCGCGCTCGGCGTCCCGCTGCTGCTGCTCTGCCTGGCCTCCTTCGCCGGCAGCATGATCCAGCACCGCGTCGTGTTCTCGGTCGAGCCGATCACGCCGCAACTGACGAAGATTTCGCCGGCCGCCGGGCTCGCCCGGCTGTTCTCGCGCCAGGCGCTCGCCAATTTCGCCAAGGGCCTCGCCAAGCTCGCCGTCGTCGGCGCCGTGATGGCCTCGCTCCTGTGGCCAGAGCGCGACCGCCTGATCGGGCTGATTGGAACCGATCCCGCCGCGATCATGCCGGTGACGCAGGCGCTCGCCCTGCGCATGCTCGGCGCGGTCGTGGCGATCCTCGCCATCGTCGCGGCGGCCGACTACCTGTTTCAATACCGGCAATGGTACGAGCGACAGAGAATGTCGGTGCGGGAGATGAAGGAGGAGTTCCGCCAGACCGAGGGCGATCCGGCCGTCAAAGGCAAGCTCAGGCAATTGCGCCAGGCGCGCATGCGCAAGCGCATGATGGCGGCGGTGCCGAAGGCTTCCGTCGTCATCACCAACCCGACGCATTTCGCCGTTGCGCTCAAATACGAGCGCGGCATGAATGCGCCGGTCTGTGTCGCCAAGGGCGTCGACCTGATCGCGCGCAAAATCCGCGAGGTGGCCCAGCAGCACGATATCCCGGTGGTCGAGAATCCGCCGCTTGCCCGCGCGCTGCACGGCACGGTCGAAATCGACCAGGAAATTCCGCCGGAACATTACCGCGCGGTGGCCGAGATCATCGGCTACATCATGCGGCTGCGTCGCCTGGCGGGAACGCGGGCGTCGTGAAGCGTCGCCTCATGCCTCTTGCGCGCGCGCCGCGCCCGAGGCACGAGAGTTTATCCCCCTCTGCGGACCGCGGCGAAGCGGGGGAGGATGGATCACGAGCGGCGGGGCGGTGATGACGACGCGCGGCATTTCCGAGGGTTCCGTCGGCGCCGGCCACGCGCGCCAGGCGATCGACCGCAGCGCCGGCGCGGCGCGCGGCGGCAGCATCATCCTCGTGCTGCTGGTCGCCGCCATGCTGGTCGCCGCCGCGACCGGCATCGTGGTGCTCGGCCGCAGCAATGCGGAGCCCTATATCCTCGTTTTCCTGGCGGTGCTCGCCACGGTCGGCGTGTTTTCGCTGTTCGCGCTGGCGAGCGGCATCCTGCGGCTTTCGGCGGCGGAACGGGTGAGCCCGCTGATCAAGGCCGTGGTCGACGAGTCCTTCGACGGCGTGGTCGTGACCGACGGCGACGGACGCGTCCGCTACGCCAATGCCGCCTATCTCGATCTCATCGATGCAACGGACGCAAGCGACATGCGGCCGGTCGAGCGCGCGTTCATCGGCGATGCGGACGCGTCGGAAGCCATCTACCGGCTGCTCAAGGCGGCGCGCGAAGGCAAGCGCCTGCAGGAGGAAGTGCGCATCGCCGGGGTCAAGGGCCGGCCGGCGCGCTGGCTGCGTCTGCGCGTGCGGCCGCTCGGCGACGGCCGGCGCCGTCGGCGCCTGACCGTCTGGTCGCTGAGCGACGTGACCCACGAGCGCGAGCGGCAGGAGAACGTATTCCAGGAATTGCAGCACGCCATCGATTATCTCGATCACGCCCCGGCCGGCTTCTTTTCCGTCGATGCCAAGGGCGACGTCATCTATCTCAACGCGACGCTCGCCAACTGGCTCGACCAGGATCTCGCCCAGGTCGGCTCCGGCGGCCTCAAACTGACCGACCTAGTCGCCGGCGACGGTGCCGCGCTGCTCACGGCGCTGCGCGGCGCCCCGGGCGAGATCAAGACCGAGGTGCTCGACCTCGATCTCAAGACCCGCAGCGGCCGCACGCTGCCGGTTCGCCTGTTCCACAAGCTCGCTTTCGACGCCGCCGGCACGCCGGGCGCTTCGCGCACGCTCGTGCTCAATCGCGCGCGCAACGACGGTACCGATCCACAGCGCGCGGCGGAAATCCGCTTCATGCGCTTCTTCCACCACACCCCGATGGCGATTGCGACCGTCGACCGGGAGGGCGGCATCGTGCGCACGAATTCGTTGTTCGCGCGGCTGTTCCAGAACGTATTGCGCCGCGAGGGCGGCGACCGTTCGATCGGCGCAGTCGCCGCCGCGCGCGACCGGCGGGCGCTCGAAGCCGCCATCGCCGAGGCCGCGCAGGGCAAGGGCGATATTACGCCGGTCGACGCTGCGCTTGCAGCCGAGGGCGGCGGCGGTG
Organism: Xanthobacteraceae bacterium; assembly: GCA_030037895.1. Taxonomy (GTDB): domain Bacteria; phylum Pseudomonadota; class Alphaproteobacteria; order Rhizobiales; family Xanthobacteraceae; genus BOG-931. The sequence continues at coordinate 22,619 of JASHPW010000034.1, read as the reverse complement.
GCGAGCGTTTCGGACGCTTCTACGTCACCGCGGTCGAGGAGGAGGAACGCGACCAGGAAGCCGCGATCGTCTATGCGCTGGAGACCACCGAACAGCGCGAGCTCGAGACCAAGGTCACCCAGCAGCAGAAAATGGAGCTTGTCGGCCAGCTCGCCGGCGGCATCGCCCACGATTTCAACAACGTCCTTTCCGCCATCATGATGGCGACCGATTTTCTGCTCAACGCCCACAAGCCCACCGATCCGTCGTTCCAGGACATCATGCAGATCAAGCAGAACGCCAATCGGGCGGCGAGCCTGGTGCGGCAGTTGCTCGCCTTCTCGCGCAAGCAGACGCTGCGTCCGCAGGTGCTTAATGTCGGTGAGGTTTTGGGCGATCTCACCATGCTGCTGCGTCGCTTGATCGGCGAGAAGGTCGCCCTCGACGTGGTGCACGGACGCGATCTCTGGCCGGTCAAGGTGGACATCTCGCAACTGGAGCAGGTGATCGTGAACCTTGCGGTCAATGCCCGCGACGCCATGCCCGACGGCGGCCGACTCACGTTGCGCACCACCAATGTCACGGCCAGCGAATGCGAACGCTACCACGCCAAAGGCATGCCCGCCGCCGACTACGTGCTTGTCGAAGTCGGCGACACCGGAACCGGCATCCCGGCGGCGATCGTCGACAAGATCTTCGAACCGTTCTTCTCGACCAAGGAGGTCGGCAAGGGCACCGGGCTCGGCCTTTCCACCGTCTATGGGATCATCAAGCAGACCGGCGGATTCATCTATGTCGATTCCGTCGCCGACGAGGGCGCCACCTTTCGCATCTTCCTGCCGCGCCACGCCGCCGTCGAAGCGGTGCTCGCCGCGGCCGCCGAGGTCAAACGCGCGACGAGCCTTGATCTCACCGGCGAAGGCACGATCCTCTTGGTGGAGGACGAGGAAGGATTGCGCGCGCTCAATGCCCGCGGCCTCGCCTCGCGCGGCTATACCGTGCTCGAAGCCGGCAACGGCGTGGAGGCAATCGACGTGCTGGAGAAATCCGACGGGCGGGTCGACCTCGTGGTCTCCGACGTGGTGATGCCGGAGATGGATGGGCCGACCTTGGCGCGGGAATTGCGCAGCCGCAATCCGAACCTGAAGATCATCTTCGTCTCCGGCTATGCCGAGGATGCCTTCCAAAAGCATCTGCCCGAGCACGGCCAGTTCGCGTTCCTGCCGAAGCCGTTCACGCTCAAGGAGCTCGTCGCGGCCGTGAAGGAGACGCTGGCGGCGTGATCGGCTTCATCCTCTCCCACCGAGCATAGCGGAGCGGGGGGAGGATTTTCTTTACCGCACCGGCGCTTCGTCATGGCAGGACGACGGGGGTCCGCCGAACTTCGGCGGCCAGGTCGGCGGCCACGTCGGCACGTCGCATTTCGAGCAGGCGGCGAGCGCGAGGCCCAATCCCGCGAGCAGGCACAGCCGTACCAGGCAATCGCCGGCGAAGCGCGCGATTTTCAGCATGGCCTCTCGCTCCGAGCTCTGTCCCCACCGGCCGGGGCATGATATCCCAATAACGGCGGACTGCGACCTTGTTGCGGCGGCAGACGCCGATTGCAAAGGTATCGGGCGGAAATTTCCATTATCTTACCGCTGCGAGCCGGCCGCCGCGCCAACGTGCGGCCGCGCCAGCGTGCGGCTTGCTTCTGCGAGAGGGACGCGCAATGGACATCCACCCCTGTGGCTCAACGCCGTCGCGCCGGGTGTCGGCCGAATGGTTCACCGGCACGGTCTGGCAGGATCCGATCATCGACGCACCGGCACCGGCCCGCGTGCGCGCCAGCGTCGTGCGCTTCGAGCCGGGCGCGCGCACCAATTGGCATACGCATCCGCTTGGGCAAACGCTGTACATCGTCTCCGGCAGCGGCCGCGTGCAGAGCTGGGGCGGTCCCGTGCGCGAGGCCCGCGCCGGCGATGTCGTATGGATTCCGCCGCACGAGAAGCACTGGCACGGCGCCGGCCCGACCACGACCATGGTCCACATCGCCGTCCACGAAGCGCTCGACGGCAAGCACGTCGAATGGTTGGAGAAGGTCAGCGACGAACAATACAAGGCCGCGCCCGCTCGTTAGGTCGGAGCGGATTCGGTCGCTGCTCGCTTGGCATTGCGATCCATAAATTGGCAGCCTGGACACGCCGCCGGGGTCGTGGGACAGTGAGAATTGCCGTTCCGAATGGACGATGACGGTTTTCACTGCATCAAGGCGCTTGCCGGACGCCGCAAAGCTATGGAGGGGCGGATCATGATCCGCAATACCGCCGGAGCGATTCTGTTTGCGGCGACGGTTGCCGCCGCGGCGCTCACGCAGGCGACCTATTTGCGCGCGGCCACCAAATACGACGGCGCCTGGAGCATCGTCATTGTGACCAAAACCGGACCTTGCGATCGGGCCTACCATTTCAGCGGGCAAATCACCAATGGGCTTATCATTTACGACGGCCCCGGTGGCCCCGTCGATTTCGTCGGACGCGTGAAGTCGAGCGGTGCCGCGTTCGTGCGGATTACGAGCGGTTCGAATTATGCCACGGGGCGCGGACGACTGAGGGTCGCGCGCGGAAACGGAGTCTGGCACGGTCGAGGCCGCAATGGATATTGCACCGGCACCTGGAGCGCGGCACGGACTTGACCGGAGCGGACGTGACCATACGCCGGGCAGGGGTTAACCTTCCCTCCGGGAGGTAACCCATGCGCTACCAACTCTATTATTGGCCCGACATCCAGGGCCGCGGCGAATTCGTCCGCCTGGCGCTCGAAGAGGCCGGCGCCGACTATGTCGATGTTGCGCGCCGTCCGCGCGGGCGCGGCGTTGCGGCGATGATGAAGCTCATCAGCGCCCGGCGCGCCGCGCGACCGCCCTATGCGCCGCCGTTCCTCAAAGCCGGCAAGCTCGTCGTCGCGCAGACCGCGCTTATTTTGTTTTATCTCGGGCCGCGCCTCAAGCTTGCGCCGAGCGACGAGGCGGGACGGCTGTGGGCGCATCAATTGCAGCTCACCGTTTCCGATCTCGTGGTCGAAATTCACGACACCCATCATCCGATCTCCGGTTGGCTCTATTTCGAGGAGCAGCGGCCGGCGGCGCGGCGGCGCACCAAGGATTTCTGGCGCTATCGGGTGCCGAAATTCCTGGGATATTTCGAGCGCGTGCTGCAAAGGAACGGCGGCAAATATCTGGTCGGCCGCCGGCTCAGCTATGTGGATCTGTCGCTGTTCCAGATCGTCGAGGGCCTGCGCTACGCCTTCCCCAGGCGCATGAAGCGCTTCGAGAAGAAAATACCAGGCCTGGTCGCGCTGCACGGACGCGTGGCGAAGCGCCCGCGGATCGCCGCCTATCTCGCCTCGAAGCGGCGCATTCCCTTCAGCCAATGGGGCATCTACCGCTACTTCAGGGAACTCGACGGCTGACGTGTGGCCTGCGACCCCCTCCTCGGGGAACGGCCCGCTCTTCCCTCCCCCTGAAAGGGGGAGGGTTGGGGAGGGGGTCTATTGAATCAAAGATTTCTTCTGAATCAGGGAACAATGAAAGCGGGTACTAGCCGAGCACCTTCACGCCGGCCAGCGCCACCTGCTCGTCCTCGTGCGATTGCACGCCTGACACGCCGATCGCGCCGACGCACTCATTCTCGTGCATGATCGGCACGGCGCCTTGGATCAAAATGCCGGCGGGAAAAGTGACGAAGGCCGGGCGATCCTTGACGCGGTCCTCGAAGACCTTGCTCGGCCGCTTGGTCATGGCCGAGGTGCGCGCCTTGCCCAGCGACACTTCGACGGTCGCAGGCCCGACGCCGTCCATACGCTCAAAACCGAGCAAGTGGCCGCCGTCGTCGACGATGGAGATCGCGACCGCCCACTTGTTCGCGGCGGCCTCGGCTTCGCACGCGGCCATCATCTTCTTTACGTCGGCCAAGGTGAGACACGGTTTGTTGCGCATGATTGCTCCTCATTGTCACGGATCCCGGGAAAAGCTTGAACGCTCCTGCCGACGATGCTACTCTGATTTGGGCGAGCTGTAATGTGTCGGTAAAGTGTGGGGCGTTGCGTGCACGGAGGGCTGCACCGTCGATCAGCCGACGGCACGGAGGAGATCATGATGCTTCGTTTAATGCATCTTCGCTGGGCGGCGGCCGCACTCGCAATTGCCATGGTTTCCTTTGCTGGTGCTCCGGCGCGGGCATTCACGTTCGAAAACCAGAGCGCGACCAATTCGGACGGCAGTCCGAGATTTGCCGATCCCGATAATCAGGTCAACGGCTTCAGCAACGGCACGCAGCCGTTCGGTCCAGGCGGTCCGACGCTGCAATTCAACGTGCGCGAGGCTCCGGGCCCCTTCAGCCCGGTGAGCCCGTTCCATGGCTACATGCCGCCTCAGCCGCAGTCATTCGGCAACAATAACGACGATTGAAGCGCCTCGTCTCTCGCCGCCGGCGGAAGGCAAAGCTGTAGGAGACACTCTGCCCGCTTTGGCCTGCGGTGTGGGCATTGCGCACATCATTTTATCCGCACCAGTGAGCTTTCAGCGCGCGATACCTTTTTATACAGGGCCCACCCCATTTACTCCGCCGGCGCGGGGGGAGCCGCGAAACGGCGCGGCAGTAGCCGCTGCCGGACGCGCAACGACCAGTCGCTGAGCCGGTCGAGATAAAGGTAGACAACGGGCGTGGTGTAGAGGGTCAGCAATTGGCTGATCATGAGCCCGCCGACGATCGAGATGCCCAGCGGACGGCGAATCTCGCCGCCGTTGCCGAAGCTCAGCGCCAACGGCACCGCGCCGAGAATCGCCGCCGAAGTGGTCATCATGATCGGACGAAAGCGCAGCAGACAGGCTTCGAAGATGGCATCGTAGGAGTTCAAATGACGCGATCGCCTCGCGTCGATGGCAAAATCGATCATCATGATGGCGTTCTTCTTCACGATACCGATGAGCAGGATCACGCCGATCAGGCCGATGATGTCGAATTCGGTGTGGAACGCCATCAGGGCCAGAAGCGCTCCCACGCCGGCCGACGGCAGCGTCGAGAGGATGGTGATCGGGTGGATGTAGCTTTCGTAGAGAACGCCGAGGACGATATAGACGGCGGCGATCGCGGCGGCGATCAGGATCGGCTCTTTGGCAAGCGATTGTTGAAAGAGCTGCGCCGTTCCGGTGAGCGTGCCGTGGATCGTGGCGGGCATGCGGATGCGGGCGATGGCGGCATTGATCTCGTTCGCCGCCTCGCCGAGCGACCTGCCGTGCTGCAAATTGAACGATATGGTCGCGGCCACGAACAATCCCTGGTGATTGACGGACAGTGGCGTGTGGCCTGGCCGGTAATGGCTGACCGCGGCCAGCGGGATCATGGTCTCCTCGGTCGTGCTGACCGCGGCGCCGGCAGACGTGGCGCCGTGGCCGGTATTGGCGAGCGCATTGATGTAGGCGTTACGCGCCGCCTCGGCGTTGGCGGATGCCGCGGTCGTTGCGCTTGACGTCGCCGCCGATCCGCTCGTGCCCGACGTGGAAGAAGCCGCAGAGGCGGCAACGGTCCCGGTCGTGGTGGCCGCCGTCACCGTTCCCCCAGGGGCGTTGGTTGTCGAAGTTCCGGGGGGCGTGGCGCCGGAGGTGGCCACGTAAACGTCGCGCAGCGAAATCGGATATTGCGTGTAGCGCGGATCGATCTCCATCACGACGTGATACTGGTTGATCGCGCTGTAGATGACGGAGACCTGGCGCTGCCCGAACGCGTCATACAGCGTGTTGTCGATTTGCAGCGGCGAAATGCCGAGACGGGCGGTGGTGTCGCGGTCGATGTCGAGATAGGTCTCCAACCCTCGTTGCTGTTGATCGGAACTCACGTCGGTCAGCACGGGATTGTGCTCAAGCGCGTCGACGAGCTTCGGCGTCCATGCATAAAGCTCCTGCACATCCTCGGACTGGAGCGTGAACTGGTATTGCGCGTTGCTCTGGCGGCCGCCGGCGCGCAGATCCTGGACCGCGGCCAGGTACAGGCGTCCGCCGGAGACCCGGGCGAGCTTCGGCCGCAGCCGCGCAATCACCCGATCCACCGAAATGCGTTGCGACAGCGGCTTGAGCGAAACGTAGACGTTGCCGGTGTTGATCTGTGCATAGCCGCCGCCGCTGCCGACGCCGGTGTAGCCGACGACGTTCTCCACCGCCGGATCCTGGCGCACGATGCTCACCATCTGCCGCAACTTTTGACTCATCGCCTGGAACGAGATGCTTTGATCGGCCTGCATCGAGCCGACCAGCCGCCCGGTGTCCTGCTGCGGAAAGAAGCCTTTGGGCACCACGATATAGAGGGCGACGTTCAGGCAGATCGTGGACAAGAAAATCGCCAACACCAAGCCGCTGTGCCGCAACGCCACGGCGAGCGTGCGCGCGTAGCCGCGCCGCACCCGTTCGAACAGGTCCGGACGGCGCTCGCCGCCCGGCGTCCGCCGTGCTCCCAGGAAAAGCCCGCACATCATCGGCGTGGTCGTGAGCGAGATCGCCAGCGATATGAGAATCGCAACCGACAAAGTGACGGTGAATTCGCGGAACAGCCGGCCGAGAATGCCGCCCATCAGCAAGATCGGTGTGAACACCGCGATCAGGGACAGGCTCATGGACAGCACGGTGAATCCGACCTCGCGCGCGCCGCGCAGGGCGGCCTGCATGCGCGGCATCCCTTCTTCCATGTGCCGGGAGATGTTCTCGAGCACGACGATGGCGTCGTCGACGACGAAGCCGGTGGAGATGGTCAGCGCCATCAGCGACAGCAGGTCGAGACTGTAGCCGAGAAGATACATGACGCCGAACGTGCCGAAGATCGAGATCGGCACCGCGACGCTGGGGATGACGGTGGCGCGGATGTTGCGCAGAAACAGGAACACGACCATGGTGACCAAAAAGACGGCCAGCACCAGCGTCATTTCCGTATCGTGCAGCGAGGAGCGGATCGTGACGCTGCGGTCGATGGCGACCTTCACGTTCATTTCGGCCGGCATCGCCGCCTCCAGACGCGGCAACTCGGCCTTCACGTTCTCGATGGTATCGATGATGTTGGCGTTGGGCTGGCGGTAGAGGATGACCAGGACCGAGGGCTGGCCGTTGGACAGACCGAGATTGCGCACGTCCTGAACCGAGTCCTGAACTTCGGCGACGTCGGAGAGGCGCACCGCGGCGCCGTTGCGGTAGGCGATGACCAGCGGAGCATAATCCGCCGCCACGTTGGCCTGATCGTTGGTGTAGATCTGATAGCGCCGGTCGCCGTCTTCGATGGTGCCCTTGGGGCTGTTGGCGTTGGCCGAAGCGAGCGCGGCGCGCACGTCTTCGAGGCCGATGCCGTATTTGTACAGCGCCTGCGGATTGAGCTCGACGCGCACCGCCGGCAGCGTCGAGCCGCCGATGATGACGTTGCCGATGCCGCTGAGCTGCGACAGCCGCTGCGCCAAGACATTGCTCGCCGCGTCGTACATCTGGCCGCGCGTCATCGTCTTCGAGGTCAACGCCAGGATGAGGATCGGCGCGTCGGCCGGATTGACCTTGCGGTAGGTGGGATTGCTCGGCAGGTTGGAGGGCAGATCGGCGCGGGCGGCGTTGATGGCGGCCTGGACGTCGCGCGCGGCGCCGTCGATGTCGCGGCTGATGTCGAACTGCAAGGTGATGCGGGCCTGTCCGATGCCGCTTTGCGACGTCATCTCGGTCACGTCGGCGATCTGCCCGAGGTGGCGCTCGAGCGGCTCGGCGACGCTGGTGGCCACCGTGTCCGGGCTGGCGCCGGGAAGCTGCGCGGTGACGGAGATGGTGGGAAAATCCACTTGCGGCAGCGGCGCTACCGGCAGCTTGGAAAAGCCGAGTATGCCGGCCAGCGCGATGGCGACGGTGAGCAGCGTGGTCGCCACGCGCCGCTGGATGAATGGCGCGGAGATGTTCATTCCGCGGGCTCGCGCGGCGCCAGCGGGTTGGCCAGCCGCCGTCCGGTGAGACGCAGAGCGAGACGGTCGAAATAAAGATAGATGACCGGGGTGGTGAACAAGGTCAGCATCTGGCTGAAGATCAACCCGCCGATGATGGCGATGCCGAGCGGCTGGCGCAGCTCGGAGCCGGTCCCGGTCCCGAGCATCAGCGGCAACGCGCCGAGAATCGCCGCCATCGTCGTCATCATGATCGGCCGGAAGCGCAGCAGGCAGGCTTGATAGATCGCGTCGCGCGGCGGCAGGCCCTCGACGCGTTCGGCCTCCAGGGCGAAGTCGATCATCATGATCGCGTTCTTTTTGACGATGCCGATCAAAAGGATGATGCCGATGATGGCGATGATGTCGAGGTCGTAGTGCAGGAGCATCAACGACAGCAGGGCGCCGACGCCGGCCGACGGCAAGGTCGACAGAATGGTGATGGGGTGGATGTAGCTCTCGTAAAGGACGCCGAGCACGATGTACATCGCCGCCACGGCGGCGATGATCAGAAACACCTCGTTGGCCAACGATGACTGAAAGGCCGCCGCGGTGCCTTGGAATGTGGTGGTGAAGCTGATGGGAAGGCCGACCTCATTCTCCGTGCGCTGAATGGCGTCGACCGCCGCGCCGAGCGAAACGCCCGGGGCGGTGTTGAACGAGATGGTGGTGGCCGGCAACTGGCCGAAATGCGTGATCAACAGCGGCCCGGTGCGCTTGTTGACGCGAACGATGGCCGAAAGCGGCACTTGCCCATTGGTCGACGAGGACGACGAGGGCAAGTAGATCATCGACAACCCGTCGAGCGTGCGCTGCAACGAGGGGTCGACTTCCATGATCACGCGGTACTGGTTCGATTGGGTATAGACGGTCGAGATGATGCGCTGCCCGAACGCGTCGTAGAGCGCATTATCGACCGTCGCCGGCGTGATGCCGAAGCGGGCGGCGGTCGCCCGGTCGATGACGATGTCGAGCGCCAATCCCTCCTGCTGCAGGTCGCTGGCGACGTCGGTGAGCTGCGGCAATTGACTGAGCCGTTGCACCAGGCGCGGCACCCAGCTTTTGAATTCGGCGGAATTGGCGTCCTCGAGCACGAAATGATAGGGCGCGCGGGTGATCGTTGCGTCGATGGTCAGGTCCTGCACCGGCTGCATGTAAAGCGAGATGCCGACGACGCCGGAGACCTCGCGCTGTATCCGGCGGATGATCTCGCTCGCGGTCAGGCTGCGCTCGTCGTGCGGTTTCAGATTGATCAGGAAGCGGCCGGCATTCTGCGTCTGATTGGTGCCGTCGACGCCGATGAAGGAACTCAGGCTCTCGACGTCCGGATCGCGCAGCACCGCTTGCGCGAGCTCGTTTTGAAGGTGCGCCATCGCGTCGTAGGAGATGCTCTGCGAGGCTTCCGAGATTCCCTGGATCATCCCGGTATCCTGTACCGGGAAGAATCCCTTCGGGATCATGACATAGAGGAGGAGCGTGAACGCCAGCGTCAGCACGGCGACCAGCAAGGTGAGCGGCTGCCGGTCCAGCACCCAATTCAACGCCCGGCCGTAAAGCGCGATGGTCGATTTGAAGACGCGTTCGGCCTGAAGGTCGAAGCCGCCGCGCTCGGCATCGGGGCGGTGGCGAATGAGCTTGGCGCACATCATCGGCACCAGCGTCAGCGAGACGACGGCCGAAATGACGATCGTGGTCGCCAGCGTCAGGGCGAATTCGTGAAACAGGCGGCCGACGACGTCGCCCATGAACAACAGCGGTATGAGCACCGCGATCAACGAGATGGTGAGCGAAATGATGGTGAAACCGATCTGCGCCGAGCCTCTGAGCGCGGCCTCGACCGGCTGCATTCCGCCCTCGACGTAGCGGGCGATGTTTTCGATCATGACGATGGCGTCGTCGACCACGAAGCCGGTGGCGATCGTCAGCGCCATCAACGACAGATTGTCGAGGCTGAAGCCGAGGAGGTACATCATCCCCAGCGTGCCGACGAGCGACAGCGGCACCGACAGGCTGGGAATGAGGGTGCCCGGAAGCGTGCGCAGGAACAGAAAGATCACCACCACGACCAGGATGACCGCGAGGCCGAGTTCGAATTCGACATCGGCGACCGAGGCGCGGATGGTGACGGTGCGGTCGCTGAATACGGCGACGTCCATCGCCGCCGGCAGCGTGGACACGATCTGCGGCAGCAAGGTTTGGACGCGGTCCACCACCTGGATGATGTTGGCCCCCGGCTGGCGCTGAACGTTGAGGATGATCGCCGGCGTGGTGTTCGCCCAGGCGCTGAGCTTGGTGTTTTCTGGGCCGCTGATCACGGTCGCCACGTCCGCGAGCTTGACCGGGTTGCCGTTGCGGTAGGCGATGACGATATTGCCGAACTGCGCGGCGCTCTGCGCCGGGCTAGTGCTGCTGACCGTGAGCTGGTCGTTGGCGTTGATCGTGGTCGCCTGCGACGGTCCGTCGAAGTTTCCCTTCGGGATATTGACGTTAAAGTTGCCGACGATGGTGCGGACGTCGTCGATGTTCAGGCCGTAGGCGGCGAGCGACTGCGGATTGAACTGGATGCGCATCGCCGGCCGGTGCCCGCCGCTGACGGTGACCATGCCGACGCCGTTCAGTTGCGAAATCTTCTGCGCCAGCCTGGTCTCGCTCAAATCCTCGAGTTCGATCAGCGACAGGGTTTTCGAGGTGACCGCAAGCGTCATGATCGGCGCATCGGCCGGGTTGATCTTGGCGTAGACCGGGGGGATGGGCAGGTCGCTGGGCAGCAAATTGTTTGCGGCGTTGATCGCGGCCTGCACCTCCTGCTCGGCAACGTCGAGGCTGAGATCGAGGCTGAACTGCAGCGTAATCACCGACGCGCCGGCGGAACTCGCCGACGTCATCTGGTTCAATCCGGGCATCTGCCCGAGTTGCCGCTCGAGCGGAGCGGTGATCGACGACGTCATCACTTCCGGGCTGGCGCCGGGATAGAACGTCTGCACCTGTATCGTCGGATAGTCGACCTCGGGCAGCGTCGACAGCGGCAGGAAAGTGTAGGCGACCATTCCCGACAGCATGATCGCCGCCATGAGCAGCGTCGTTCCAACCGGGCGCAGAATAAAAGGTTCGGAGACGTTCATCGCACCGTTTCGTCATCGCGCAAATTCGGGCCGATTTGCGCTCGCCGCCGCCGCAAGCGGCTGCTATTGACCGCCGCCGTTGCGCCGATTCTGCGAGTGATCGGCGTTCTGCGCGTGCGCGCCCGTCGCCGCGGACGGCTGGCCGGCGGCGCCGGAAATCCTCACATGCGCCCCGTCGCGCAAGCGGTCGGTGCCGTCGATCACGACGCGCTCGCCGGGCTGAAGTCCCGAATTGACCGCCTGCATCGGGCCGTCGGTTGGTCCGAGCTTGACCGGCCGCACCGATACGGTGTTGTTGGCGTTGATGACGTAGACATAGGTGCCCGGCGCGCCGCGCTGGATCGCCGCCGTCGGCACCGTGACCACGTTGTGCAGCGTGTTCACCAGAAGTTGGGCGTTCACGAACTGGTTGGGAAACAGGACATTGTCGGAATTATCGAACTGCGCGCGGACTTTTACCGTGCCCGTGGTGGTGTCGATCTGGCTGTCGAGGGCGATCACGCGACCGGCGGCGAGGAATTTGACGTTGGCGCGGTCATAGGCCGAGACTTGCAGAACGGCGCCGGCGTTGAGCTTCGGCAAAATCTCCGAAAGATCATCCTCGGGAATCGGAAAGATGACCGTGATCGGGTGCATTTGGGTGACGACCGCGATGCCGGTGTTGTTGCTGGTCTGCACGTAATTTCCCGGATCGACCAGGCGAAGACCGACCCGGCCGTCGATCGGCGAAACGATGTGGCAGTAGAGGACGTTCAGCTTCTCCTGATCGATCTGCGCTTGATCGAGCTTCACCGTGCCCTCGTCCTGTTGCACGATGTAGACTTGGTCCTCATATTGTTGGCGCGCGATCGAATTCTGCTCGGCCAGCTTCTGGTAGCGCGCAAGATCGACCTTCGCCTGCGCCAGCACGCCCTCGTCGCGCGCAAGCTGGCCTTCATACTGGGCTTGCAGGAGCTGATAAGGTCGGGGATCGATTTGCGCCAGAGTGTCGCCCTTCTTGACTATCTGCCCTTCGGTGAACGGAACCTCGAGGAGCTGGCCGTCGATCTGGGTTTGCACGGTGATGGTGGCGATCGGCGTGACGGTGCCGAGCGCATTGACCACGACGCGAATATCGCCGCGTCCGATCGTTGCGGCGCCGACCGACTGAGCTGCGACTTGCGGAGAGCGTCCGCCAGACGGCTTATGCGTCCAGGCGATGATCTCGTATCCGGCAACGGCGATCGCGATCAGAACGATGAGGCCAATAACGATGCGACCTCTTGCACCACGCCGGCTCTTGACGATCGGCACGGGTACCGTGCGGCGAAGGTCGTCCGGGGTCGCCTCGTCATCGGTTGTGCGCGTTCGCTCGTCCATATGCGCGTTCGTTCACCAAGGCATCGTCGACATATAGTGGGAGCCGCGGCGCCGCGCCTAATGAAAATTTGCTCATGTGCGCCCGTGCTCGGACGATCAGGCCGCGCCACGCCAAGCTATCGGGTGCGGCCTGAACCGACCCGGTGCATCGCATTCAGTGTCCCAGGAATCAGGCAGAGAATCAAGGGCTTGGAGAAGATTTTCGATTTTCGACTTAAAACCATGCCGCTCCTCGCAAATTGATCGAATCGGCTAAAGCTGGGGCAGCAACGAGAAGCCTTTCACCAGCTCCTTCTGCGCGGGCAAGAGGTGGGTGTCCCACCCGCCGCCAAGATCCTCGATCAGGGTGACACTGGCGAGGAAAAGATCCTGGCGGATGGTCAACTCGGTTTCCTCGTCCCCCAGCAACGTTACCTCCGCGGTCACCACGGTGGTAAACGCCACCGTCCCGGCCTTGAATTGATTCAAATAAATATCCACGGCGGTGCGCGCGTCCTTGACCGCTTTCTGCTGCACGGCGAGCTGCCGCGTCAGCAGCCGGATGGCGACCAGCTGATCCTCGACCCCTTGAAAGGCGGTTAGCACGGTCTGACGGTAATTGGCCACGCTCTGCCAGTAGGCGGCGCGCGCCGCATCGATCTGGGCGCCGGTCAACCCGCCGTTAAACAGCGTTTCCGCCCCGGCCGCGCCGAGAGACCACACCTCGTTGGCGACATTGAAAGGCAGCGGGTTGGTTCCGATCCACTCCAAACTGCCGGACAGGCTGATGTCCGGATAATAGGCGGCCACCGCGACGCCGATCAGCGCGTTTTGCTCCTGCATCGTCCGTTCGGCCGCGGCAATGTCGGGTCGCCGCTCGAGCAGCGTCGAGGGAACCGCGACCGGAACGTGCGGAATGCCGCCGGAGAGCGGATAGCGCGCGATTGTAAGCTCGGCCGGCGGGCGGCCGATCAGCATCGCGATCGCATGCTCGTACTGCGCCCGCTCGACGCCCACATTGATCGCCTGCGCCTGCGTAATCTCGACCTGGGCCCGGGCGGTGGCCACGTCGCCGAGCGTGACGGAGTAGCCCGCTTTGTATTGATTCTGCACGATCTCGAGTGTCGTCTGGTATTGCTTGACCGTGCGCTCGAGCAGATCGCGGAGCGAATCAGCGGCGCGCAAATTGAAATAGGCGGTGGCGAGCATCGCCTGCTGCGAGAGCTTGGCATAGTCGAGATCGGCGGCAATGGCCTGCGCGGCCGAGGTATTGCTCTCGATCTGGCGCCGCACTTTGCCCCATACGTCGAGATCCCAAGTGGCGGAAAGCTGAGGGACATAGTTTGTCGTGTAGAGCACGCCGCCGCTCAAGCCGGTTTGCGCTTGTGCGTTGATGGCTCCCGGCCCCGTCCGTGTGCGGGTGAAACTGTAGTTGCCTGTCACCATGGGGAACAGGGCCGCTTGCGCCTCCCGGATGAGAGCCCGCGCCTCCTCATAGGCCGCCGCCGAGGCGGCGACAGTCTGGTTGGAGATTTCGACCTGCTTGAGCAACACCGCCAGCTTGGGGTCACGGTAGAAGGACCACCAGTCGCCGCGACCGGGACCATCGCCGGGGGTGGCGACCTTCCAGCCCTTCAACTCCTTGTATTTGCTCGGGACTGGCGCTGCTTGGGGGGAATAATCCGGGCCGACGGTACAGCCGGCAAGCGACAGGACGACAATCACTACGGCAGCCTGGGCGCAAGTCGCCGTGCGAAAAAACGCTCCGCGCCGCACCCAAACACCGCGATCACCAGTATGGGCCAACGCCACCACTGCCGCGCACCCGTCGCTGCACACCCTGGAACAGAACGATGTACGCCAACTGCCGCTGCGGCGCGTGGCCCAGCGTTACTCGATGACTTCGCTCGTCTGCGCTTGCGACCCCGGCCCCCAGCGATCGCGTTAACCATAACCATGCCCCACGCGCCGGCGAATATCAACACGCCAAGCCGGCGGCGCCGGGTTCACACGCGCGTTTCATGGGCCGATGTGTTGTTTGGGCGACAGTCCGGTGGCGTGGAACGTCGACAAGCGGGTCGGCCGCGGGACGAATGCCGATGCGGTCGTTCGCCCGCGCATACGAAGCCGGACGATATTCCCATAGTTCATGCGCGAGCGATCCGAGCGGGGGGCGCTACTGTTGCAGACGCTCGCGGCTTTCCGTTCTGCGTTGCGGTCGTTGCGCGATCCGCCGGTGCTGCGCCGGCGCCGGTTCGGCGGCGAATCCGCCTCCAAATAGACGCGTGAAGAAATTGCCGCCGTCGGGATAATAGCTTCGTCCGCCCCACGGCGACCACTCGGGCATCGCCAGCGCCTCCCGGCGAATCGGGTTTTCTTTGCGCTCGATCGGAATGTCTGCGACCTTGCGCTCGTCGCCGTTCAGCACGGCGAGCAGGGCCTTGTCGCGGCCGTAAATATCGTCGCGGAATTCGAGCTTGCCGTTCTCATCCACAAAAGCCGTCTGGTAGGTGAGATGGACGGGGATGAATTTCGGGAACTGGATATCCGTTTCGGTGTTGCCGAACATTTTGCGGATGCGGTCTTCGGTGTAGCCTTGGCCCGGGCGAACGATCGACAGCAGCACCTCGGCATATTTCACCGGATCCTGCACCCGCATGCAGCCATGGCTGAATGCGCGCCTGCTATAGGCGAACAGATATTTGTCCGGCGTGTCGTGCTGATACACCAGGAACTTGTTGGGGAAGTTGAAGCGCACCCGGCCGAGCGCGTTCTTATCGCCCGGCGGCTGGGAAATGTGGATGGTGCCGTCCGGGTTGCGGCTGACTTGCAGCCCCATCCGTTCCAGCACCGTGGAATCCTGCTGCAGCGCCGGCAGATATTCCTTGGCGACAATCGACGGCGGCACATTCCAGGTCGGATTGACCGTAATGTACTTCATCTCCGCGCTCATGATCGGCGTCGGCGTTTCCGGCTTGCCGTCGACGATCTTGGTCTTCCACACCTGCTTGCCGTCGTCGATGACGCGCAGCGTGAAGTCGGGAAGATTGACGATCACATACACCTTGCCGAGGTCGTGCGGCATCCACCGCCAGCGCTCCATGTTGGCGATGATGATGTCGGCCGGATGATCGGGCTTGCGGCCGTCGAGTGCTTCGATGGTCGCCGAGGTGAGCGTGCCGGTCGGCTTGAGTCCATGCTCCCGCTGGAACTTCTTCACCGCCTCGGCAAGGACCTTGTCGTAGGTCGTGCCGTCGCCGGCGATGTCGAGCCGTTCGCGCAATTGCGGCACCCGCTTGTCCTGCATGCCGACCTTGAGCGCCGGCCCATTCGCGATTTTGGCTTCGCCGGTATCGTCCTTGCCGGCGCGGATCTCCGCGAGCTTGGCCTTGAGCGCGAGATAGCCGGGATTGTGCGGCTCGTAGGCGTCGAGCGCCTCGCCCACATCCTTGGCATTGATCATATTGGCGAGCACGTCGGCCGGGTCCGGCGGCTTGCGGTCGTAGGAGATGTCCCCGCTCACCCGCGACCAGTGCACGCGCCCGATTAGCGCGTGATGGGCGTAGGTGATGACCGATGTCGTGAGCCTGATCTCGGCTTCCGCGAGCGCGGCCGGATCGGTGAGCGAGGCGAAATCCGGAACCGGATAGTCGGCGGGATCGAGGCCGTCAGCGCCGACGTGGCCGAGATAGGCGATTGCGGCCCGCGCCCGCGCATTGGCCTTGCCGTCGCTGATCCATATCGGCGCATAATTGCGGCCGGAATAGAACGCGTCGATGGTGGTCCGGTCCTTTTTGCTGCCGATGATGCGATCGAATTTGCCATTGGCAAGATTATGCAGTTGTTCAGCGATCGCAGCATCGGCTTCGGCGCCGGGGTCGGGCGCCGGCGTCGCCGCAGGCGGCACGGCAGCGGTGGCCGGGTGAGCCTCCTCCTCTTCGCCGGTCGAGGCGGCGGCCGGTGCCGCATTCGTGGCCGGAGCCGCGGTGGCCGCCGGGGCTGCGGGCTCTTCCGTCGATTGGGCCGGATTCGGAGTTGATTCCGGTGTGGCCGCCGCGGCCGGCGCCTGATTCGGCGGCTGCTCACTTGATTCACCCGGTGTCGCCGGTGCAGCCGGCATCGCATTTGCTGCCGCCGGTTGGTCGCCCGATTGGGTGGGTGTTGCCGGTTCCGCCGGCGCCACGGCGGCCGCTGCCGGCTGGCCGCTCGCGTCCGGTTTCATCGTCGCGGCCGACGTTGCAGTCTCGTCGGCTGGGCCGGACGGTTTCGGGGTCGTCTGCCCGGAGTCGCCTTGCGCCGCGGGCGCGACAGCCGCGGCATTCGTTGCATTCGCTACGGCACCGGCGGCAGCACCGCTGTCCGTCCCGTTCGATTGGGCGAGAGCGCCGCCGGCCGCCGCCGATAGGAGGAGAACGATGGCGGTCGAGGCGAAAAACCGATCGAGACGGACACCCGGCATTGCAATTTCTCCTTCACAATCACCGCTCGAGCGCATTCCGATCACATCGAATCGGATTGCGCTTGGGCTTCTTGGTGGAGCATGGCCTGTTCGGAAAATCGATTCCCACCCCGGATCAAGTCCGGGGCGGGCTTTTTCCGGATCATGCTCTGGTGCGGCCGCAAAACGATCGCCCCATGGGAAGATGGTCCCCAACCTCGTCAATTTTGCGGATCAAGGCCCCGCGGTTCGAGCCTACCTTACGTGAGCCGGCCGAATTTGTCCCGGTACGCAAGGCAAAGAGCCGATCCATTCACGCAATTTTCACCGGCTGTCGCTTTGGGGCCACGCCGGCGCCCTCGGTCACCCCGCGGCCGCCATCGAGGCCGAGGAGGTCCAGCTTGCGATAGAGCGTCGAGCGGCCGATTTGCAGCCGTCGCGCCACTTCGGACATCTGCCCTCGGTAATGGGTGACGGCATAACGGATGAGTTCAGCCTCGATCTCTTCGAGCGGACGCACATCGCCTTCGGCATTGAGCAAAGCAAGCGCATCGATCGGGAAGAGCGGAGGAGGTGCGACGGACGAGGGCGAGCCGTCGATTTCGACCGGCCCTGCGGGCGAAACCGGCTCGTCGTCGTGGTCGGCGAGCGGTTCCCCAGCCTGCTCTTGCGCCGCCTTCGCGCCGGGGACCGAGATTTGCGCCGTAATCTGGGGGAATTCCCCGATGCCGATGCTGTCGCCTTCGGCGAGCACCACGGCGCGGAAGACCGCATTCTCAAGCTGGCGGATATTCCCCGGCCAATGGAAGGCGGCGAGCAGGCGCAGCGCTTCGGGCGTGATCAGGCCGATGCGCTTTCCCTCCTCGGCGGCACAGCGCGCCAAAAAATGCCGGGCCAGCGCCGGAATGTCCGCCGGCCGTTCCCGCAGCGGCGGCACCGTGATCGGGAACACATGCAGCCGGTAGAACAGGTCTTCGCGGAAGCGGCCCTGCTTCACGTCGGCGATCAGGTTGCGATTGGTGGCGGAGATGAGCCGCACGTCGACCTTGACCGGCTTGCGCGCGCCGACCGGCTCGACTTCGCCTTCCTGGACGGCGCGCAGGAGCTTGACCTGGGCCGCGGCCGGCAATTCGCCGACCTCGTCGAGAAACAACGTGCCCCCCGAAGCCTCGACGAACTTGCCGACGTGGCGCTCGGTGGCGCCGGTGAAGGATCCTTTCTCATGGCCGAACAGAATCGACTCGATCAGGTTTTCCGGCATGGCACCGCAATTCACCGCGACGAACGGTTTCGCCCGCCGCTCGCCGGAGCCATGGATCGCGCACGCGATCAGTTCCTTGCCGACCCCGGATTCGCCCGAGATGAGCACGGGGATGTTCGAGGCGGCGGCCTTCTCCGCCATGCGCAGCACGGCCTGCATCGAGGCGCTTTTGGTGATGATGTCCTTGAAGCCGAGCGTGCCGGAGCGGCTGTGCTTGATGCGGTTGATTTCGCCTTCGAGCGCGCTGGTCGTCAGGGCGTTGCGCAGGCTGACCTGCAACCGCTCGACCCCGACCGGCTTGACCACGAAATCGACCGCGCCCGCGCGCATGGCGGAGACCACGTTGTCGATGCCGCCGTGCGCGGTCTGCACGATCACCGGCACGGTGATGGCGTTTTGGCGCAGGCGCGCCAAAACGCCGAGACCGTCAAGGTCCGGCATCACTAGGTCGAGGATCACACAGTCGATGCTCGCGCCATCGGGGCCGGTGAGCAGCGCCACGCCCTTATCGCCGCCGTCCGCAGTCACCGCCTCGTAGCCGAATTTCTGCACCATGCGCTCGATGAGCCGGCGCTGCACCGGATCGTCATCGATGATGAGTATGGCCATTGAACCCTCAGGCGCTACGGCGACTTCGCGGCGGCGCGGGTGTGCCGTTTCGGGGCACTCTCGCCGAGACGGCTTAACGGGCGATTAAATAAAACACCGACGGTTTGCGGCGCCCGCGGGGTGCCGCTCGCGCAGGCCGGTCGGGACACGCCCGCGGGTTCGTTCCATAATCGCGGGCCGGCGGCCGCCCGCTCGACCCATCCGGCGCGCGAGCGAGAGGTGAGAGCGATGGTTGCGGACGAGATCGAGGCCATTCGCACCTTGTTGAGCTCCAAACCGCGGCCGGTGGGATGGGTGGAACGGCGCCGGCGTCTCGACGAAGTCGGTTCCGTTTGGCCCGTCGCCGACGACGTCACGTGCGCCGCGGTCGACCTTGGCGGCGTGGCCGGCGAATGGTCGATCGTTCCCAGAAGCGATCCCGGCCGCGTCCTGATGTTTTTCCACGGCGGCGGCTATTGCTCCGGCTCCATTCTGAGCCATCGCCGCATGGTGACCGAGGCCGGACGGGCGGCGGGCGCGCGCACGCTCGCGGTCGGTTATCGGCTGGCGCCGGAACATTCGTTTCCCGCCGCGTTCGACGACGCGCTGACGGCGTGGCGCTTCCTGCGCAGGGAGGGAATCGCCGCGGCGCATATTGCAATCGGCGGCGACAGCGCCGGCGGCGGCTTGACGGTGGCTCTGATCAATCGGCTGCGCGAAGCCGGGAGCGAGCGGCCGGCTTGCGCGTGGCTCGTGTCGCCCTGGACGGACCTGACCATGTCGGGGCCGACGCTGGTCGGCAAGGATGCCGTCGATCCTCTCATCCACAAGAACTATCTCGACGAATTGGCTGATGCGTATCTTCCCGCCGGAATGGATCGGAAGGACCCGCGGGTTTCCCCGCTCTACTCCGACTTGAGAGAATTCCCGCCGACGCTGATCCAGGTCGGATCGGACGAGACGCTGCTCGCCGACGCCACGCGCTTCGCCGCCGCCGCTGGGGGCGCCGATGTGGCGGTGACGTTGGAGATCTGGCCGCACATGATTCACGCGTGGCCCCTTTGGAACGCCCGCCTGGAATCCGGCCGCCGCGCGCTCGCCAATGCCGGAGCGTTCATCCGCGGCCGGTTTTGAGATGCCGCGACAAACGCATCAACGTTCGGTCAGTTCCGAAAACGAGGCGGCGGCCCGGATATCTTATCCGCCGCGCGCGGACAAGATCGCGGCGAACGCTCGCGCAAACGTATGCGCATCGCCGGGCCAGCGCGCCGACACGTAATCGCCGTCGCGCACGACGAAAGCGGGGCGGTCGTCGTCCCAACTGTCGCGCGCCGTACCGCTGACCTTCAGATTGCGGTCTGGAGCGTCGGCGGGAACGTCGAGGAAATCTTCGGGACGCGCGAGGGCGCGCGTGACCTCCTGCTGCACCGACATGTAGCCGGCGGGCCTTCCCGGTCCATCGTCATAGGTGCGGTAATAGTTCGGGTCCCAAAAGCGGACGATGCGCCCGACCATCCGGGCGCGGCGCTCCATCGTCCAGGTGAGCGCCGTGGTCTTGCGGCCGAAGAGCACGGAGCGGCCGTCGGCGGTGCGGCTGCGTGCGGCGAGGAGGACGCCATGACAGATCGCCGCGACCGGCAAACCCGCGGCAAAAAATCCGACCACGAGCTTCTGCACGATGTCGCTCTCGAGGTATTCGCGCATGCCGCGCGCGCGATGACCGCCGGGAAGGAGAAGGCCGTCGAAGCCTTGGACACGGACCTGCTGCCAGGAAAGCGGTCGCCCGAAGGCCGCATCCTCCTGCATCGCGGCATAGGCCTGCCGCGCCTCCGCATTCGCCCGCATCAGCCTGCCGATAGCGGTGAGGCGCTTCAATCCGGGCAAAAAGCCCCAGATATCCAGGCCTTCGCCGGTCAGCATCATGTCGTCCGCGTGTCCCGGCCGGCCGTCGGGCGTGGCGAACATGACGGAATGGTCGAGCCGTCTCAGCACGCTCCAACTCACCGCCACTTCGGTCGGATCGAAATCCCTGCGCGGGATTGGAATGAGCACGTTCGCCATGTTCCATCTCCGGCGTGCGGACGCGGGCGATCCGCCGCCTTGCGAGAGCCTTCGTGTCGCGCCACATGAAAGGCCAAGCCGACGAATTATGCGCCTCAAGACATTTATGCGTCCCAAGACAATGGCAAGAGGAATGGCCGGGCGGCCGGCCAGAAACGGTCCGGCGCGCGCGAAAACCGCGCTCGGAGTGCTGCCCGAATGGAATCTCGCCGATCTTTATTCAAGTCTCGACGATCCGGCCATCAAACGCGATCTCGACCGCGCCGACGCCGAATGTGTCGCGTTCGAAGAAGCTTACAAGGGCAAGCTCGCCGAAATGCTGCAGAAAGACTTGGCCGCGGCGGCGCCGTCGGGCGCGGGGCTCGCCGCGGCGGTGCGCCGCTATGAAGCGATCGACGACCTCATGGGGCGGCTCGGCTCCTACGCCGCGCTCGTGCACGCCGGCGACACGGTCGATCCCGCGCGCACCAAGTTTTACGGCGACGTGCAGGAACGGCTGACCGCGGCCTCGACCCATCTCCTGTTCTTCACGCTCGAACTCAACCGCATCGACGATACGCTTCTGGAAAAGGCGACGGCCGATCCCGCGCTCGGCCATTACCGGCCCTGGCTCGAGGACGTGCGCCGCTACAAGCCGTATCAGCTCGAAGACCGCGTCGAGCAGCTCTTCCACGAAAAGTCGGTGACGGCCTATTCGGCCTGGAACCGGCAGTTCGATGCGACCATCGCCAACCTGCGTTTCAAGGTTCTGGGCGAATCGCTCGCCATCGAGCCGACGCTCAACCTCATGCAGGACCGCTCGGGGCAAAAGCGCAAGGCCGCCGCGCAGGCCCTGGCGCGCATCTTCAAGACCAACATCCGGCAGTTCGCGCTCATCACCAACACGCTCGCCAAGGACAAGGAAATCTCCGACCGCTGGCGCGGTTTTGCCGACATCGCCGACGAGCGCCATTTGTCGAACCGGGTCGAGCGCGAAGTGGTCGAGGCGCTGGTTGCCGCCGTGCGCGCCGCCTATCCGCGGCTCTCGCACCGCTATTACGCGCTCAAAGCGCGATGGTTCGGAAAGAAACGGCTGCCGCATTGGGACCGCAACGCGCCCTTGCCGCAGGTCAAGACGCGCACCGTCGGCTGGGCCGAGGCCCGGGACACGGTGCTGACGGCCTACCGCACATTCTCTCCGCAAATGGCGGAAATCGCCGCGCGCTTTTTCGACGATCGCTGGATCGACGCGCCGGTGCGGCCGGGCAAGGCGCCGGGCGCCTTCGCGCATCCGACCGTGCCGTCGGCGCATCCCTATGTGCTGCTCAACTACCAGGGCAAGCCGCGCGACGTGATGACGCTCGCCCACGAGCTCGGCCACGGCGTGCATCAGGTGCTGGCCGCGCCCAACGGCGCGCTGATGGCGCCGACGCCGCTGACGCTCGCGGAAACCGCGAGCGTGTTCGGCGAGATGCTGACTTTCAAGAAGCTGCTCGCCGCTACCGCCGACAAGAAAGAACGCAAGGCCATGCTCGCCGCCAAGGTCGAGGACATGATCAACACCGTGGTGCGGCAGATCGCGTTCTACACCTTCGAGCGCGCCGTCCACACCGAACGCAAGCGCGGCGAGCTGACCGCGGAGCGGATCGGCGAATTATGGCTCGACGTCCAGCGCGAAAGCCTCGGTCCCGCGATCGAGATCAAGCCCGGCTACGAGACCTTCTGGGCCTACATTCCGCATTTCATCCACTCGCCGTTCTACGTCTACGCCTACGCGTTCGGCGATTGCCTGGTGAATTCGCTCTACGCCGTCTACGAGCATGCCGCCGAAGGTTTTGCCGAGCGCTATCTCGCCATGCTGTCGGCCGGCGGCACCAAG
>JASHPW010000033.1 GCA_030037895.1 Xanthobacteraceae bacterium | reverse complement strand
TATTCGGCTGTCGCCAACAAGGTCTGCACGCCGGCCGCCAGCCGCGCGGTCGGCGCCGCGGTCGGCAAAAACCCGGTCGCCTTCGTGGTGCCCTGCCATCGCGTCATCGGCAAATCCGGCGAACTGACCGGCTACCATTGGGGCATGACCCGCAAGCACGCCATGCTCGGCTGGGAGGCGGGGCGGGTTGCCGCCGCCGCATAGAGCGGGGTGACTTCTCTTCGAGTCGTCATCCCGCTCCAGCTTCTTGGTGGAGCATGATCTTTTCGGAAAACCGGTTTCCACCCCGGATCACGTCCGGGGCAGGCTTTTTCCGGATCATGCTCTGAGCGTGGCGATAACCGCTACGCCGCGAGCTCGCGCTTCTCCGCCACGGTCGAGTCGGCGTTGAGCCGGTAAATGAGGGCCACGCCGGTCGCGATCTCGCGCGCGACGATCTCCTCCGGCGACAGGCGTTCGAGCACCATGACCAGCGCGCGCAGCGAATTGCCGTGGGCGGAGACGAGCACGTCGTCGCAGCGCAACACGCGCGGCAGGATGTCCTGGATGTAATAGGGCAACGCCCGCGCCGCGGTATCCTTAAGGCTCTCGCCGCCGGGCGGCGCGACATCGTAGGAGCGCCGCCAGGTCCGCACCTGCTCGGCGCTCCACTTGGTGCGCGCATCGTCCTTGTTGAGGCCGGTGAGGTCGCCGTAATCGCGCTCGTTGAGCGCCCGGTTCTTGAACACGGGAACGCCTTTCTGCCCCAACTCTTCGAGCATCAGGTCGAGCGAGCGTTGGGCGCGAATAAGCGCCGAGGTGAAGCCGACATCGAAGCGGAAGCCTTGCGCCGCGAGCCCGTGCCCGGCCGCACGCGCCTCCGCGATCCCCGTCTCGGTGAGATCGACATCGCGCCAGCCGGTGAACAGGTTCTTTTTGTTCCATTCGCTCTCGCCATGGCGCACGAGCACGAGAATGCGGTCGCCCATTCGCCCTCCTTTCCTCGATCCGTGCGAAGCCGCTCAGATATCCGCGAGCCCGAGCACGTCGGCCATCGAATAAAGCCCCGGCTTCTTGCCGCGTGCCCACAGGGCCGCGCGCAGCGCGCCGCGGGCGAAGATCATGCGGTCTTCGGCGCGGTGCGTCAGCTCGATGCGCTCGGCCGGGCCGGCGAAGATCACGCTGTGTTCGCCGACCACGGTGCCGCCGCGCAGCGCCGCGAAGCCGATATCGCCGGCGCGACGCGGCCCCGTCATGCCGTCGCGCCCGCGCACCGCGTACCGGTCGAGGTCGATGCCGCGGCCCGCCGCCGCCGCGCGGCCGAGCATCAGCGCGGTACCGGAAGGCGCGTCGATCTTTTTGTTGTGATGCATTTCCAGAATTTCAACGTCGTAATCATCGCCGAGCGTCCGCGCCGCACGCTTGACCAAGGCAGCGAGGAGATTGACGCCGAGGCTCATATTGCCGGATTTGACGATGCGCGCACGGTTGGCCGCCTTGGCGATGACCGCTTCCTCTTCAGCCGAGTGGCCGGTAGTGCCGATGACGTGCACGATGCCGGCGGCGGCCGTGAGTTCCGCCAATGCCGGCGTAACGGCAGGAAGCGTGAACTCGATCAACCCGTCGGCCTGCTTGAGCAGCGGCGCCACGTCGCTGACGACTTCGACGCCGTTTCGCCCGAGGCCGGCAAGCTCGCCGGCATCGCGGCCGATCACGGCGGAATCCAAAGCCTCGACCGCGCCGGCAAGCCTCACGCCCCTGGTCGCCGCCATGGCATGCACGAGCGCGCGCCCCATGCGCCCGCCGGCGCCGGCGACCACCAGTCGCATATCAGAATTTGCCGCCGCCATCGGCCCGCCTCCGGTTGCGCGGATATAGCCGGGCGGCCGCGGCGCGGCAAATCAACCGCTTTCCTTCGGGTCGGCGGGACGACAAAAAAGGAGCTATGGCTGCGGGCCGTCATAGCCCTCGACGATAATGAAATCGGCGCTCGAATACGGCTGCCGGACCTTGATGTTGGCCTGGTATTCGGGCGAGCGGTAGCAGGCGAGCGCTGTGGCGTAATCGGGAAACTCGATCACGACTTGCCGCGAACGTGTCGCGCCTTCGACGCATTCGAATTGGCCAACCCGCACGACGAAACGGGCACCGAATTTGCGGAAGATGGCGGCATTGGCAGCGACATAGGCCTTGTAACCCTCTTGGTTGTGCACATCGAGATGCACGATCCAGTAACCCTTGGCCATGCCGTTTCACTCCTTTGCCGATTGCTGCGCAATGTCGCCGATGATCGCCTGCGCCGCCGCCCTGGGATCGGCCGCTTCGATGACCGGCCGGCCGACCACGAGATAATCGGCGCCGGCGGCGGCGGCCGCGGCCGGCGTCATGATCCGCTTCTGATCGCCGCGTTCGGCGCCGGCCGGCCGAATGCCCGGCGTCACCAGTATCATTCCGGTGCCGACGATCGCGCGCAAATCCGCCGCTTCCTCGGCCGAGCAAACCACGCCATCGACGCCGACGGCACGCGCCTGCGCGGCGCGCCTGGCGGCGAGAGCGCGCACGGTGCAATCGTAGCCGGCGGCGGCGAGGTCGCCGTCATCATAGGAGGTCAGCACCGTGACCGCGAGAATGCGCAACGGCGCCTCGCGCGCCTCGACCGCGGCCTGCATAGTCCGCGGATAGCCATGCACGGTGAGGAACGTGGCGCCGAGCCGAGCCGCGCCTTTCACGCCCTGCGCCACCGTGTTGCCGATGTCGTGAAGCTTGAGGTCGAGAAAGACGCGCTTGCCGGCGCCGATCAATGTGCGCGCATAATCGAGCCCGCCGTCAAGGGCGAGCTGATAGCCGATCTTGTAGAACGACACCGACTCGCCGAGGCGCGCCACCATGGCCCGCGCCGCCTCGACCGAGGACAAATCGAGCGCGACGATCAGGCGCTCGCGCGGCTCAATCGCCACCGCCGCATCCTCCGTCATTCCGCTCCCCCGGCCATCATCGCCGCCATCTCGACGAGGCGGCGGGCGAGCACCTTCAATGCCGCGGCGAGTTTCTCGTCCTTGAGGTTGTCCATCTCGTCGAAGGCCTGGTCGGCACGGCCGACCGTGATCTGCTCCGGCAGCACCAGCGCGCCGCAGCCGAGTTCCAGAATCTGCCGCAGCGCGATCAGCGAGCGCACGCCGCCGGCCGAGCTGGGCGAGGCCGAGCCGAGGGCAAAGACGCGGCCTTTGAAGGCGGCGTAGCTCGGCTCGCCATGCTCGCGCACGCGCGAAATCCAATCGATGCTGTTCTTGAGGAGTGGCGTCACCGAGGCGCTGTATTCGGGGCTGGCGATGAATACGCCCCGATGCGCCTCCAGCATGTGCTTGAGCTGCACCGCCGGCCGCGGCATTCCGGCATCGGCGGCGAAGTCGGCGTCGTAGATCGGCAGCGGATAATCAAGGAGCGAGATACGCGTCACGTCGGCCTCGGCGAGCGCAAGCTCCTTGGCCGCGAGCGCGGCGAGCCGCGCATTGTGCGAACCCGAACGCAGCGAGCCGGCGATGACCAGGATTTTCGGAGCGGGCATGGTCGGAGGACGGACGACAGACGATGGAGGGCGGACGAGAGCATAGCCGCGTATCTGTCGTCTGTCCTCCGTCGTCAGGCGCGCCGATAGACCCACACGCGGGCCGGCGGCAGGTTCATCCAGATGCGCTCGGAAGCTTCCGCCGAGAAGCCGCCGAGGCGCCTGGGCAACGGCGACGCCACCGAATAGGTGAACTGCACGAATGGCGCGCCGGGCAGCATGAGGTCGAAGGCGTCGCGAATGAGCCGCAGGCGCATCTTGATCGGCTTGGTGACCAGCGGCAGCCCCGATACGACCGCGGCGGCGGGTTGCAGCAGCAGGGTTTCCAACAATCGGCGCAAGCTGTATGCGTCGCCCTCGACCAGCGTGGCCTCGGGGTAACGCGAACGCAGGATCTTGCAGAACGCCGAATTGAATTCGACGAGCACGAGGCGCGACGGCGCGATCCCGGCTTGCACCAATGCCTGCGTCACCGGTCCGGTGCCCGGCCCCAATTCGACCACAGGTCCGTCGCTATGGGGATCGACATACCGCGCCATGGTGCGCGCGAGAATTTTGCCCGAGGGGGTCACGGCCCCGATCGTCAACGGCCGTTCGATCCAGGAGCGCAGGAAGCGCACCTCGTCGTCGAGGCGAATCCCCCTCTTGCGCTCGAATTGTCGGACCTGCTCCTCGATCTTGCGGCCGATGCCGTCGCGCGTGCGCTCGAGCAGCCGGATCTGGCGCCCGATGTTGCGCTCGATAATGGTCTTCCTGACCTCCAGGAGCCGGAGTTGACGCCCAATCTTTTGCTCAAAATGTCGCAGGGCCGAAAGCGGCATGGATACCACACACGCGGAAATGCCGCTTTTCTAGACCATCTGGGAGGCAAAGGCCAGCCGTTCGGCGCGGGGGTCGGCGTCAAGCGGAATTGGCGCGGCTGCCGCCCAGGCCGTCGATGAACTCCTTGACTTTGCCGAAGAAACCCGAGGATTCGGGCTGCGTCTCGGTCGATGAAAGCCGGTCGAATTCGGCCAGAAGCTCGCGCTGCTTGCGCGTGAGCTTTTGCGGCGTCTCGACGACGACCTGCACGTACATGTCGCCGCTCTGCCGCGCGCGCAGCACCGGCATCCCCTTGCCCTGCAGACGGAAGCGCCGGCCGGATTGCGTGCCCTCCGTCACCTTGACCCGCGTCTTGCCGCCGTCGATCGTCGGCACCTCGAACTCGCCGCCCAGCGCCGCCGTCACCATGGAGATCGGCACGCGGCAATGCAGGTCGGCGCCGTCGCGCTGAAAGAAAGGATGCGCCGCGATCGACAGGAAGATGTAGAGATCGCCCGGAGGCCCGCCGCGCACGCCCGCTTCGCCCTCGCCGGCGAGCCGGATGCGCGTGCCGTCCTCGACGCCGGCCGGGATATTGACCGACAGGGTCCGCTCGCGCGTGACGCGGCCGGAACCGGCGCACGACAGGCAGGGGCTGTCGATTACTTGACCGCGGCCCTGGCAGTTGGGGCAGGTGCGCTCCAGCGTGAAGAAGGCCTGGGCGTGGCGGATCTTGCCATAGCCGCCGCACAGCGGACAGGCCTTCGGCTTGGTGCCGGACCTGGCGCCGGTGCCGGAGCAGGCTTCGCAGGTGACGGAGGTCGGAATACGCACCTGCGCCGTCTTGCCCGCATAGGCTTCGTGCAGGGAAATCTCCATGTTGTAGCGCAGATCGGCGCCGCGCTCGCGCACGGAGCCGCGGCCGCGGCGGCCGCTCATGCCGAACAGGTCGTCGAAAATATCCGAGAAGGTGGTGGCAAAGTCGGCGCCGAAACCGTGGGCGGCGCCCATGCCGGTGCCGTGCTCGAACGCGGCGTGGCCGAAACGATCATAGGCCGCCCGTTTGTCGGGGTCCCGCAAAACCTCGTAGGCCTCGTTGACCTCCTTGAACCGGTGCTCGGCCTCCTTGTCCCCGGGATTGCGATCCGGATGGCAGGCCATCGCCTGCTTGCGGAAGGCGGCCTTGATGTCGCCGTCGCTCGCGGTACGCTCGACCGAGAGAATGTCGTAATAGCAGCGCTTGGCCATCACTCCCCCGATGAGGTCCGACCGTTCCGCTTCAAAAACGTGCACCCCCGTTTTGCGCGCGGGGGTGCGGATCTGACAAGTCGCCGCGGCATGACGCGCCTCGCCGGCTCAGGCGGATTTCTTGTTCTTCTTGTCGTCGTCGACTTCGGTGAACTCGGCGTCGACGACATCGTCCTTCTTGCCGTCGGCCGCACCGGCACCGGCGCCGGCGCCACCCGCCGGCGGCTCGGCCGATTGCTTGTACATCGCCTCGCCGAGCTTCATCGCGGCTTGCGCCAAGGCGTTGGTCTTTGCCGCGATCGCGGCCGCATCGTTGCCTTTCAAGGCTTCCTTGAGATCGGCCATGGCGTTCTCGATCGCGCGCCGGTCGGCTTCTCCGACCTTCGCGCCGTGCTCGGCAAGCGTCTTCTCGGTCGAGTGGACGAGAGCCTCGGCGTGATTCTTGGCCTCGACCTCGGCCTTGCGCTTCTTGTCTTCTTCGGCGTGCGCCTCGGCATCCTTGACCATGCGCTCTATATCGCCTTCGGACAGGCCGCCCGAGGCCTG
This sequence comes from Xanthobacteraceae bacterium, assembly GCA_030037895.1. Taxonomy (GTDB): domain Bacteria; phylum Pseudomonadota; class Alphaproteobacteria; order Rhizobiales; family Xanthobacteraceae; genus BOG-931. Next base: position 47,569 of record JASHPW010000033.1, on the reverse strand, counting down.
GATGCGGATCTGCTGTTCCTTGCCGGTGCCCTTGTCCTTGGCCGACACGTTGACGATGCCGTTGGCGTCGATGTCGAAGGCGACCTCGATCTGCGGCACGCCGCGCGGCGCCGGCGGAATGCCAATGAGATCGAACTGGCCGAGCAGCTTGTTGTCGGCCGCCATCTCGCGCTCGCCCTGGAACACGCGGATGGTCACCGCGGTCTGGCCGTCCTCGGCGGTGGAGAACACCTGGCTCTTCTTGGTCGGGATCGTGGTGTTGCGGTCGATGAGCCGGGTGAACACGCCGCCCAGCGTCTCGATGCCGAGTGACAGCGGCGTCACGTCGAGCAGCAGCACGTCCTTGACGTCGCCCTGGAGCACGCCGGCCTGGATCGCGGCGCCGACCGCGACCACCTCGTCGGGATTGACGCCCTTGTGCGGCTCCTTGCCGAACAGCTGCTTGACGATCTCCTGCACCTTGGGCATGCGGGTCATGCCGCCGACCAGGACGACCTCGTTAATCTCGGCCGCGGAAAGGCCGGCGTCCTTGAGCGCCTGCCGGCACGGCTCGATCGTCTTTTGCACCAGGTCATCGACCAGCGCCTCGAATTTGGCGCGGGTGAGCTTCATGGTCAGGTGCTTCGGTCCGGACGCATCGGCGGTAATGAACGGCAGGTTGATCTCGGTCTGCGTCGTGGATGAAAGCTCGATCTTGGCCTTTTCCGCCGATTCCTTGAGCCGCTGCAAAGCGAGCTTGTCGCGGCGCAGATCGATGCCTTGCTCCTTCTGGAACTCGTCGGCCAGGTAATTGACCAGCCGCATGTCGAAATCCTCGCCGCCGAGGAAGGTGTCGCCGTTGGTCGACTTCACCTCGAACACGCCGTCGCCGATTTCGAGAATGGAAATATCGAAGGTGCCGCCGCCGAGGTCGTAGACCGCGATCGTGCCCGACTTCTGCTTGTCGAGCCCGTAAGCGAGCGCCGCCGCCGTCGGCTCGTTGATGATGCGCAAGACTTCGAGGCCGGAGATCTTGCCGGCGTCCTTGGTCGCCTGGCGCTGCGCGTCATTGAAATAGGCGGGAACGGTGATGACCGCCTGCTCGACCTTCGCGCCGAGATAGGCTTCCGCCGTCTCCTTCATCTTCTGCAGCACGAAGGCGGAAATCTGCGAGGGCGAATAGGCTTTGCCCTCGATCTCGACCCAGGCGTCGCCGTTGGAGGCGCGGACGATCTTGTAGGGGACGAGCTTCTTGTCCTTCTCCACCATCGGGTCGTCGTAGCGCCGGCCGATCAGGCGCTTGACCGCAAAGATCGTGCGCTCGGGATTGGTGACCGCCTGCCGCTTGGCCGGCTGGCCGACCAGTCGCTCGCCCTCGTCCGTGAAAGCGACGATGGAGGGCGTCGTGCGCATACCCTCGGCGTTCTCGATGACCTTGGGCGTCTTGCCTTCCATGACGGCGACGCACGAATTCGTGGTCCCGAGATCGATGCCGATGACCTTGGCCATGGTGCTCATCCTCTTTTTTCCGGCAGGTCGGGCAGGCCCAAAGGCGCCCGCGGCCAACCCCCTCACAGTCTCACCGTCACCTAGCGCGATTTCCAGGCGATTTCCCTTGGCTCATATAGGAGGGCGTGATCGGGCTGCAAGGCGGCATGACCGATGGGAAGGCCGGTCAATGCCGCCAGAAGGACGCGGCGTCGAGCCAGCCAGCAATGATCGCGGCGAGGGTCTCTCCCGGTGAGGGTCTCTTAACGGTATCGCGCGCAGCCGCGAATGCGCCCGACCGCGCTAGCCCGCCATTAAGGAAAATCTGCCACGGATGGCGCGGGCGAAAGGAGAACGGCCGGCCGGAAACGAGGTCAGAACTGCCGCCCGCAGGCAAGGAAGCGTCATGTGCGTCAGCGACCTCGAATTCGGCGCCGGGATGGGCGCACCGGCCACGCCCGCGGCCGCCGACCTTGATCCCGTCCGCAAGTTCATCGGGGTCCTTCCACGGCCGCTTCGCTTTCTCGGCGTCGGCGGCCTCGGCCTCATCACCGATCTCGCGGTCTTCACGTTCGTCATCGGCTACGGCCCGCACCCGCTGCTCGCGCGGCTCGTCTCACTCGCCGTCGCGACGCTCGTGACCTGGCGGCTCAACCGCGCGCTCACCTTCGATCGCAGCGGCCGCCGCACGGCCGATGAAGCGATGCGCTACGCCGCCGTCGCCGCCGCGGCGCAGGTCATGAGCTATGCGGTGTTCGCGGTCCTCGTCGTCACCGTCCTCGCCAAAACGCCGCAGCTTGCCGTGCTCATCGGCGCCGCCGCCGGCGCGTGCGTCTCCTATAACGGCCAGGCGCTGTTCGCCTTCCGGCCGCGGCGCCCCGCCTGAAGGCCGGCATGAGCGTTTACCCCACGTCCGTCGATGCTGAGACGTTCGTGATCGGCGCCGGGCCCGCCGGGCTGACCGCGGCCTATTGCCTGGCCAAGCAAGGCCGGTCCGTCCTCGTGATCGAGCGCGATCCGGTCTATGTGGGCGGCATCAGCCGCACCGTCGCCTACAAAAACTTCCTGTTCGACATCGGCGGCCACCGCTTCTTCTCGAAGTCAAAGGAGGTCGTCGCGCTGTGGCGGGAGATCCTGCCCGACGATTTCATCGCGCGGCCGCGGCTGTCGCGCATCTACTACAACGGTGAGTTCTTCTCTTATCCGCTCAGGGCGTTCGAAGCGCTCATCAAGCTCGGCGTGTTCACCAGTGCGGCGTGCCTGGCGTCCTACACCCATGCGAAACTCTTCCCCGTCGCGCCGGCGCGTACGTTCCACGACTGGGTGCGCAACCAGTTCGGCGAACGGCTGTTCCAGATTTTCTTCAAGACCTACACCGAAAAGGTGTGGGGCATGTCGTGCGACGAGATTTCCGCCGATTGGGCGGCGCAGCGCATCAAGGGCCTTGACCTCAGCACGGCCATCATCAACGGCCTCAGGCGATCTCTGCGGATCGGCCGCAAGGCCAAGGACGGGGCGAACGCCGGCGGCGACACCGTCAAGACGCTGATCGAGAGCTTCCAATACCCGCGCAAGGGGCCGGGCATGATGTGGGAGACGGCGGCGCGCAGGATCAGGGCGCAAGGCGGCCGCATCCTGATGGAGCGCGAGCTGGTCGCGCTCGAATTCGACGCCGCCCGCAAGCTTTGGCGCATCGAGGTTGCGGCCGCCGGCGGCCAGCGCGAAAGCTATACGGCGCGCCACGTCGTCAGCTCGGCGCCGGTGCGCGACCTGGTGGAGCGGATCAAGCCGACGCCGATCTCGCTCCTGCATGCCCGCGCGCTGCGCTACCGCGATTTCCTCACCGTCGCGCTGATGGTGCGCAAGGACGGGCTGTTCCCCGACAACTGGATCTACATCCACGACCCGAGCGTGAAGGTCGGCCGGGTGCAGAACTTCCGCTCCTGGTCGCCGGAGATGGTGCCCGCCGGCATGAGCTGCCTTGGCCTCGAATATTTCTGTTTCGAAGGCGACGGCCTGTGGGCGGCGTCCGACCGCGATCTCATCGCGCTGGCGAAAAAGGAATCGGCGCAGATCGGCCTCGTCGGCGCCGACGACGTGGTCGATGCCTGCGTCGTGCGCCAAGCCAAGGCCTATCCGGTCTACGACGAAGGTTATCGCGACGCCATCGCGGCCGTCCGGCTCGACCTCGAGGATAGCTACCCGACGCTGCACCTGGTCGGCCGCAACGGCATGCACAAATACAACAACCAGGACCACGCGATGATGACGGCGATGCTCGCGGCGCGAAACATCCTCGCCGGGGCGCGGCTTTACGACGTATGGAACGTCAACGAGGACGCCGAATATCACGAGGCCGGGGAATCCGAGGCGCGCCTGGCGCTCGACAGCGTGCGTCTCGTTCCGGAGAAAATGGCCGAACCGCGCGCGGCGTAGGTCAAGCGGAGGCGGCAGCGGGCATGCGGACGGTTGGCGCAAGCAGCGGCCGGACTTCGCGTCCGTCATCGTGCGCCAAGCGCCAGACCAGCCGGGCCGCGAACGCGACCAGCACGATCGGAGCGAGCGGAATCTTGCCGATGGACGCGAGTATCATGGTCACTGGCAGCGACCAAACCGCTAACAGCAGCCAACGATCGCCTGCAGTGTTGTCGGCGCGCGCGAGCAGCAGCGCGACCACAAACGTGAAGACCACCATGTCGTAATTGAGAATATACGGCGTAAAGAGAAAGGTGGCGGTGACGAGCAACGCAAGCGAGAGCGCCGGATCGCGGCGCTTGCTGTAGGTCCACACCAGCGCGCCGAGCGCGAGCGCGGAAACAACCCACTGGACCGCCCAATCGACGCCGAGCGGCAGCCGCATGAGATGCATGCCGAAGACCACCGACGATACTATTGCCACCAGCCCTCCGTCGCCATATTGCGCGAGCCATTCCCGCGTGAGCCACTCCTGCTGCGGGACGACCTTTTGCCAGAACTCGATCCAAATATTCCAGCCGAACAGCATGGCGGTCAGCGCAGCGAGAACTGCCGCGGTAATCACGGCCGCCGCGATAGTCGCCCAGCGCCGCTCCAGCAGCAAGACCACGGGGAGCATAAGTCCGATCTGCGGCTTGACGGTGAGAATGCCGAACAGGACACCGGCGAGCACCGGCCGGCGCGCTCGCCACAGCAGTCCGCCGATCAGCAGCGCCGCGGTGTAAAAGCCGTTTTGCCCGAAGAAGATGCACACCGCGACGGCGGGCGCGACCGCGAGGAACAAAAGACGCCGGCGGGGAACGGCGCTGGAACAGGCGAAGACATAAAGCCCAATGCCGATCACGCACCAAGCTATATAGGCGGGCAAATACGGCATCAGGCCGAAGGGCCAGATGAACAGCACCACGTGCGGCGGGTACGACCAGTATTGTTCCTGATAGTGAACGCCGAGCACTGCGTGGATCGCTGCGTTATAGACCCGGAGATCGAACCACGGCGCCGGTCCGCCGAAGAAAGCGGAGCGGCCACCCATCCAGGTGTTGAGGAAATCGCGACCGACGACAAAATTCGTGTCGTCGATCCACGGTTTCCTGATCGGCGGCAGCCCCGCGAGCACGAGATGAAAAATCTCGAGCGTGATGAAAAATACGGCCGCGCCGACCATCCATTTGGCATAAAAATCGTCGATCGGTATTGTGCTGGACGGAGCGGCGCGCGCCACGATCCCGACCCGCGGCGAGAAAAGGGACATGTCGGAGACCGTGATGACAAGCGGTAAAAATCCGATGAAGACAGTGGTCAAGCCCGCCTCCGCCGCGGCGCCAAGGCCGGTAGCGATGGAGCCGGGGGGCGTGCGCTTCTACCCCGGCTATCTCGATCGCGCGCAACAGGCGGCGCTCGTTGCGGCGGTGAATGCCGTCTTGGCCGCGGCGCCGCTCTACACGCCGCGCCTGCCGCAGTCGGGACGGCCGATGTCGGTGCGCATGTCGAATTGCGGGCCGCTCGGCTGGGTTTCGGATGCAAACGGCTACCGTTACCAGCGCACGCATCCGGAGACCGGCCGGCCCTGGCCGCCGATGCCGGCGGCGCTCGTCGTCCTGTGGGACGAGCTTGGCCGCTATCCGCACGCGCCGGAGGCGTGCCTCGTCAATTTCTACGGCCCGGCGGCGAAAATGGGGCTGCATCAGGATCGCGACGAAGAGGACTTCGCTGCGCCGGTGATCTCGGTTTCGCTCGGCGATTCCTGCCTGTTCCGCGTCGGCGGGACGCAACGCCGTGCGCCGACGCAGTCCTTCCGCCTCGGCTCCGGCGACGTGCTCGTTCTCGGCGGCGCCGCGCGGCTCGCCTTTCACGGCGTCGATCGGATCTATCCCGGCACATCGACCTTGCTCCCGCAGGGCGGACGGATCAATCTGACCCTGCGGCGAGTCACGCACCCGGCGGCCGCGACCAAGCATCGGCCGGCTGCAGGAAACCCGGATCATGGGTAACGCCAAATTTTATCTGATCAGAGCCTGCGCCGGTTGCGCCATCCTGTTCGCGCTCACGATCCTTGCCCTGCCGGCGCAGCCGGCGGATCCGATTTTCCCACCCGGTTCGCGGATCGGGCTCGTTCCGCCCGCCGGTATGGTGGCAAGCGACACGTTCGCGGGTTTCGCAGACCCGAGCAAGAACGCCGCCATTCTGATCCTCGCGTTGCCGGCCGCGGCCTATCCCCAGATCGAGAAAGCGCTGGATGCCGAGGCCCTGAAGAAGCAGGGGATCAGCCTGCAGAAACGCGAGCCAATCCAACTCAAAATCGGCAAGGGATTTCTCCTCACCGGCCGGCAAGTGGCCGACAAGGAACGCTATCGCAAGTGGCTCCTGGTGATGCCGGCGGACGATCTCACCGCCCTCGTTACCGTCCAGGTCCCCGAGCAGGACAGCTCCTATCCGGATCGTGTCGTTCGCGCCGCATTGACGACGCTGGCGGTGCGCCCAACGGTTCCGGACGCGGAGGAACTCGGGCTCCTGCCGTTCGCGGTCGGAGACCTCGCCGGATTCCACATCGAAACCGTCCTGCGCGGCCGCGCTCTCGTTTTGGGCGACGCGCCCAAGGAAAACTCCGCCGATGCGTCCAAAGATGATCGGTCCAAGGAGGCGCCCCGGCAAGGTCTCGATGCCCGTTTGCTGGTCGCCGCCGTGCCGGGCGGCCCTTCGGACCCGGACAAGTACGCCGATTTCGCCCGATCGGCTTTCAACGACATCGGCGGAATCATGGATGTCCACGTCACGATGTCCGAGCCGTTGCGCATCAACGGTCAGATGGGATACCAGACCATGGCGGAAGCCAAGGACGCGCGCACCGGAATCGATGTGATGGTGGTGCAATGGCTGCGCTTCGGCGGCAGCGGTTTCTTGCAAATGACCGGCATCGCGCCGGTCGAGAACTGGACGAGCGTGTTGGCGCGCTTACGCGCGGTGCGCGACAGCGTCGAGCCGAAATGAACCGGCGCGATGCGTAAGGTCCATGAGTGGGTTATCGGATTGTTAATTCTATTCCTTGCGGCTTGGGTTGCCTTGTTTATCGGCGCGTTCGAATTTTCCACCTGGAAATCCACTTTAATCTCGGTCCTGGCCTTCGCCGGCCTCATTTTTCTGGCCGGCTGGAATAGACGCCGTCGTCGAAATTAGAGCATGATCCGGAAAAGCCTGCCCCGGACTTGATCCGGGGTGGAAACCGGTTTTCCGAAAAGATCATGCTCCACCAAGAAGCTGGAGCGGGATGACGACTCGAAGAGAAGTCATCCTGCTCTAGGACGCTACCGCGCGATCGATTCAGGAATCCTGCACCGCAACCGTGGTGTTATCGTTGACCGACGGCGGGGACGGCGCGGATTTGGGGCCGCCCTTCGACACCCCGACCAAAGCCGGCCGCAGCACGCGCTCGCCGATCATGTAGCCCGGCTGCACGACCTCGACGATGCTGCCCGCCGGCACCGACGGATCGGGCACTTCGAACATGGCCTGGTGCAAATTGGGATCGAATTTCTCGCCCCGCGGCGTGAACTGGCGCACGCCGTTCTTCTCCAACGCCTTCAACAGCTCGCGCTCGGTCAACTCGACGCCGTCGATGAGCGCCCGCACCCCGGCCTCGGCGCTCGCGCGCAGCTGCGGCGACACCGCGTCGAGCGCGCGGCGCATATTGTCGGCGACGCCAAGGAGGTCGCGCGCGAACGATGCGACGCCATAAAGGCGCGCCTCGGCAACCTCGCGCTCGGTGCGCTTGCGGAGATTCTCCATCTCGGCGAGCGTGCGCAGGAGCTTGTCCTTGAGCTCGGCGGCAAGCACTCCCGCATCGGCCTGCGGCGGATCCGGCCGATTGTCAGACGCGGCAGCCTCCGGCGGGGCCGCCGCGTCCTCAGCACGAGCGGTCTGTTCCGTCATGTCCATTCCCATCGTCTTGCTGCCCGGCATATCAGGGCTGGGCGCGCAAAAATCAAGCGCGCGGCCCCCCGACCGGGACCGGGCGGCTGGACGAAAATCAGCCCGCCAGCAGCTTGCTGACAACCTTGGCGGTATAATCCACCATGGGGATGATGCGCGCATAGTTGAGCCGGGTCGGGCCGATCACGCCGAGAACGCCGACGATGCGGCCCGACGCATCATGGTAGGGCGCGACGATCGTGGAGGAGCCCGAAAGCGAAAACAACTTGTTCTCCGAGCCGATGAAAATGCGCACCCCTTCGGCCCGCTCGGCGCGGCCGAGCAAGTCGATCACGTCGCGCCGCGTCTCCAAATCGTCGAACAGGAGCCGCACCCGCTCCAGGTCGGCGATCGCCTTGAGGTCTTCGAGCAAGTTCGCCTGGCCGCGCACGATCAGCTTGCGCTCGTCGTTTTCGCCGCCCGACCAGCTCGCCAAGCCGGCGGCGACGATCTTCTGCGTGAGCTGATCGAGTTCGGCTTGGCCTTCCTCGAGCCTCCGCTCGATCTCGGTCTTGGCGTCGGCAAGGGTGCGGCCGCGGATGCGCGCATTGAGAAAATTTGTCGCCTCGATCAGCGCCGCGGTCGGCAGGCCGATCGGGATGTTGAGGATGCGATTCTCGATCTGGCCGTCCTCGGCGACGAGAACCACGAGCGCGCGCTCGGGCTCGAGCCGCACGAACTCGACATGCTTGAGCCGCTGATTCAACTTCGCGGTGAGCACCACGCCCGCGGCGCGGCTCAAGCCCGAGAGCAGGCCGGAGGCTTCGATGAGCACCGCTTCGACGGACTTCGACTGGCCCGCGCCTGCAACCTGGGCCTCGATCGCCTTGCGGTCGTGCTCGGTGAGGTCGCCGACCTGCATCAGGGCATCGACGAAAAACCGCAACCCCATCTCGGTCGGCAGCCGCCCGGCCGATATGTGCGGCGCATAGACGAGGCCGAGTTGTTCGAGGTCCGCCATGACGTTGCGCACCGAGGCCGGCGACAAGGTCATCGGCAGGATGCGCGCCAGATTGCGCGAGCCGACCGGCTCGCCAGTCGCCAGATAGCTCTCGACGATCTGGCGAAAAATCTCGCGCGAACGCTCGTTGAGCTGAGCAAGGCTCAACTGGCTCGCGGCAAGCGGAAGGTCATGGCTGGCCAAGGTCAATTCCTCGCCTCGCAGCAGATTTGTCCACTTGAGCCCTTCTTTCAAGCGTCGGCGTGGCGGCAAGCCGCGACGGCGCGAGTGAATGTGAGCGGCCTTTGGCGCAACGCCGGAGCCTCCGCCCTTGTCGGTCGCGGCGCCCGATCCTACAAGACTTGGGCCACGATCAGCCAGGCTTGGCGCGGCGCCACGCGCCGTCGTCAGGAGACACCCCGATGCGGCCGAGCCGCCGACAGCCCGATGAATTGCGCCCGATCTCGCTCGAGCGCGGCGTGGTGAAATTCGCCGAAGGTTCCTGCTTCGTGAAGTTCGGCGAGACCCACGTGCTGGTCACCGCGACGCTGGAGGATCGCCTGCCGCCCTGGCTCAAAGGCCAGGCGCGCGGCTGGATCACGGCCGAATACGGCATGCTTCCGCGCGCCACGCTGGAGCGCACGCGCCGCGAGGCGTCGGCCGGCAAGCAAAGCGGCCGCACCGTGGAAATCCAGCGGCTGATCGGGCGCAGCCTGCGTTCGGTGGTCGATCTCAAGGCGCTCGGCGAGCGCCAGATCACCATCGACTGCGACGTCATCCAGGCCGACGGCGGCACCCGCACCGCCTCGATCACCGGCGCCTGGATCGCGCTTCACGACTGCCTCGCCTGGATGAAGACGCGGCAAATGATCGAGCAGGAGGTCTTGCGCGACCATATCGCGGCGATCTCCTGCGGCGTGTATTCCGGGGTCGCGGTGCTCGACCTCGATTATGCCGAAGATTCGCGGGCCGAGACCGACGCCAATTTCGTTCTCACCGGCTCCGGCCATATCGTCGAGGTGCAGGCGACCGCGGAAAAATCGCCGTTCTCGGAGGAGCAGTTCGCCACCTTGCTTGCGCTCGCACGCAAGGGCGTGGCCAAGCTCATCGACCTGCAGAAATTGGCGGTGATGTAGCGGCGCATGGGAGGACGGATGACGGACGACAGATCGGCTGAAAACGCATCGCCGAAAATTCGCGGGACCATCCGTCCTCCGCCGTCCGTCGCCCGTCGTCCGGTTCGCGGCCGCCTCCTGATCGCGACGCACAATTCCGGCAAGCTCATGGAAATGCGCGCACTGCTGACGCCGTACCGGGTCGAGGCCATATCGGCGGGGGAAATGGGACTTCACGAACCGGAAGAAACCGCAACGACGTTCCGCGGCAATGCGCGGCTCAAGGCTGAGGCCGCCGCCCGGGCGTCCGGCCTGCCGGCCTTGGCCGACGATTCGGGTCTCGCGGTCGACGCGCTCGGCGGCGCGCCCGGCATTCACTCGGCGCGCTGGGCCGGGCCGAACCGCGATTTTGCGCGCGGCATGGAGAAGATCGAAGAAGAACTGCGCGCGCGCGGCGCGACCACGCCCGCGCGCCGCACGGCGCATTTTATCTCCGCGCTTTGCGTCGCCTGGCCGGACGGCCGGGTCGAGGAATTCGAGGGGCGCGTCGACGGCACGCTCGTCTGGCCGCCGCGCGGCCCGAACGCTTTCGGCTACGACCAGATGTTCATGCCTGACGGTTACAACCGCACCTTCGGTGAAATGTCGGGCGAAGAAAAGCACGGCCTGCCGCCGCGCGGAAACGGACTCTCGCATCGTGCCCGCGCCTTCCTCAAGCTCGCGGAGGCGTGCCTTGAGCGACGGTGACAATTCTTTTCCTTCCCCGCTTGCGGCGGAGATCGGATCGCGAAGCGACCCGGGAGGGGGAAGACAAGAGAACGGACCAGCGCGAGAGGAAGAAAAAGCCTTCGGCGTCTATATCCACTGGCCGTTCTGCCTGTCGAAATGCCCCTATTGCGACTTCAACAGCCATGTGCGCCGCGCGCCGATCGACCAGGCGCGCTTCGTGCGTGCATTTAGCACCGAGATCGAGGCGACCGCCGCGCGGGTGCCGGGCCGCATTGTTTCCACGATCTTCTTCGGCGGCGGCACACCCTCGCTGATGCTGCCAGCGACGGTCGCCGCCCTCATCGACGCGGTGGCGCGCAACTGGCGCATCGCGCCCGACGCCGAGGTGACGCTCGAGGCCAATCCGACCAGCGTCGAAGCCGGGCGTTTCCGCGGCTATCGTGCCGCCGGAATCAACCGCGTCTCGCTCGGCGTGCAGGCGCTCGATGATCGCGCGCTCGCCGAGCTTGGACGGCTGCATTCGGCGCGCGAAGCGCTCGATGCGCTCGCCGTCGCCCGCGGCGTTTTCGGCCGCTATTCGTTCGATCTCATCTACGCGCGGCCGCGGCAGACGCCGCGGCAATGGGCGGGCGAGCTGCGCCGCGCCCTCGCCGAGGCCGGCGAGCATCTCTCGCTCTATCAGTTGACCATCGAGCCGGACACGCCGTTCGCCGCGCTGCATGCGGCGGGCAAGCTCAAAACGCCGGACGAGGATACCGCGCGCGCGCTTTACGACACCACTCAGGACATTTGCGCCGCGCACGGCCTGCCGGCCTATGAAATATCAAATCATGCGCGGCCGGGCGGCGAATGCCGGCACAATCTCATCTACTGGCGCGCGCACGAATATGCCGGCGTCGGGCCCGGCGCCCATGGCCGGCTCGACATCGACGGCGACAGACACGCCACCGCAACCGAAAAACGGCCGGAGACCTGGCTCACGCGCGTCGAGCGGAACGGGCACGGACTCGTCACCGACGACGTGCTCACGCGCGAGGAGACGGCCGACGAATTCCTGCTCATGGGTCTGCGGCTCGCCGAGGGCGTCGATCCGTCGCGTTATGCGGCGCTGGCGGGCCGTCCGCTCGATCCGGCGCGCATCGCGGCGCTGCACCAACACGGACTTGTCGAGACGACCGCGGCCGGACGCCTGCGCGTTAGCATGTCTGGCTTTCCCCTGCTCGATGCGGTGGTGGCGGACCTGGCGGCTTGAAACGAGGGGTCCTTGCCGAGCGGCCTTGCTTCGCTTTGCGCGCAATGAGCCTGGAGCATGATCTTTTCGGAAAACCGGTTGCCACCCCGGATCAAGTCCGGGGCAGGCTTTCCCGGATACTCTAAATGGCCGACGATCCGAAACTGTGCGGCGCCGGAGAGATGATCTGCGCGCCCGAGGGCGTGACGCGAAACACCGCGAGCCCGCGCTCGTTGGTCCCGTCGGGACGAAAGCGGAACAGACCGTCAATGCCGGTAAAGCCCGACGGATTAGTCAGGACGGGCGCGCTGAATCGTCGCGGGCCTTGCGTCTTCACCAGTGCGGCGACGAGCGCGACCGCGTCGTAGGCGAGCGTCGCCGTGCGCGCCGGGTCCTGCCTGTAGCGCGCACGATAGCGGGCGGCGAAATTGCGGAAGCCGGTGGAATCCGGCCCTGCGTACCAGCCGCCGTCGAGCGCCGGCGTCAAGAAAATGCGCTGGTCGTCCCAAAGGCCGGTGCCGAGAAGCTGGATCTTCTTGGTGTTGACGCCGTTGGCGACCAGCACCTGGACGACGTCCGGTATGGCATCGCCGCCGTCGGGAATAAAGAGGGCGTCGGCGCGGCCGGCCGCTTGCGCGACATTCTTGATCGGTGCGGCCATGGCCCCCTTGTCGTGGGGGTAGCGCTCGAGCGCGACGATCTGGCCGCGGCCGCGCGCGACGGCCTGCTTGAACGCCGCCTCGACCACCGTGCCATAGGGATTGTCCGGCACCAGCGCGGCAAACGAGTGCTTCCCGGTCGAAGCCGCATATTGCACGATGCGCTCGACGTCCGATTCCGGCAGAAAGCTCAGGAGATAGACGCCGTTTGAAGCGACATTGGCGTCGGTCGAGAAGGCAATTACCGGCACGTTGCGCGCCCGCGCCACCTGCCCGACGAGACTGACCGATTGCGCGAACAACGGCCCGAGGATGATCTCGGCACCGGCATCGAGCGCCTGTTGCGCCCCCTGCCGCGCCGGCTCGGCGCCGCCGCCATCGTCCTTAACGAGAAGCTGGATATTGGGAGAATTGAATTCGCTCAGCGCCATTTCCGCCGCGTTGCGCATCGCCTGTCCGGCAACGCCGGCATTGCCGCTCGCCGACAGCGGCAGGATAAGACCGGCTTTGACCTCGCCCGTCCCGATTGTCGTGCCGGGCGCCGTCGGCGCGCTCCGCGGCGGCGTCGAGGAGAAATACGGAAGCGACGAGAAATAGTTGGAAGCCCCGGAACAGCCGGTCAAAAGGGCACCGGCCGTGGCCAGCAAGCCCGCCAGCGAGCGGCGCCGCGTCGTCCCCGTCGCCAACTCCTGAACCTGCACTTCCGGTGGCACGGCGGTTCTCCTTGAAGGCCTGAGCGCCGGCAACATACGGCAATGCCAATCTGACATATTGGGGGCGAATGGTTAACCAAGCCAAAAAGATTAAGGAATCTCCCGCCGCCCTGCCCCCGGGCGCGCCGCGGGGTAAAGTGCCTTCGATGGACAATGCGCATGACAGGCCGCCTGGCCGGGACGATCGCGCGCCGCGGCGCTACGTCCTCGGAACCCTTTCGGTCGAGGTGGCGAGGCTCGCACCCGGACTGCACGTGGTGGCGACGCCGATCGGAAATCTGGGCGACATCACGGTGCGCGCGCTGGCCGCGCTCGCGGGCGCCGATCTGATCGCCTGCGAGGACACGCGCGTCACCCGCAAGTTGTTGGCGCGTTACGCCATCACGACCCCGCTGACGCCCTACCACGACCACAATGCCGCCAAAGCGCGGCCGATGCTGTTGCGGCGGCTCGCCGAAGGCGCCGCCATCGCGCTCGTTTCGGATGCCGGCACGCCGCTCGTGTCCGATCCCGGATACAAGCTCGTGCGGGCCGCGCAGGAAGCCGGCCACGCCGTCACGGCGTTGCCCGGCCCCTCGGCACTGCTCGCGGCGCTCACGGTCGCCGGCCTGCCCACCGACCAATTCTTCTTTGCCGGCTTCCTGCCGGCCAAACGCGCCGCGGGGCGCGCGCGCATCGCCGAACTCGCCCGCATTCCGGCAACCCTCATCCTGTTCGAAACCGGGCCGCGGATCGCGGCGACGCTCGCCGATCTCGCCGCCGAACTCGGACCGCGCGAGGCCGCGCTCTGTCGCGAGCTTACCAAGATCCATGAGGAGGTTCGGCGCGGCGATTTGGCGACGCTCGCCCAAAGCTCGACCACGAGCGAGGTGCGCGGCGAGATCGTCCTGGTCGTCGCGCCTGCGCACCGTGCGGAACGACCCGATGTCGGCGACGCGGACGCCTTGCTGCGGCAGGCCCTGGCCCGAGGCTCGCTCAAGGACGCCGTCGGCGAAGTGGCGGATGCGACCGGACTGCCGCGGCGGGAGCTTTATCAGCGCGCGCTCGCGCTCGCCAACGAGGCAAGCCGTGCCGCGCCGCGCTGAACCGGCCGGACCCTTTGACCGACCGACCGCGCCGCGCCCGCGCCAAGAACGCGTCGCCGCGTTTCGGCTCGGGCTCTCGGCAGAAAGCCGTGCCGCCATGCTGCTCATCGCCAAGGGCTACCGGATCGCGGCCCGACGCTGGAAAACGCCGTTCGGCGAGATCGACATCGTCGCCCGCCGCCGTCGCACCCTCGTCTTCGTTGAGGTCAAGGCGCGCGGGCGCGTCGCCGAGGCGGCGGAAGCGGTGACCGAGCGCACCAAGCGCCGCATCATCGCCGCAGCCGAACTCTGGCTCGCTCACCACCCCGACGACGCGCAGCACGACATCCGCTTCGACGTCATCCTCGTCGCGCCCGGCCGGATGCCGCGGCATATCGTCAACGCCTTCGATACCGGCCGCTGAATGCCGCGGCGGCGAGGCCGCTCCGGCACCGTAGCCGCCGGCGGCAAAATTGCGTAGAGGTTCCCTCTCCTCGTTCATTTGAGCCAAATCGACAGATGCACTTGAACGTCGCCGTGCAAATGGACCCGATCGAGCGGATCAATATCCGCGGCGATTCGACCTTCGCTTTGTTGCTGGAAGCACAACGCCGCGGGCACAAGCTGTCCTATTACACCCCCGACCGGCTGGTCCTGCGCGAGGGCAAGGTGTCGGCCGCGGTGCGGCCGCTCGCGGTGCGCGATGCCGCGGGCGACCATGTCACGCTCGGCGAGGCCCGGCATGTCGATCTGTCCTCGTTCGACGTGGTGCTGCTGCGCCAGGACCCGCCGTTCGACCTCGCCTATATCTCGACGACTCACCTGCTCGATCGCATCCATCCGCGGACCCTGGTGGTCAACGATCCGACCCACGTGCGCAACGCGCCGGAAAAACTCTTCGTCACCGAATTTCCCGACCTGATGCCGCCGACGCTGGTGACCCGCGACCTCGACGCCATCAAAGCGTTCCGCGCCGAGCACGGCGACATCGTCATGAAGCCGCTTTACGGCCTCGGCGGCCAGGCGGTGTTCCGGCTCAAGCGCGACGACCTCAATTTCGGTTCCCTCTACGACCTCTTTGCCGCCATGTCCCGCGAGCCGTGGGTGGTGCAGAAATTCGTGCCGGAGGTAAGAGACGGCGACAAGCGCATCATCCTCGTCGACGGCGAGTTCGCCGGCGCGGTCAACCGCGTGCCGGCGGCCGACGACCTGCGCGCCAACATGGTGCGCGGCGGCGTGCCCGAGGCGACCGAGCTGTCCGCGCGCGAGCGCGACATCTGCGCCCGCCTCGGCCCGGCGCTGCGCGCGCGCGGCCTCCTCTTCGCCGGCATCGACGTAATCGGCGGCTTCCTCACCGAGATCAACGTCACCTCGCCAACCGGCATCCGCGCGGTGAAGAATTTCGGCGGCCCCGACATCGCGGCGCTGATCTGGGACAAGATCGAGGAAAAGCGCAAAGAGAAGTCACGCCGCGGCTCGTGAAGGATTATAATCCTCGCAATTTCCGGCTTATGTTCATGAATTGTTCTTGATGATGCTTGGCGATTATACCTCTTGCAAACCACGCCGATATGTAGTAGGCTGATTTCATTGGAGATCAGCCATGCCGACCCTTTCAAAACTGACGAAATCGGCCTTCCATAACGAGGCGCAAGCCTTTGAATACCTTGAGGAAACTTTGTGGCCGGACGGCCCGGTTTGCCCACATTGCGGCACGGTCGGCAACGCCACCAAGCTGCAGACTCCGGAACGGGTAGAGGGCAAGCGGCAGGCCCGGATCGGCCTTTGGAAATGCAAGTCCAAGGAGTGCCGCAAACAGTTCCGTGTGACCGTCGGCACGGTTTTCGAGCATGGCCGCATCCCGCTCCATAAGATGCTGCAAGCCGTCTATCTGCTTTGCTGCTCCAAAAAGGGCATTTCCTCGCACCAGCTCCACCGCGTCTTGGGGATCACCTACAAGGCGGCTTGGTTCCTTTCGCATCGCATTCGCGAGGCCATGCGGGACGGCAGCTTGTCGCCGCTCGGCGGCACGGGCAAAACCGTCGAAATCGACGAAACGGGCTTTGGTCGCGTTGCCGGCGCGCCCCAGCGCTTCTATCGGGTTGGCGGCCGCATGGGCCAATACGGCCGCACGGTGCTGACGCTGGTTGAGCGTGGCGGTTCTGCTCGTTCATTCCATGTCGAGGGAACGACGCTCGGCCAGTTGCTTCCGATCATCCGCGCCAACGTGAACCGCGAAAGCGCGGTCATGACCGACGCGGCTAGCTGGTACAAGTTCCTACAGGGCCATACTGGCGTTGCGAGCCACGACACCGTGAACCATACGGATTACGAATATGTCCGCTATCCGGAAAGCGGCCCAACGATCCACACCAACACGGTCGAGGGCTACTATTCGATTTTCAAGCGCGGCATGAAAGGCGTCTATCAGCATTGCAGCGAAAAGCACTTACATCGCTATCTTGCTGAATTCGATTTTCGTTATTCAAACCGCATTGCGCTTGGCGTTGATGATACGACACGTGCGACGCGCGCGCTGAAGGGCGTTGTCGGCAAACGGCTGACTTATAAGATACCTCACGTCACCGCGGCCGGGTAAGCAGGAGCGCCAAGCAGCAAGGCAGCTCGCGGAAGGTGTTCAGCTTGAATTTGCGTTTGACTAGCTAGTCGCGCGCCCTTCTATAGCTACCCCCGCTTCTATAGGGCGCTAGCTCAAATGGTAGAGCGCTCGATTGTGAATCGAGAGGTCGGGGGTTCAAATCCCCCGCGCTCGATTGCGCGTAAGAACTACCGCCATATATGGCCGTTTGTGCCGCTGAGGAGCGCACGAGGATGTCGCCAACATGGACGACGTTGCACTCGCCAATTATCAGGCCGGGCTATACACCGGCAACGTTGAGGCCGGTCGCCTAGAGCGCGCCTGCGCCAAACTTCTTTGTGTCGCCCCTGGCACGCCAATTTGGTTTTCAGACTACACATTGATGAAGCTTCGCCAACGTCACGGCGAAATCAACTTCTCTCACTATCTCCATATGCCGTCGATTCTATTGCACGGCTTCCTTGCGCGCGGAAGGGAGCCGAATTTTATTGAATTTTGGTGGTTGAGATCTGTTGCCGGAAAATCAGTTGCCTTTTTTGTTGTTCTAAAGGTCACGCGCAATGCCGAGGTTTTTGTAGAGACTTTCCACGCCATCAACCGTAAGGAAGCCCGCCGATTGCTAAAACGAGCGAGGAATGACGGCCGATTGGTTCGCGAGCAGCTTGACGCCGCGGCGTTGCTAGAGCGCGGTACGGATCATCTGAGAAAAAAGAAAAGAGCGTGAGGAGGGGACTCCCTTGTCCCCCTCATGGCGCTCCGACCGTTACCGGCCGTGCTACGGCTGGGAGATTCACCGTGTCGCTCACGCCCACATAAGAAGTGCCATTTTCTGACTCCCATAGCAAGTATCTTTCGGGTAAAGATACTTGGATTGTTGTGCGTAAGTGTAGGCATGCCAACAAAAGGCGCGACAAAAAAAGGAAAGAAAAACAACCAGTTGTGGACGACGCTCCCAGCTGGCGCTCGCGACCAATTGGACCAATTGGTTGCCTTGCGTACTGAAGGTGACAGTCATTCTGAAGTGATCCGAGCAATGGTAATTGCTCAGTTGCGGATCATGCGTCGGGAGTACAATTTGAAGCTACCGGAGCCTGTCCCTTTGACCCCGGCGGAGAGTGCAAATGGCGGCTCGGAAACCACCGAATCCTAGCGAGCAGGCAAAAGCCTTCCGCAAAGCTGCGCGCGCCGTTGGCGCAGACGACAATGAGGAACGGTTTAAGGACGCGCTGCGGATGGTGGCTAAGGCGAAGCCGTCAGAAAAAGGCGAGAAGCGCCGCGCCGTTCGCGGCGGCAAGGATCAGGATACCTAGCATAATTGGCAACGCGTGTTCATGCCAGCAGACGCGGTCGTTGTCGTTCGCTTACCCCGTCATGCGGCTGCGGTTGCTTGGTTTGCGACTGGGAGCCCAATGCTGAGCGCCACACCGAACGCCTTAATTGCCGCGTTGGGGTCGGCCTTCATCATGGCCTTCGCAATTTCGATAAAGCTACTACTATCCGGCCATAGCGTAATGAAGCTCGACCCGTATTTTCCCGTGTACTGATTGTATCCCCGCTGAACGCTGAAGCTGAACCGGAATTGTCCCTCATCGGTAAGGACGTGAGCTTCCCCGATTTCTGGTCCGTCGTTGAAACCCATACCTGCGACAGAGCGCACTCTAATCGTCATAGACACCTCCTGCTCGCTGATGGCCCGATTATCTACGTATTGGCCTTGGTTTGCAAGAGATATAATCGCCTGATGCTTCCGGCCTTCGCTACTCTCTCCAGCAGGGGTAGGGTCGGGACATGGTCCAGCGCGTCTCCACCGTAGCGTTCGAGGGCATCGAGGTGCGGCCCGTCGATGTCCAGGTGCAAATTGCGCCGGGGATGCCGGCCTTCACCATCGTCGGCCTGCCCGACAAGGCGGTGTCGGAGGCGCGCGAGCGGGTGCGCTCGGCGATGATCGCATCCGGCCTCGCTTTGCCGGCGCGTCGCATCACCATCAATCTCGCTCCCGCCGACCTTCCTAAGGAAGGCAGCCATTACGATCTGCCGATCGCGCTTGGCTTGATGGCCGCGATCGGCGCCATTCCGCACGACGCCGTAGCGGGCCTTACGGTTTTGGGCGAACTCGGCCTCGACGGCTCGATCGCGCCGGTTGCCGGCGTCCTGCCCGCCGCGATCGGCGCCAATGCGCGCGGCGAGGGCCTCATCTGTCCGGCCGCGTGCGGGCCGGAAGCGGCCTGGGCGAGCCCCGAGATCGAAATCATCGCGGCGGCCTCGCTCATCCAACTCGCCAACCATTTCAAGGGCACCCAGGTGCTCTCGCGGCCGCAGCCGAAAATCCTCGAGGCCGCGGGCGCCGCGCTCGACCTCGGCGATATCAAAGGCCAGGAAAGCGCCAAGCGCGCCCTCGAAGTGGCCGCGGCCGGCGGCCACAATCTGCTCATGGTCGGCCCGCCCGGCGCCGGCAAGTCGATGCTCGCGGCGCGGCTCCCCTCGATTCTGCCGCCGCTCGCGCCCGCCGAATTGCTTGAAGTCTCGATGATCGCCTCGGTCGCCGGCGAGATCGAGGGCGGCGCGCTGACCAACCGTCGGCCGTTCCGCGCGCCGCACCATTCCGCCAGCATGCCGGCCTTGGTCGGCGGCGGCCTGCACGCGCGGCCGGGCGAAGTGTCGCTCGCCCATCACGGCGTGCTGTTTCTCGACGAGCTGCCGGAATTCTCCGGAATTATGTAGCTGTCTCACCGGGCTACCTGTGGATGAATAGTCGTTAATCTAGGTGGTTCCGACCAAATCCGATAAGTTGCCCGTGCGGTGATTCGATCTCCCGCACTCCGTCTCTGACTTCAGCGGCTTAAGCGCTCTCCACCAGCGGGGCGCAAGAGAGTGCGCTTCGGAGCGGCAGGCTTCTTCCTGCCCTTTCAGGACGGAGTAAAAGCGTGAGCGAAAACCGCGTTCACGTCCGGCAGTATCTACGCTGCTGGCAAGGGGTGTGGCAGACTGTTTCTGCGCACACTCGACGGTGGCCCCGCCCCCGCGGGAACCACCGCCACCAAAGCGTTTGAGTGAGAGGAACGGGCGGTCGGAAGGCCGCCCGTTTCATTTATGCACTTTGCCGCCAGCAAAGCGAGTCGTCAAGCGCAATGTACATGGCGTACATTGATGTACACACCGTACATTCTGAGCTGCTTATGCGTAAGCGTTCGACCGGGGGCCGTTTCAATCTTGATGAGCCGTGGAATGGCAAACTGGATGATTTTTGTGCCGCTCATTTTGCCGGTTCGGCGAAAGAGGTTGTCCAAGCGGCGCTTGATGTTTTTATTCCAGCGCAATTGAAGCGCGATAAAGCGACGGCTGAACGATACAAAAAACTTCAGGCTCAGCGCCGGGTCAGCGCACGATCTCCCAAAGCGTGAGACTGCCAGACGGCCGCATTGATCGGACGATACCGCGCTTGCGCAAATTACGAAGGCAGGCATCAACGCGCCGCCGCAGAATAATCATGAACGGCTTGTCCTCCGTGCCGATCCCGCGTCCGGCCGCAACCGATAACGTGAGGTCGAAAACTGGCAGCGGCATCTTGGCTTCGCGGAGGGCATCCAACAAAATCCGCGAAACCTCTCCCTTGAACGCTTGGAAGCGCGGGGGCAATTTCGGTTTGATGTCCTCAAGGTCAACGGTCGGGTCAAACGTGCGGATCGTCGCATCGATATGGCCGATGGTCGCGACCAATACGCGCATTTCCTGCTGCATGGTTTCAATCCGGCCGGCGAGTTCGGCTCGCTTCGTCTTGAGGCCGCTCAGGACATGATCGTTCTTCATCGGGCACTCCGTTGCCAGTAGCCGCGCCACTCGCGGCTCATGTGATGTTTAAGGGCCATGGAGGCGATGGCGTTGAATTGCGCGCCGTTCGGGACGCGGCGGTTGTCTTCGCGCCAAGCCATCTCGGAAGCGTAGAGGCTGAGGCGCTTGCCGCTGATCCGATGATGGACGCCGATCTCGGAACGCCGCAGCCGGGCAAAAAAGCTTTCGGCTTGATTGGTGCAGGCGCCGTCCTTGCTGAACGCGACGGAGTGGTTGATCCGGCGCATGTCATAGTGGGCGTGCAGCACGTCCCACCCACGCGCTTCGTCGGCGTGCACGATCGAGCCGACCGGGATGTGCTCACGGATCGTTTCGATCGCGTCACTTTCCTTGCCGAAGACGAACGGAAGCGAGCGGCCCTTTCGCTCGCGCATGACGACGACGACTTGACGCTTGCCGGTCTGTTCGTCCGCTAGACGGCGATCAACGCGTTTCTCGGCCTCGTTCTCTTGCCGGATCGTCCCGCCGAAGTAAGCGCCGTCGATTTCCTTTTCCGTTGTTTCGGCGAACGTCGTCTTGCGCTGTTCGTCTTCGATGACCTCGCGCAACTTGTGGGCCAGAACGAAGGCCGTCTTATATTGGCAATTCAGGTCGCGGCTCATTTGAAGGGCGCTGTGGCCCTTCGCGCCGTTGGTGAAGATCGCGATGGCGAGCAGATAGTCCCGAATCGGCCGCTTGCGGTCGGCGAAGGTTGTCCCAGACGTGACGCTGAATTGATGTGAACAACCCTTGCATTTCCATACCGATCGGGTCGCCAATTTGCGAACCTCAAGACAACCACAGCGCGGGCAATAGGGCTCCCCGCCGTTGTCGGACCAGCGGATGCGTTGGAATGTGACCGCCGCTTCCTCGTCCGACATGCGCGCTACGGCGCTCAGGGAGAGCGACCGGGCGGCTGCCGATAGGAGGAAATGCTGGGCCACGTAAGCACCCTATATAATGTCTTACAACATCATATATAGTGCTTTTCACAAGGCTTGTCAATGGCAAAAACATCATATATAATGTTTTTATGCCTAGATAAGATGACTCCATATGGCGCGAAAAGCTAAGGATTGGCAAGCACTTGTGAAGGGTATCCTGAAGGGAGAACTCGCACGCCGGGGGCTGAGTTACGCCGACCTAGCTGAGAAGCTCGCGGAGGTTGGAATCAGGGACAACCGCCGCAACATCACCAACAAGGTCGGTCGGGGCAACTTCACCGCTGTTTTCCTTGTGCAGTGCCTGACCGCAATCGGCGCTAAAACCATTCACCTTGAGGATGAATAGTTATGCTGGCTCCAACCGAGCAGCGCGATGTTTCTGCTGACTTACGCCGGTTTGTCGGCCGCCAACGATTCGCCACGATCCTTGCGGACCCGCCCTGGCAGTTCGTCAACAAGACCGGCAAAATAGCGCCGGAACACAAGCGTCTTTCTCGTTATGGGACGATGAAATTGCCTGAGATCAAGGCGCTCCCGGTGTCGGAGATCGCGGCGGCGACGGCTCATCTCTATTTGTGGTGCCCGAACGCCTTATTGCCCGATGGCCTCGCGGTCATGAAGTCTTGGGGCTTCGTCTACAAGTCGAATTTAATTTGGCACAAGGTCCGTAAGGACGGCGGCTCGGACGGTCGTGGCGTCGGCTTTTATTTCCGAAACGTGACAGAACTTATCCTATTCGGGGTGCGCGGCAAGAATGCCCGCACGTTTCAGCCGGGCCGCACCCAGGTCAATTACATCTGCTCACGCAAGCGCGAGCATTCGCGAAAGCCGGATGAGCAATATCCTATCATTGAGAGCTGTAGTCCGGGTCCATTCCTAGAACTATTCGCCAGGGGAAAACGAAAGGGATGGGCGTCTTGGGGGTTTGAGGCGAGCGCGGACTATCAGCCTTTGTGGCCCACTTATGCCTTCAACTCGACTGCTGTTTTATAACGGAGGAAATTCAAGCTGGCGGGGCACCATCGACGTAGAGCTTTGGGGTGATCGCAAACGCCAATATTGGGCATCCACCGCCGCTGCCGCCATTCAAGCGCGGTAGGAGTTTTTCATGGTGTGTGGTTGCGGCTCCGTAAGAGGCTCCGCGGCCGAGCGATTTGAAGATTTTTTGCAGCTCGGTCGCGCGGGTGATGATAACGCCAACATCTATAGCTCGCAGCTCGAAAAGCAGGCGGAAATTGTTCAAATCCCGGTCGAAAAAAGGATCCTTGTTATTCCATTCAACCTCGACAGCCACTCGGTCTTTGAAGCAATCGACGGCATGCGTCGGGCTGTCTACTCTCGTGTCATCAACGATGATCGCCGTCGCAAAATCTTTCTCGATCCAACCGCGCTTGTAAAAGGCCCCGTCGAGACGACGCGAGATCAGCGAGCGGTTCCCGCCTTCCTGCTGAATTTCCGTTCGATAGAGGCGAAATTCCCGCAGAACGGTTTGAATGTCCGCCCATTCATCCAGGCATGCCGTCTCTAGAATACCGGCCGCATTGCGCCACTCGAAAACGTGGTACAGCTTGCGCAAGTCATCTGGAACCAAGTGTTCAGTAGACATTCGGGGGAAAAGCCCAACTAGCGCGGGCAAGATTGCCCCAACGCTACCCCCTCAGTCTAGAGGTGAGACAGCTACATAATTCCGGAATTCTCCCCGCAGGCGCTCGATTCGCTGCGCCAGCCGCTCGAAACCGGCGAGGTTTCGATCGCGCGCGCCAATCATCGCGTCACCTATCCGGCGCGCTTCATGCTGGTCGCGGCGATGAATCCCTGCCGCTGCGGGCGCGCCGACGAACCGGGCTATGCCTGCCGCCGCGCACCCAACGCGCGCTGCGTCGCCGATTACCAGGCCCGCATCTCCGGTCCCCTCATCGACCGCATCGACCTGCACATCGAGGTGCCGGCGGTGACCGCCGCCGATCTGATTTTGCCGCCGCCCGCCGAAGGCAGCCGCGAGGTCGCCGAACGCGTCGCGCTCGCCCGCGAACGGCAGGCCGCGCGCTATGCGCGGATCGGGTTGCCGCATATCCGCAGCAACGCCACGGTCGCGGTCGCGGTGCTGGAGGACGTGGCGCGGCCGGACTCGGGCGGCCTCGCGCTCCTGCGCGAAGCCGCCGATGCGATGCGGCTCTCCGCGCGCGGCTATCACCGCGTGCTGCGCGTCGCGCTCACCCTCGCCGACCTCGACGGCGCCGATAAAGTCGGCCGCGTGCATCTGGCCGAGGCGTTGTCCTATCGCGCGCAGGCCGACGAGATCAGGCGCGCGGCGTAGTGCCTACTTTCCCGGATCATGCTCTATTCGGCATTGCTCGCCGGAACG
Organism: Xanthobacteraceae bacterium; assembly: GCA_030037895.1. GTDB lineage: Bacteria > Pseudomonadota > Alphaproteobacteria > Rhizobiales > Xanthobacteraceae > BOG-931. Next base: position 23,474 of record JASHPW010000033.1, on the reverse strand, counting down.
GACCTCTTGGTCCTTCACAGGGACGATAAGCGTCCGGCGCACGTCCGAACTCATGGAGGCAAAGCCGCCGTGAGCTTCATCCGTTGCCGTTGGCAACGTTGATCGCACCCTTCATGCCGATCGCGGCGAGAAATTCCTGCCGGGTCTCGGCGTGATCGCGAAAAACGCCGAGCATGTGGCTGGTCACCATGACGACGCCCGGCTTATGCACGCCGCGCGTGGTCATGCATTGATGCGTGGCTTCGGCGACCACGGCGACGCCGTGCGGCTTGAGTACCTCGTCGAGGCATGTCGCGATCTCGGCCGTCATCTTCTCCTGGATTTGCAACCTTCGCGCATAAACCTCGACCAGTCGCGCCAGTTTGGAAATCCCGACGATGCGGGCGCGCGGCAGGTAGCCGATATGCACCCGCCCGATGATCGGCGCCATATGGTGCTCGCAATGCGACTCGAAGCGGATGTCCCGCAGCACCACGACCTCGTCGTAACCGCCGGCCTGCTCGAAGGTGCGCTTGAGATAGTCGCGCGGCTGATCCTGGTAGCCGGCGAACCATTCCTCATAGGCGCGCACGACGCGTCCGGGGGTGGCGCGAAGCCCTTCGCGGTCGGGATCGTCGCCGGCCCAGCGAATGAGCGTGCGCACCGCGGCCTCCGCCTCTTCGCGCGTCGGCCGGATCGGCCGGGCCGGCCCGGACGTCCGCGTCCGCGCCCGCGGGCTTTTCGAATTCACGACTTTGTCCATTCATTTTCTCCGGCCGCGCCATGTACTGCGATGACTTCCGATCGACAAGCCGCGGCAACGTTAACAAAGCATCAACCGTCGCTCCAATCGCCGGTCCCGCCGGCAAGGGTTGCGCAAGGTTCATAGGCCAAAACGCGTCAGTATATCGATTAATCGGCGCCGGCGCGGCATGTGGCCGAGAGCCGCCGGGCAGGCGCGCCAAGCGGGACCGGGACCATGCGCCGTCGCGCCACCCTCCGAAAGCCCGCCATCCTCACCCGCCGGCTGTTTTCTCTCACCGTGCGCGCGGTCGCCATCACGTCGATGTCGTTCGCGGTCTCCTTTGGCTTCCTGTCGGGCGCCATGTCGCCGCAGGCGCATTACGATCCCTATTCGTTCGCCATCGGGGTCTCGGCGCTTTTTGGCGCCGCGTGCGGAGCCATCGGAATCCTCATGTCCCGCGTTCGCCAGATGAAAACCGAGCTGCGCGACCTGGAGGCCCGCCTGGAGGCGGCGGCGGACCGCAACTGGGAAATCAGGGAGGCGCAGGAGCGCACCAAAAGCTTTTTCGAGGCGCAGGGCGACGTCATCGTGCGCCGCGACGGCGCCGGCGCCATCACCTACGTGAACGACGCATTCTGCGCGCTCGCCGGTCGCGCCCGCGAAGACCTGCTGGCGACACCCTTTGCGCTCCCGGTCGAGGAGCGGGGCGAGACTCACGTGCTGCCGGACGGCACGCGCGTGCACGACCAGAAAATCGCCGCGCCCGACGGCGCGCGCTGGATCGCCTGGCGCGACGTCGCCGTGCGCGCCGACGGCGGCAGCGAGACGCAGAGCGTCGGCCGCGACATGACCGAGCGCGTGCGCGCCGAGCGCGCGCTCGCCGAAGCGCGCGATCAGGCCGAGGCCGCCAGCCGCGCAAAGTCGCGTTTTCTCGCCATGGTCTCGCACGAGATCCGCACGCCCCTCAACGGCATTCTCGGCATGGCCGATCTTCTCGGCGACACTCAGCTCACGCCCGAACAAGCGACGTATCTCAAGGCGATGAAGACATCGGGAGAGACGCTGCTGTCGCTCATCGAGGAGGTCCTCGATTTCTCCAAGATCGAGGCCGGCCGGCTCGATCTGGCGGCACGGCCCTTCCCGCTCGCGGCCCTCGTCGAGGAGGCGGTCGAGCTCCTCGGGCCGCGCGCCCAGGCCAAAGGTCTCGAAATCGGCTGCTACGTCGATGAACGCCTGCCGGCCCGCGTCGTCGGCGACGCCGCGCGGCTGCGCCAGGTGCTGTTCAACCTCGCCGGCAACGCCGTCAAATTCACCGAACGCGGCGGCATTTCCATCATCGTCGAGCCGGGCGCGGTGCCGGATGCGATCGCGATATCGGTGCGCGACACCGGCATCGGCATTTCGCCCGAAGACCAGGCGCGGATCTTTCTCGACTTCGAGCAGGCCGACGGCGGCTCGACGCGGAAATTCGGCGGCACCGGTCTCGGCCTCGCCATTTCCAAACGGATCATCGAAGGCATGGGCGGCGCGCTCACCGTCGACAGCGCACCCGGCGAAGGCGCGACCTTCCACGTCAGCGTCGCGCTGCCGCGCGCCGACGGCGCCGACGAGCCGGCGCTTTCGCCGCCCGATCTTGCCGGCAACGACGTCCTGATCGTCGCGCCGGCCGCGATCGAAGCATCCTTGATCGCGCGCCGCCTGCAGCGCTGGGGCGCGCGCGCGAAAATCGTCGGCGACGACCAGGTAGCGAAATCGCTGTTGCCCGAGCAGCTCTGGAGCGCCGTGCTGATCGACCACGCGCTCGGCACGCCGGCGTGCGCGGCGCTCGCGCGCCTGGCCGCGGCGATGCCGCGGCGGATCGTGCTGGTCACTCCGGCCATGCGCAACGAGCTTGCCGCGCTGAAGGAGGCGGGATTCACCGGTTACCTAATCAAGCCGGTGCGCGCCGCTTCGCTCGCGGCGCGCTTTTCGCCGAACGATCGCTTTGATTCCGCCGCGACGGCCGGGATCGCCGCAGCACCGAGCGAATCGCATGCCGGCGGCGGGCTCTCAATCCTGGTGGCCGAGGACAACGAGATCAACGCGCTGCTCGCGCGCGCGCTGCTGCTCAAGCTCGGCCACCGGCCGACGATGGCGGCAAGCGGCGCGGCGGCGATCGAATCCTGGCTCGCCGCGCGGGCCGCCGGCATTCCCTACGACCGCGTGCTCATGGACCTGCACATGCCGGGCATGGACGGGCTCGAGGCGACGCGGCGGATGCGCGCGATCGAAGCCGAGACCGACGCGCCGCGAACGCCGATCCTCGCGCTCACCGCGAACGCTTCCGCCGAGGACCGCGACGCCTGCCTTGCCGCCGGCATGGACGGCTTTCTGGTCAAGCCGCTCGACCGTGAACGCCTCGCCGCGGCGCTCGCGGCGGCGGGAAGAGCCGCGTTGGCGGCGTGAGGATCAAATCCGCCGCGCCGGAGCAAGCTCATAACCGCCGCAGCGCCACTTCCTCGACCTCGTGGCTTTCGCCTTTCTTGAGGATGAGATCGGCGCGCGGGCGCGTGGGCAGGATATTCTCGCGCAGATTCACCAAATTGATGCGGTTCCAGATCGAGGTCGCGGTCGCCATCGCCTCAGCGTCGGACAATCGCGCATAGCGGTGAAAATAGGATCTCGGGTCGGCGAAGGCGGTGCCACGCAAGGTGAGAAAACGATTGACGTACCAGGACAGCAGCACCGCCTCGTCGGCGTCGAGATAGACCGCGAAATCGAAGAAATCGGAGACGAACGGAACCGCCTTGCCGTCCTTGGGCAGCCGTCCGGCCTGCAGGACATTGAGCCCCTCGACGATGAGGATGTCCGGGCGGTCGATCTCGATCCACCGGTTCGGTACGACATCGTAGAAGAGATGCGAGTAAACCGGCGCGCGCACCGGCCGGCGGCCGGCCTTGATATCGGAGAGGAAGCGCAGCAACGCCGGCAAGTCGTAGCTTTCCGGAAAGCCCTTCTTCTCCATCAGGCCCTCGCGTTCGAGCACGGCATTGGGGAAGAGGAAGCCGTCGGTGGTGACGAGATCGACCTTGGGCACGTTCGGCCAGCGCGCGAGCAACGCCTGCAGCACGCGCGCGGTAGTCGATTTGCCAGCCGCGACCGAACCGCCGACCCCGATGATGTAGGGCATTTTGGCATCCTCGGTGCCGAGGAAGCCTTGCTGCGCCAGAAAGAGCCGCTGGGTCGCGGCCACGTAGAGCGATAGAAGCCGCGACAGTGGCAGGTAGATTTCCTCGACCTCCGACATGTCGAGGCGGTCGTGCAGCGAGCGCAACCGCGCGATCTCCGCCGCGGCGAGCGTCATCGGCGTATCGGCGCGCAACATCGCCCATTCGGCACGGGTGAACACGCGATAGGGCGACAGGTCCTGCCCGGTGCGTTGCTCCATTCGCGCCGCCCTCAGCCGCTCTTGCGCGCGGCCTTTTCATCGAGGCCCGACTGACGCGTGCGCGCGCCCAGCTCGGCCTCGACCTCGTCGAGCGCGATGCCGCGCGCGTGCAGGACGACGAGGAGGTGATACAACACGTCGGCGGCCTCGCGGATCGTGCGATCGCGATCCTCGCCGACCGCGGCAATGGCGACCTCGACGGCTTCCTCGCCGAGCTTCTTCGCGCAATGAGCGATCCCGCGGTCGAGCAGCGTGCGGGTATAGGACGCCTCGGCGCTCGCCAGCGCCCGGTCCTGCACGCGTTTCTCCAGGTCATGGAGGGTGAATGGAGCCATGGCGAGCCTCCTTAGCACCTCTCTCGCCATGCCGGGAGAGGCGGCACGATGGTGAAGCATGATCTTTTCGGACGTCCTCCGTGCGCCCGGATCAGGTCCCGGGCACCTTTTCGGGATCTAAGGATCGAGCCTCACATGCAGGCCGGCGCGCGCCATGTAGTTTTTCGCCGCACGCACGGAATACTCGCCGAAATGGAAGATCGACGCGGCGAGGACGGCGCTGGCGTGGCCGTCGCGGATGCCTTCGACCAGGTGATCGAGATTGCCGGCGCCGCCCGAGGCGATGACCGGCACAGAGACGCCGTCGGCGACGGCGCGCGTGAGCGTAATATCGAAGCCTTGGCGCGTGCCGTCGCGATCCATGGAGGTGAGCAGGATTTCGCCGGCGCCGAGCGCGACGACTTCGCGCGCGTAGGCGACGGCATCGATCCCGGTCCGGTTGCGGCCGCCATGAGTGAAGATTTCCCAGCGGTCCGTCTCGCCCGGCTTCGATGCTTTCTTGGCGTCGATCGCAACCACGATGCACTGATCGCCGAATTTCTCCGCCGCCTCCTTCACGAAGGCGCGGCGCGCGACCGCCGCGGTGTTGATCGACACTTTGTCCGCGCCCGAGGAGAGCAACGCGCGGATATCCTCGATGGTGCGCACGCCGCCGCCGACCGTGAGCGGCATGAAGCAGGCTTCGGCCGTGCGCCGCACCACGTCGAGCATGATGCCGCGGTTCTCGTGGCTGGCGGTGATGTCGAGGAAAGTGAGTTCGTCGGCGCCGGCCTCGTCATAGGCGACCGCCGCCGCGACCGGATCGCCGGCGTCGCGCAGGTTCACGAAGTTGACGCCCTTGACGACGCGGCCATCCTTCACGTCGAGGCAGGGAATGACGCGGACCTTGAACATATCAGGCCGCTCGCGCCGCGCGGATAAGCCGCAATGCTTCGGCGGCGTCGAGCCGGCCATCGTAGAGGGCGCGGCCGGCAATGGCGCCGGCGAGTTTTTGCGCGCGCGGCGCCAGCAGGGCGCGCACGTCGTCGAGCGAGGCAAGTCCGCCCGAAGCGATGACCGGGATCGACACCGCGTCGGCGAGCGCGATGGCGGCGTCGAGATCGAGGCCCCCGAGCATGCCGTCGCGCGCGATGTCGGTATGGATGATGGCGGCGACGCCGGCATCCTCGAAGCGTCGCGCCAGATCGAGCGCAGAGAGCTCGGAGGTTTTCGCCCAGCCTTCAACCGCGACCTTGCCGTCACGCGCATCAAGCCCGACAGCGATGCGGTCCGGATAAGCGCGCGCCGCCTCCTTCACCAGCGCTGGATCGCGCACGGCGGCGGTGCCGATGATGACGCGGGCGACGCCCTTGCCGAGCCAGGCCTCGATGGTGGCGCGGTCGCGGATGCCGCCGCCGAGCTGCAGCGGAATTTTTACCGCGGCGAGAATGCGCGCCACCGCCGCGGCGTTCATCGGCCTGCCGGCGAAGGCGCCGTCGAGATCGACGACGTGGAGATATTCGAAGCCCAGCGCCGCGAAGGCGCGTGCCTGCTCGACCGGATCGCGGTTGAAGACCGTCGCGCGCGCCATGTCGCCCTGTTCGAGGCGAACCACATCTCCGCTCCGAAGATCGACGGCGGGAAACAGGATCACGGCTTCCACTTGAGGAAATTCGCGATCAGCGCCAAGCCGAGCTTTTGGCTCTTCTCCGGATGGAATTGCGTGCCGACGATGTTGTCGCGCCCGACGATCGCGGTGACCGCGCCGCCGTAATCGGCCTCCGCCACCAGATCGGCGCGCCGCGAAGGCATGAGCTGATAGGAATGCACGAAGTAGGCGTGCAGACCCTCCGGTCCGAGCGCCAGGCCGTCGAGCAGCGGGTGCGGCCGCGCGACGTTGAGCGTGTTCCAGCCCATATGCGGAATTTTCAAGGTCGGATCGTTCGGCGCGATGCGGTCGACCTCGCCGGCGATCCAGGCGAGCCCTGCCGTCACCTCGTATTCGCGCCCGCGCTCGGCCAGCAATTGCATGCCGACGCAGATGCCGAGGAACGGCCGGCCCTTGCCGCGCACCGCCCCCTCGAGCGCGGCGACCATGCCGTCCACGGCGTCGAGGCCGCGCCGGCAGTCGGCAAAGGCGCCGACGCCGGGGAGCACCACGCGGTCGGCGGCAACCACCGTGTCGGGATCGCGCGTCACCACGATTGGCTGGTCGAGGCCGCATTCATGCGCGGCGCGTTCGAACGCCTTGGCGGCCGAATGCAGGTTACCGGAGCCGTAATCGACGATGGCGACGCTCACCGGTTTGCTCCCGGCTCGGGAAAGAGGCCGATCACTTCGGGCGCAGGTTCAGGCGGCCCGCGCGGCGCGGGCGCCGGCGGCGGCGGTCCCGACTGTGTCGGCGGCGCCGACGGTCCTGACGCTGACGGCGGCGCGCCGCGTTGGTGCGGCGCTTCACTTACCCAGACGTCGAAAAAGCGTCGCTCGGCCTCCTCGACATCATCGCCGCTGACCACCGCGACATTCTTCCAGCCCCGGCGCGCCAGCGTGAAGCGCCGCAACGTGCCCGCCTCGATGCCGACCAGGAACGAGATGACGAGGCCGACAACGGCGACAACGACGCCGGAGGCGCCGACATGACGCAGCGCCGCTTCGACGCCGACGACAACCGCAAGATAGATCACGAGCACCAGCCACATCCGGTGCCACAGCATCCACAGCGCCGACACCAGGAACGCCCACCAGGAGAAGCCGTCGCGCACGAACGCGAAGCGTTCCGGGTTGGGCAAAGCTTCCGCGGCGCGAAGCGGCGGCTCGTGTACGGTATAGACGGACATCGCCTGTTCCAAATTCAACCTGCGGCCCGAACTCCGCTCCCTCCCCGCCGGGACGGGAACCGATCAGCCGCCGAGCATCCCCTTGGTCGAGGGCACCTCATGCGCGGCGCGCGCGTCGATGGCGATCGCCGCCCGCAGCGCCCGCGCCAAACCCTTGAAGCAGGATTCGGCAATATGATGGTCGTTGCTGCCGTAGAGCGTGGCGACATGCAGCGTCACGGCCGCGTTCATGGCGAAGGCGTGGAACCATTCCCGCACCAGCTCGGTGTCGAACGGACCCACCTTGTCGCGCCCGAACTCGACGTTGAAGACGAGGAACGGCCGGCCGGAAATGTCAATCGCCACGCGGGTGAGCGCTTCGTCCATGGGGACGTGCACGTCGGCGTAGCGGGTGATGCCCTTCAGGTCGCCGAGCGCCTGCTTCAGCGCCTGGCCGAGCGCGATGCCGACATCCTCGGTGGTGTGATGGTGATCGACGTGCAGGTCGCCCTTGGCCTTGGCGTTGATGTCGATGCGCGAGTGGCGCGCCAAGAGGTCGAGCATGTGGTCGAGGAAGCCGATGCCGGTCGCGATGGACGCGCGGCCTTCGCCGTCGAGATCGATGGCGACCTCGATGTCGGTTTCCTTTGTGGCCCGTTTCACGGACGCCTTGCGCATCTTCGTTCTCCGCGCCGCGCGTCTTTTATCAGGGCTTCGGCGGCGGCGCCAATGTCCCGCAATTGCATTGCCGGCGGCCAACTCCTAAATCATGCTTCGAGCATAGGTTTCTCAACGCATGCACCCCCCCGAACCCGGCCAATCCGCCCCTTGGCACGGCACGACCGTCCTGACTGTCCGCAAAGCCGGGCTGGTCACCGTCGGCGGCGACGGCCAAGTCTCGATCGGACAGACCATCGTCAAGGCCAATGCGCGCAAGGTGCGCCGGCTCGGCAAGGGCGAGGTGATCGGCGGCTTCGCCGGCGCTACGGCCGACGCCTTTACCCTGTTCGAACGATTGGAGGGAAAGCTCGAGCAATATCCCGGCCAGCTCATGCGCGCCGCGGTCGAGCTGGCCAAGGACTGGCGCACGGACCGCTATCTGCGCCGGCTCGAAGCGATGATGATCGTCGCCGACAAGGACGTGTCGCTGGTGCTCACCGGCACCGGCGACGTGCTCGAGCCCGAGGCCGGCATCGCCGGCATCGGCTCCGGCGGCAATTACGCGCTCGCCGCCGCCCGCGCGCTGATCGACGGCCCGCTCGACGCCGAAGCGATCGTGCGCAAGGCGCTCGACATCGCCGCGGATATCTGCGTGTACACCAACCGCAATGTCACGATTGAAACGTTGACGACGTGAGCGACTTTTCCCCCCGCGAAATCGTCTCCGAGCTCGACCGCTTCATCGTCGGCCAAGCGGACGCCAAGCGCGCGGTCGCGATCGCGCTGCGCAACCGTTGGCGCCGGCTGCAGCTCGACGAGCGCCTGCGCGAGGAGGTGCTGCCGAAGAACATCCTGATGATCGGGCCGACCGGCGTCGGCAAGACCGAGATCTCGCGCCGGCTCGCCAAGCTCGCTGGCGCCCCGTTCCTCAAGGTGGAAGCGACGAAGTTCACCGAAGTCGGCTATGTCGGCCGCGATGTCGAGCAGATCGTGCGCGACCTCGTCGAGGTCGCCGTCGCCTTGACGCGGGAGAGGAAACGCAAGGACGTCCAGGCCCGGGCGCAGCAGACCGCCGAAGAGCGGGTGCTCGATGCGCTGGTCGGCGCCGCCGCCAGCGCTTCGACCAAGGAAACCTTCCGCAAGAAACTGCGCGCCGGCGAACTCGACGACAAGGAGATCGAGATCGAGGTGCAGGCCTCCGGCGGCATGCCGTTGTTCGAGATTCCCGGCATGCCGGGCGCCCAAGTCGGCGCGATCTCGATCGGCGACATCTTCGGCAAGCTCGGCGGCGGGCGGACCAAGACCCGGCGCGTGAGCGTGCGCGATTCCCACGAAATCCTCATCAACGAGGAATCCGACAAGCTCCTCGATACCGACCAGCTCGCGCAGGAGGCAATCAAGGCGGTGGAGAACAACGGCATCGTTTTTCTCGACGAGATCGACAAGATCTGCGCGCGCGACGGCCACATCGGCGCCGACGTATCGCGCGAGGGCGTGCAGCGCGATTTGTTGCCGTTGATCGAGGGCACTACCGTCGCCACCAAGCATGGCTCGGTCAAGACCGCCCACATCCTGTTCATCGCCTCGGGCGCCTTCCACACCTCGAAGCCGTCCGACCTGCTGCCGGAGCTGCAGGGCCGGCTGCCGATTCGGGTCGAGCTGAAGCCGCTCACGCGCGACGATTTCCGCCGCATCCTGACCGAGCCCGAGGCCTCGCTGATCAAGCAATACGTCGCGCTGATGGCGACCGAAGGCGTGACGCTCGAATTCTCACAGGATGCCATCGACGCCGTCGCCGACGTGGCGGCGGCGGTCAATTCGAGCGTGGAAAATATCGGCGCACGGCGACTGCAGACGGTGATGGAACGCGTGCTCGACGAGGTCTCCTTCGCGGCGCCCGATCGCTCGGGCGACACGGTGAAGATCGATGCCGGCTACGTGCACCAGCACGTCGGCGATCTCGCCAAGAACGCCGATTTGAGCCGATTTATCCTGTAACCGCGAACTGTAACCGCGAAGGCTTCGCTCGCTTTCATCCTTCCGACCGCAGCGGCCTGCGCTCACCCGCGGCGGCAAGCTCCTTGCCGGCGACGACCCGACTGTCCCGCGGCTCGCCGCCGAACTCGCGGATCATCGCCATCCACTTCTCAACCTGGGCGAAAGCGTGGGCATCGGCAGAAATGCCGCGTATCGAGGCGGATTGCGGTTGCGCGTGGCGGGGCTCCGACATCGTGCGTACTCCCGATTACTACGGTTGCGGAGCCTTTCTTCGCAGACGGAAATGACCTTTTCTTGTCCCCGTGGCGGCAGGCCGGCCGTGAGGTTAACGATCGGTTTCATCGCCCGCGCCGCAACCGCACGTAAAGCGCGCCTTGGCCGCCATGACCGACATGCGCCTCGTCGAATCCGACGATCAGGGAACGAAACTCCGGCAGCGCCAGCCATACCGGCACTTGGCGCCTGAGCACGCCGCGCCCGGCTGCGGCGACGCCTTCGCGTCCGCCGCCGCCCTTGCCGGTGACGACGAGCGTGACTTTCGCGCCGTCGGCCAGGGCGCGGCGCAGAAAGCGCAACAGCGCGGCGTGCGCCTCTCCTTGCGTCAGGCCATGCAAATCGATCCGCGCATCGATCGGCTCGCGACCGCGGGCGATGCGCTGCCGCAAGCGCCGGTCGAGCGGCGCAAGCGCCGGCGGCTTTGTCCCCGGCCGTGCCTCGCGCTTCGCGGCGACCCGGGCGGTGGAGGCGGACGAAGCTTCGCCGTCGGCGGCAAATGACGGCGCTGACGGCGAAGCGTCCCGGGGCGATCCCCGCCGGCGGGGCAAGGGCGTGATCGCGCGCGCGACGCCGCTCCACAGCGCACGCTCTTCCTCGCTCAATTGCCGGCGCCGGCTCATCGCTTTCGCCGGACTTTCCGTTTCGGCTTGGAGGCCGGCTCCAGGACCGGCCTCGCTTGCGGGAGCGGCGCCGCGCCCGCGGCGGCATCGATCATGCCGCCGACATTAAACTGTGCGAACATCCCCGGGTGCGGCCGCTCCGGCGGCAGCGGCATGTCGCGCCCCGCCGCGACCGGATCGAGCGCCCGCGGCAGCAGCATGACGAACTCGCCGGGATTGCGGATGCGGCCGGCAATGCGCGCGGCTTCCTCGCCCGTTCCGAAATAGATGTCGGCGCGGGCCGGACCAACGATGGCGGAGCCGGTATCCTGGGCGAAAACGAGACGGCGGAATTTCGTCGCCGCCTTCCCGTTGGCGATCGGCAGGTCGGCGGCAATGAAGAACGGCGTGCCGTATGCATAGAGCGAACGATCCACCGCGATCGAGCGGCCGGGAACGAGCGGCACGCCCTCGCCGCCGACCGCCTCATCCTCCGTGCCGAGGCCGGTGATGCGGAAGAAGACATAGGATTTGTTCTGCCGCCGCACATCCTTGGCCTCGCCCGGATTGGCCTCCATCCAGTCGCGAATGCGCTGAATCGACACCTCGTCCTTGGACATGATGTTGCGCTCGACGAGCACGCGGCCGATTGACGTATAGGGCCAGCCATTGTGCGAGTCGTAAGTGACGCGCAGAATGGTGCCGTCCTCCAGCCTGATCCGGGCGGATCCCTGGATCTGGGCGAACAGCACGTCGAGCTGGCTGCGCAGCCAGCAGATTTCCAGATGCCAGCCGTCGAGGGCGCCGTCCTCGATCTCGGCGCGATCGTAATAAGGCACGATCTTGCGGCGGCCGACCCGGCGGCCGACCTTGACCCCCTTATTGGGGAACGAATCGCCGAATTTGCGCCGGCCGGAGACGACCAGATTGGGCGGCCGGCGATAAAGCGGCGCCGTGAACTCTTCGGTCGGCACGCGCGATCCCTCGATGATCGGCTCGTAATACCCGGTGAGAAAGCCGTCGGCGGCGCCGAGCCTGCTGATGCGCAGCGGCCGGAAATTGTCCTCGAAGAACCTCCGCGCCCCGTCCTCATCGAGCGGAATGGCCGCGAACGCCCGCTTGCAGACGGCCTCGAGCGCGGCGCCGACCGCCGCCGCCGCGCCGACCGCCGGCTGATCGCCGTTCACCGCGCGACAACTGGCGAGAAAGGCCGCAAAGGCCGCGGCGTGATCGTCGCTCATCCAGCCGTCGAGGTCGGCCCAGTCGACCGGCTCATATTGCGTATCGGGAAATTTGACCGGCTGCAGCGCGCCGCTGCGGGCGGCGGCCGGCGTGGCGGCGAGACCGATCAAGACGATGACGAGGTGCAAGATCCGGCAACGCGCCGCCATGGGGCTCATTGTCCGGCTTCGGTCGCAATGACTTTCCAGTTGGGATCGCGCGCGGAAACGTCGCGCGCAAAGGTCCACACGTCGGTGACGTCGGTGACCTTTTCGGCGTTGCCATCGACAACGGTCCCGGATCGATCGCGGGTCGCGGAAATAAGCTTGGAGACAAAGCGGACGGTAATCTGCGCCGTGCGGGCGCGCAATTCGGCGCCGCTGATCGTCGAGCCATCGATGGAAACGAAACGCGTCTCGGCGGTCTCGCCTTTGCCTTCGCGCTGGCTGATTGCGGCGTCGAAACCGTCATAAACCTCGCGCGACAGCAGACTGCGCAATTGACGGCGATCGCCCGCGGCGAAGGCGGTCACCACCATTTCGTAGGCGGTGCGCGCGCCGGTGATGAAATGCTTGACGTCGAAGCCGGGATCCGCGGCGGCGATCGCGTCGAGCCCGGCGGCGATGTTCGGCCCGCTGTCGGCGACGTCCTTCCAGCGGTCGGCCGGCGGCGGTTCGACCACGACCGGACGCGGCGTCGCGTCGGCCGGACGCGGCGGCAAGGTCACGACCTTGTCGCTCGCCGGGCTGCGCACGGCGTCGCGCGGCGAATAGGGGTCGTAGGGCGGCCGCTCACGGCCGGTCCGTTGTCCCAAGACGTTGCGAAGCCGCAGGAAAATGAATACCGCGAGCGCAAGGAAGATGATGGTATAGATATCGAACACGTCTCACATCTCTCGGCTTCTCTCTCGGCTTCGCGCCCGCCGGGACCGCGCATTCCCAGTGGCGGTTCGCGGCGACGATGCCCATCCCCCGATCTATGTAGGCGCGCGGGGGAAACCATCCAGAGGCCGCCGTCGATCAACGTGCCGTCCCGAAGTTTAAACGATCGGCGCCGCCGCGCCAACAATGCAAGCGCGGGACCGAGTTCCGCGGCCATTGTTCGCCTGCTTTGCCTGTGTTAGCCAAGCTGCGATGCCCGCGCGGGCCGGAGACGAGCATGGCAGCGACAAATGGCGGTCCTCAGCCGCAGGCGGCGATGCCGCAAATCGGCGTCCTCGCCCAGTATGTGAAGGACCTGTCGTTCGAGAATCCGAACGCCCCGCGCTCGATGGTGCCCGTCGGGCAGCAGCCGACCATCAACATCCAAGTGAACGTCGATGCCGCGCCGATGAGCGGGACCGACGTCGAAGTGACGCTCCGCCTGGAAGGCAAGGCGGAATCCAAGAGCATGCTGCTGTTCAGTTTCGAATTGGTCTTCGCCGGCACCTTCCGTATCCAAAATGTGCCGGCGGACAGCCTGCAGCCGATCGTGCTGATCGAGTGCCCGCGGCTCCTGTTTCCGTTCGCCCGCGAAATCGTCGCCACGGTCGTGCGCAACGGCGGCTTCCCGCCGCTACTGCTCGAGCCGATCGATTTTGTCGCCCTCTACCGGCAGCGCCTGGCGGCCGCGCAGCCCGCGGTGCCGCCAACCGGTCAATCCGAGCTGAGATAGTCGCGCCAGATTGCGGTCTCGCCGAGCGTGGCAATGAAGGCGCGATGCGCCGCGCGCTCCTCCGCGGTGACGCGGACGGCGAGCGGCACGGGTCGCTCGCGCACGATGATCGGCTCGCCGGGGGCGTGGCCCGGCATCGTTGCCTGCGCAAGAACGAGCTGCGCCTGGCGGGCGTCGATCAGCTCGACATAGACTTCGGCCAGCAGTTCGGCGTCGAGCAGCGCGCCGTGCTTGGCGCGGCGGGAATTGTCGATGGCATAGCGCGCGCATAAATCGTCGAGCCGGTTGGCACCGCCGGGATATTTGCGCCGGGCGATGAGCAGCGTGTCGATCATCCGCTCGCGCGCGATCGGCGGCCGACCCACGCGCTCGAGCTCGGCATTGAGGAACGCGATGTCGAAGCCGGCATTGTGCATGACCAGCGGCGCGGCGCCCAGAAAAGCCGTGAGCTCGTCCACCACCTCGGCAAACAAGGGCTTGTCCTTGAGGAAGCTTGCGGTGAGGCCGTGGATCGCGAACGCTTCTTCCGGCACGCCGCGCTCGGGATTGAGATAGCGGTGGAAGGTCTGGCCCGACGGTATGCGGTTGATCAGCTCGACACAGCCGATTTCGACCAGGCGATGGCCTTGAAACGGATCGAGACCGGTCGTCTCGGTATCGAGCACAATCTCACGCATCGAAGCTCCTCCGCCGTCCCCGACAGGCTTGGGCCTCACGAATCGCGGGCACCGCCGCGCATTCTAGCCACTTGCCGCAGAATGTCGCGGACCTGGGCGCGGGCGTGATCGAACCCTTGCGAGCTATCCACGACAAAGTCGGCGCGGCGGCGTTTTTCCGCGTCCGGCATTTGCCGGGCCAGGAGAGCGGCGAATTTTTCCTCGGTCATGCCGGGGCGCTCGAAGGCGCGCTGGCGTTGCAGTTCGGGCGACGCCGAGACCACGACCACGGCGTCGCAGCGGCGCTCCGCGCCGGTCTCGAACAGGAGCGGAACGTCGAGCACGACCACGGCGGCGCCGCGGGACTGCGCCTCGGCCAGGAACCTGTCCCGCGAGGCACTGACCAGCGGATGCACGATCGCCTCAAGGCGGGCGAGGGCCGCGTCGTCGCCGAGCACCGTCGCGGCGAGCTTGCCGCGGTTGACCTTGCCGCCGGCGGTCGTGCTGGGGAACGCCCGCTCGATGGCCGGCACGGCTTCCCCTTCGTAGAGCGCGCGCACGACCGCATCTGAATCGTGCACCGGCACGCCGGCCTCGGCAAAGAAACGCGCGGTCGTTGATTTGCCCATGCCGAGCGAGCCGGTCAGGCAGAGGATGAAAGGCCGCGCGTCGCTCATCGAACCAGGCATCCGTGCCGCCGCAGGAAATCGAGCGCCGCTATCAACGGCAAACCGAGGATGGTGAAATAGTCGCCGTCCACCCGTTCGAACAATTGAATGCCCGGGCCTTCGATCTGGTAGGCGGCGATGCTCGCAAGCGCGACGCTTCCGGCCGCGTCGAGGTAAAGGTCGAGGAAACGGTCGGAGAACCGGTGCATCGTCAGCCGCGCCGCGGCGACCTCCTCGAACAGCACCGTTGAGTCCTCTACGAACACAATCGCGGAGTAAAGTTCATGAGTACGGCCGCGAAGGGCGCGGAGTTGTCGACCGGCGTCCGCGCGATCGGCCGGCTTGGCGAAGCGCTTGCCGCCGAGCGCCAAGGTCTGATCGGCGCCGAGAACGAGCCGGCCGGGATTCGATCGCGCCACGACCAAGGCCTTCTCGCGCGCCAGCAGTCGAGCGACCGCGGCCGGCTCCCGCACTGCCTCCGCCGCGCCCGCTTCCAGGCCGCGCTCATCGATATCGGCCGCACGCACCTCGATCGGAACACACGCCGCCTCGAGCAGCGTCCGGCGCACGGCGCTCCTTGAGGCGAGCACGAGCGGTTTGGCGGCAAGCCACAACGGCATCGCTTACGACGCCATGTGCCGGCGGCGTTCGCCGAGGAGAGCGAGCACCGCCGCCGCGGTTTCCTCGATCGAACGCCGCGTCACGTCGATCAAGGGCCAATTGTGCCTGACGCAGAGCCGGCGCGAGGCGGCAACTTCCTCCGCGACCGCCTTGCGGTCGATATATTTGTCATCGTCGCGGTGGGCCCTGAGGCTAAGAAGCCGGTTCTGCCGGATCTGGACGATGCGCTCGGGCGTCGCCAACAGGCCGACGATCAGCGGGTGCTTGAGCCGCTCGACCGCGGGCGATAACGGCACGCCCGGCACCAGCGGCACGTTCGCCGTTTTCACCCCGCGATTGGCAAGGTAGATCGACGTCGGCGTTTTCGAGGTCCGTGATACGCCGATGAGCAGGACGTCCGCCTCTTCCAAATCGTCGATCAACTGGCCGTCATCATGCATCATGGTGTAATTCAGCGCATCGATGCGGCGGAAATATTCGGCATTAAGCGTATGCTGCGCGCCGACCTTGTGCGTCGATTCGGCGCCGAGATAGGCGTGGAACAGGTGCAGGACCGGCCCCAGGATCGATAAGCACGGCAGGCCAAGTTCGCGGCATTTGCTCTCCAGCCTTTTGACTAGGTTCTCTTCGAGCAGCGTGTAGAGGATGATACCGGGCGATTCCTCGATTTCCGACAACACCCGGTCGAGCTGTTTTTGCGTCCGCACGAGCGGATGCACATGCTCGGCCGGCATGACCTTCGTATATTGCGCCGTGGCAGCGCGGGCGACCGTAATCAAAGTCTCTCCGGTCGAATCGGAGATCAGGTGCAGATGAAAATAGCCGGCTGGAGGCGTCATGAGAATGATTGAGCAACCTGTTGATCTTTGGGGAGAAGGCCACGGCCGGCGTCGGGGCACAAGCGCATTAGGGGGAGTGGAAGCGAAATCATCCACATCCTTGCCGTTTCCTTTTGCGAAAGCGATCCCTGCGCCGCGTACCGGTGAAATGTGGACAGAAGCGGCACGCATGCCCACAAAAGGCTGCGGAAAGCTACATTCGCCACAACGTCAACCATGGACATGCAATGGGAATATGTGATCGGACCGTGGATGACATGTGCATGCAAAGGTATGAGTCCAATCAACCGCCCAAGAATTACAACAGACTCTTTTATAAATTTTATTTAAGTTAGGATGGAAGCGTGACAGTCAGACCTGAGATCAAACCGCTCCTTCGTGTCCTAGCGGGCGAGCATGAAGCCATTCCGCCGATCTGGCTCATGCGCCAAGCCGGCAGGTATCTTCCGGAATACCGGAAAATCCGGGAGCAGGTCGGAAGCTTCCTCGATCTTTGCTTCGATGCGAAGCGTGCGGCTGAGATCACATTGCAGCCGGTCCGTCGCTTTGCATTCGATGCCGCGATCCTTTTCTCGGATATTTTGGTGGTGCCATACGCGCTTGGCCAAAAGATGTGGTTTGAGGATGGCGAGGGACCGAAGCTCGATGCGCTCGCGAGTCCTTCGGCATTGAAGACATTACGGCGGAAGATCGATCAAGCGCGGCTTGAGCCGGTTTACGAGGCGATTGGGCGGGTCAAGCAGGATTTGCCGCCAGCGGTGGCGCTACTGGGTTTCTGTGGCGCGCCGTGGACCGTGGCGACGTATATGATCGCGGGATACGGCACCATCGATCAACTTCCGGCGCGGCTGTTCGCCTATCGGCATCCGCAAGCGTTGGCGCAGCTCATCGACGTGCTGGTCGAAGCTTCAGTCGACTATCTGATCCGGCAATTTGCGGCTGGCGTCGACGCCGTGCAGATTTTCGATACCTGGGCCGGGGTCCTGCCCGCCAATGAGTTCCGCAAATGGTGCATCGAGCCATGCGCCCGCATGATCGCGGCGGTGCGCAAGCGGATTCCGGGAGCGAAAATCATCGGTTTCCCCCGCGGCGCCGCAACCCAGCTCGAACGCTATATCGAGGCCGTTGCGGTCGATGCCGTCGGTCTCGATTGGACCGTCGAGCTTGCCTTCGCGCGCGAGCGCATCCAGAAGCGGCGTCCGATCCAGGGTAATCTTGATCCTTTGGCGCTTGTCGGCGGCGGCGCGGCGCTCGATCGCTCGATCGACGCCATTCTCGACGCGTTCGGGCAGGGGCCGTTCATTTTCAATCTCGGCCACGGCGTGCTGCCGGATACGCCGGTCGCCCACGTCGAGCGGCTGGTCTCGCGGGTGCGCCGCGGGCCGGCGCGCCGTTGAGAGGCTTGGGATTCGGAGCAGGAAGGACGAGGGCCGCAGTATGTACGGGTGGATCAAGGCATTCCACATCATCGCGGTGATCGCCTGGATGGCGGGAATGCTCTATCTGCCGCGGCTGTTCGTCTATCATTGTGCCGCCGAGAAGGGCTCGGTCCAGTCGGAAACCTTCAAGGTGATGGAGCGCAGGCTGCTGCGCGCGATCATCAATCCGGCGATGATCGCGGCCTGGCTGCTCGGACTCGCCCTCGCCTGGCTCGGACCCGATCCCCGTTACGGCTGGTTCGCGTCGGGCTGGCTGGAGGCGAAGCTCGCCCTCGTCCTTGCACTTTCGGCGGTGCACGGCCTGTTTGCCCGCTGGGTGAAGGCCTTCGCCGCCGACCAGAACCGGCACTCGCAAAAATTCTATAGAATTATCAATGAAATACCAACGGTCTTGATGATCGCAATCGTCCTTCTCGTGGTGCTGAAACCGTTTTGACCCGCCGGCGTTATCGGGCAAAGTCGATCGCGGCACTTGCTTGAAGTGCGGTCTTTTCTTATCTTTGAGTCATCCCACCGAACGTAGGCGGATGCATTTGAGTTCTGGCTCCAGTGGATTGGAGCCGGCTGAAGCATCGGGTCCGAGGCCCTCTGCGCCTTGCAGCCCAAGACCTACGATCTTCTTCCCGCCGGCGTCGCTGCGATCCAAACCCCGCCGCTGGCCCATTTCCATAGGACATTCTGCATGCGGGAAATGAAACTCCAGGAACTCAAAATAAAGACTCCGGCGGAGCTCGTCTCCTTCGCGGAGGAGCTCGAGGTCGAGAACGCCTCGACCATGCGCAAGCAGGAGCTGATGTTCGGCATCCTCAAGCAACTCTCCGCGCGCGAAACCGACATTGTCGGCGAGGGCGTCGTCGAGGTGCTGCCGGACGGCTTCGGCTTCCTGCGCTCGCCTGAGGCCAACTACCTGCCCGGTCCGGACGACATCTACGTCTCGCCGTCGCAGATCCGCCGCTTTGGACTGCGCACCGGCGATACCATCGACGGCCACATCCGCAGTCCGAAGGAGGGCGAACGCTACTTCGCCCTCCTCAAGGTCAACTCGCTCAATTTCGAGGATCCCGAAAAGGCGCGCCACAAGGTCAATTTCGACAATCTGACGCCGCTCTATCCCGACGAATGGCTGAAGATGGAATACGAGGACCCGACCAAGAAAGATCTTTCCGCCCGGGTCATCGACATCGTCGCGCCCGTGGGCAAGGGCCAACGCGCGCTCATCGTGTCGCCGCCGCGCACCGGCAAGACCGTGCTGTTGCAGAACATCGCCCACTCGATCACGCACAATCACCCGGAATGCTACCTGATCGTGCTCTTGATCGACGAGCGGCCGGAGGAGGTCACCGACATGCAGCGCTCGGTGAACGGTGAGGTGGTCTCCTCGACCTTCGACGAGCCGGCGGTGCGCCACGTCCAGGTCGCCGAGATGGTCATCGAAAAGGCCAAGCGCCTGGTCGAGCACGGCCGCGACGTGGTCATCCTGCTCGATTCGATCACCCGGCTCGGCCGCGCCTACAACACCGTGGTGCCGTCGTCCGGCAAGGTGCTCACCGGCGGCGTTGACGCCAACGCGCTGCAGCGGCCGAAACGCTTCTTCGGCGCCGCGCGCAACATCGAGGAAGGCGGCTCGCTCACCATCATCGCCACGGCGCTGATCGATACCGGCAGCCGCATGGACGAAGTGATTTTCGAAGAGTTCAAGGGCACCGGCAATTCGGAATTGATCCTGGACCGCAAGGTCGCCGACAAGCGCACCTTCCCGGCCATGGACATCACCCGCTCGGGCACGCGCAAGGAGGAGCTGCTGGTGCCGCCGGATCAGCTCAAGAAGATGTACGTGCTGCGCCGCATCCTCAATCCGATGGGCACCATGGACGCCATCGACTTCCTGCTCGACAAGCTGCGCAACACCAAGAACAATTCCGAGTTCTTCGAGTCGATGAATACGTAAGCGCGGCAAGGCCATCGCCGGGCCCGGGACTGCGATGTCTGTGTCGTGATATTGCACAAAAACTATTGGCGTTCACTGAGTGAAGCTCGCGCCGCTTTCGATTGTATCGGCCGCACCGGCAGCGTCCCCGATGGTATCCAGAGCGCCGCTGAGCTAATCAGTCTATTATTCTCGACCGGGGGGTACGGATCGGCTAATTTCGCTTTGCGCCGATCATAACGGCGATGCGAAAGAGGGCTGCGCCGATGAAACAGCGTTCCGTCGTTCATTCCGACCCGAACATTCTTGGCGGCACGCCGGTGTTCGTCGGAACGCGTGTACCCGTGCAGGCGCTGATCGATTATGTCGAGGGCGGTCACTCGTTGAATGAGTTTCTTGACGATTTCCCAACGGTTACGCGCGAGATTGCCATTGCAGCGCTCGAGCAGGCGAAAGACAGCCTGATGGCTGATGCGAGTGCTGCTTGACGAGTGCGTCCCGCGCGCACTGCGCAACGATATTCCCGGCCACGAGGTCCAGACAGTTGCCGAGGTCGGCTGGGCCGGCGTCAAAAACGGCGAGTTGCTGCGGCTCGCGGCGATGGCGTTCGATGTTCTGATTACCGTCGATCGCAATCTTGAATACCAGCAAAGCTTCAAAGATGTTTCGCTTGCGGTAATTGTCGTTCATGCGTCGAGCAACGTCATCATTGCCCTTCGGCCGTTGCTGCCGGCGGTTCTTGATCTCATTCCTCAAGCCAAACCGGGAGTCGTGACGCACGTCCGCTAAGTGCCGACAGCTCCATGGAGCGCGGCGAAGTCCGGGATGGCGTTGCAGAAGGAATCCCGCATTCCGCTTCGCTGCATGCGGGTCACATTGATCAAGTCAGCCGGCGCCGCGCGCAACATCGAAGAAGGCGGCTCGCTCACCATCATCGCCACGGCGCTGATCGATACCGGCAGCCGCATGGACGAGGTGATCTTCGAGGAATTCAAGGGCACCGGCAATTCGGAACTCATCCTCGACCGCAAGGTGGCCGACAAGCGTACCTTCCCGGCCATGGACATCACCCGTTCGGGCACGCGCAAGGAGGAGCTGCTGGTGCCGCCGGATCAGCTCAAGAAGATGTACGTGCTGCGCCGCATCCTCAATCCGATGGGCACCATGGACGCCATCGACTTCCTGCTCGACAAGCTGCGCAACACCAAGAACAACTCCGAGTTCTTCGAGTCGATGAATACGTAGGCTGTCAGCCGCGTCCGGCGGTCGACTTCGCGGCAACCGCCGATGCGGGGTTCACGGGCGTCGCCGGCAAGGCCCGCTGTGCGTTGCGCGCGTAGTCCGGATTGATGAAGCACATCCCGCCCTTGCCGATGGCGTTCTCGCATTCGGTTGCGCTCGAATAGCCGCATTCGATGATCGACTTGGCGCGCGCGGCGTAGCCGCACCATTGTTCGGCTTGCGCGCCGCTCGCCGCCATCGCGGTCAAGGCGACCGCAATAATGATTGCGCATCGCATCGTCGATCTCCTTTCTCCGCCCGTTTGTCCATAAAGCACGAATCGTCGCGCCATGGACCATGGCGTCAAGTATGTCGCACGGCATCGATGGCGCCAATGAGGCGGGCAGGATCGGTCACCGGCAGCGAGCAGGCTTCGCCGACGCAGACGAAGGCCTGGGGCTCGCGCGAATCTTGCACTTTCGCTCGCGCCGGATGCGAGAGCGGCAGCGCGTCCGCCGCGCGCGCGTGAAATACGATGCGATCGAGCGGCGGCAGTGCGCGGGCCGCGGCGAGCAGCGCCTGCGCCGGCGGTCCCTGCCCCGTCACCACGATCTCGGCCGCGCGCAGGCGTAGATCGACGGCGTTGAGGAACGCCAAGTGCATGTAGAGATTGTCGGCCGCGAGCGGCGCGATGGCCGCGATCAGCCGGTCGGCTTTTTCGCGCCAGCCGTCGTCGCCGGCGAGGAGCGCGAGGCGCACGAGGTTCTGCGCGGCGAGCGCGTTGTGATTGGGCGTCGCTTCGTCGGTGGTCGCGGCGGGGCGGATGACAAGGCCTTCGGCGTCGGCCGCGGTGAGAAAGTAGGTGCCGGTGTCGGCATCGGCATAATCGCGATCGAGCGCCTGCTGCCAGGCGAGCGCCTGATCAAGATAGCGCCGTTCCCCGGTCATCTCGTGGAGCGCGAGCGCAGCGCGGATCATGGCGGCGAAATCGGAGGCGAGGCCGGGGAACTTGAGCCGGCCCTGGCGCCAGGAATGGCCGAGCCGGTCGCCGCGCGTCATCACCCGCGCGATGAAGGCAAAAGCGCGCGCGGCCGTGTCGAGCCATGACGGTTCGCCGAGCATAAGGCTCGCATGGGCGAGCGCGGCGATCGCAAGCCCGTTCCAGTCGGCCAGCACCTTGTCGTCGAGGCCCGGCCGCATCCGCGCCGCGCGCGCGGCGAGAAGTTTTGCGCGCAGGGCGGCGAGCCGTGCTTCGTCCTCTTCGCTGCGCGGCAGCGGCTTGAGGCGATTGAGGATGTTGCGGCCCTCGAAATTGCCGGCCGGCGTCACGTCGTAGTGGCGGGCGAAGAATTCACCGTCCTCGACGCCAAGCCGACGGATGATCTCGTCGTATGACCAGACGTAGAACTTTCCCTCCTCGCCCTCGGAATCGGCGTCGAGTGAAGCCGAGAACGCACCCTCCGGCGTCAGCATCTCGCGTGCGAGCCAATCGACCGTCTCGCGGGCGCGCCGCCGGTAGAGTGGCTTGCCCGAGCGCAGATGCGCAATCGCCAGCAATTCGAGGAGCTGGGCGTTGTCGTAGAGCATTTTCTCGAAATGCGGCACGAGCCAGCGCTCATCGACCGCGTAGCGCGAGAAGCCGCCGCCGAGATGGTCGTAGATGCCGCCCTCGCAGATGTGGTCGAGCGTGATCTCGACGGCGGCGAAGTAGCGCGCCTCGCCGCTGCGCAGCCCGGCGCGCCAGAGGAACTCGAACAGCGCGGCCTGCGGGAATTTCGGCGCGCCGCGAGTGCCGCCGTTGACTGGGTCGATGAGGCTGCCGAGTTGGCGCGCGGCATTGTCGAGTTCGGCGCGGCCGATCGCGCCGCCACCGGCCTTCGCCGTCGCCGCGAGCCGCGCCATCAAGGCGGCGCGGTTCTGCTCGATCTTCCCCGGCTCCTCGCGGAACAGCCGTGCCACTTCGCGCAGCACATCGACGAAGGCCGGTTTGCCGTAGCGCGACGAATTCGGGAAGTAGGTGCCGCCCCAGATCGGCTCGCCGTCGGGCGTGAGGAACATGGTGAGCGGCCAGCCGCCCTGCTCGCCGAGATGATGCAGCGCCGCCATGTAGATCTGATCGATGTCGGGGCGCTCCTCGCGATCGACCTTGATGTTGACGAACAGCTCGTTCATCACGGCCGCGGTATTTTCGTCCTCGAAACTCTCGTGCGCCATGACGTGGCACCAATGACAGGCCGCGTAGCCGACCGAGAGCAAAATCGGCTTGCCGCTCGCTTTCGCCTCCGCCAATGCCTCCGGTCCCCAGGCCCACCAATCCACCGGATTGTCCTTGTGCTGCAGAAGATAGGGGCTCGTCTCGCGCGCGAGACGGTTTTGATGAGCGGCAGCGGCGGGTGCGGTCGAGGTCATGAGCAG
>JASHPW010000032.1 GCA_030037895.1 Xanthobacteraceae bacterium | reverse complement strand
GCCGCCGACGCCCACGCGCCGGTGCAGGTCATCTCCGCCTCGCGCGGCAAGGTGTTGCGCGCCGAGCCGGTGTCGGCGCTCTACGAGCAGGGCCTGGTGCATCACGTCGGCCGCTTTGCTGTGCTCGAAGACCAGCTTTGCGCCTTCACCACGCAGGGCTATCGCGGCGAGGGCAGCCCCGATCACGCCGACGCGCTCGTCTTCGCCATCACCGAGCTGATGCTCAAGGAGAGCGCGTCGATCATCGAATTCTATCGACGGCAAGCCCGGGAGCGCGAGCAAGAGCAGCAGCGCGCGCAGGCCGACGTCGGCAAGAGCGTGAGCGAGCCGATGGTCAGATTGCAGGTTCCGACCGGCGCGTCGGTCGTGCACGGGCGCTCCGGCGCTTATTATGTTGTCGGCGCCGACGGCGTCGTCGCCGTGCGGGAAGAGGACGCCGCGGCGCTGCTTTCCGCCGGCTTCGGCCGCGCGCCGCAACAACAATCCGACCCCGGATGATGCGGCACGTTATCCAGGTCGGCGTTTGCGTCCTCGATCATTGCCGCTGCGTCGCGTCGTTTGCAGAACATGCCCGTGCGGCGCGCCATCCGCGCGGGCATGTGCCGGCCCGCTTTGCGCGGGCCCGATCCACGCATCGTCTTCTCGTACCGCTGTGAGCGCCCCGCGTATGTCCGCCGCCCCACCCCGGCGGAATGCATCGCCTCCGGTCCGGCGGGCGCGCAGAGAAGTCGGACGTGGATCGTCGGGTCGGGGTCCCTTTTGAGCCGCGCCTCGGGGACCCCGGCCCGCTGATCCGCGCGGCTTTTTCCGTTCGTCTGCTGTTGCGGGCGAGGGGAAGGACGGTGCGCGTGAGCATGAGCAGGGCCCGATGACAGAACAAACATCCAGCGCCGGCCAGCCGACCTTGCCGCCGTCGCCGTACCAGGTCCAGGTGTCCTACGGCGCCGGCCAAGGAATCGTGCGCGGCACGGGCGCCGATTGGTTCGGCCCGCTCAACCCGCTTGCGCCGATCGCGCCGCCGGACGTCGCCGGCCGCCGCTTCGACTTTCCCGTCGGCTATAATCTCGTCACCCGGCCGCGCGCTTACGTGCCGCCGCCGCAGATGGCGATCTGAACCGGCCGACAGATGACAGACGACAGAGGACAGATGACGGGGGACGACGATTTTCCGTCGTCTGTCGTCCGTCTTCCGTCGTCCGAGGCCGCGCAGCGCGCGGCGGTCGTCGCGGCGGCGCGCTCGTGGATCGGCACGCCCTATCACAACTGCGCCGATGTCAAGGGCGCCGGCGTCGATTGCGGCATGCTGATCGTCCGCGTGTTCGTCGACACCGGGCTCACCGCGCCGTTCGACCCGCGGCCCTATCCGCCGGACTGGCATCTTCACCGCGGCGAGGAACGCTATCTCGGCTTTGTGTTCGATCGCTGCGCCGAGGTGGCCGAACCCGGCATCGGCGACGTGATGGTCTTTCGCTACGGCCGTTGCTATTCGCACGGCGGCATCGTGACGAACGCGGGCCCGCTCAAGCTCGTGCATGCCTATCAGCCCTATCGGCGCGTGCTCGAGGAGGAGATCAGCCACAACACCGTGCTGTACGAGCCGCGGCGACAGCCCCGCTTCTTCAGCTATTGGGCGAGGAAGGCATGAGCGGCCTCTTCGGCGGCGGGTCGCAGACGACGACGCCCGACTACACCGGCCTGCAAATCCAGACCGCCGTCAACACGTTGCCGATACCGATCGTGTGGGGCGAATCGAAACTCGCCCCGAACGTCATCTGGTACAACAACTTCCAAATCCAGAGCGGGGGCAAGGACGGCAAGGGCGGCCTGTTCGGCGGCGACAACGAGGCCACCTATAGCTGCGCCGTCATCATGGCACTTGCCGAGGGGCCGGTCGCCGGCATCAATCAGGTCTGGAGAAACCAGTCCGTCTTCAGCTTGAGCCAGCTCGGGCTATCGCTGTTCACCGGCACGACCCCGCAGACGATCTGGAGTTATCCTGAGAGCGCCTATCCGAGCCAGGCGCTCGCCTACCAAGGCACCGCCTACGTCTGCAATTCCGACTACAACCTGGGCGACTCCGCCACCCTCGACAACCACGATTTCGAGGTCCAGGGCTTCTTCTATGCCACCGGCATCAACGGTCTCGATGCCGATCCGGCGCAGGTCATCAGCGACTTTCTGACCAACGCGCAATACGGCGTCGGCTTTCCCCCGGCCTCGATCGACGCGACCACGCTGTTCGGCTCCGGCGGTGACGCCTCGTTGCAAACCTATTGCAAGGGCGTCGGCATCGGGCTCTCGCCGGCGCCGACCGACCAGGAGCAGGCCTCGAGCATCCTCGCGCGCTGGCTGCAGCTCTGCAACACCGCGGCGGTGTGGTCGGGCGGCCAGCTCAAGTTCATCCCGTACGGCGACACGCCGACCGTGGGCGGCACCAACGTCACGATCTCGCAACAGCGCCAAGTCGGCGAGGTGCCGTCGGGATCGAGCAACCCGCCGCCGATCGTGGTCGCCAACGCGGCGTACTTCGTCTCCGATGGCGGCGTGAAGTATTCCAACAGCGGTACCGCGCTCACCTATATCGGGACGAGCTATCCCTCGTCCGCCGGCACCTACGGCATGAACCCGCCCGGCACCTATCTGTTCGCCAACGGCGACCAGGGGACCGATGTCGAGATCGCGTACACCTATCAGATCGCCGCGTCCTACGTGCCCAACGTCACACCGATCTACAATCTCGGCGACGACGATTTCAAGGTCGAGGACAACGAGGATCCGCTGCAAGTTTCGCGTTCCGACCCTTATGAAGCCTACAATGTCTGGCGGCTCGAAGTCGCCGATCGCGACAACGCCTATAACCTGACAACCGTGGAATCGCGCGATCAGAATGCGATCGAGCTGGTCGCGCACGATGTCGGCGGCACGAGCGGCATGCGCATCGCGCCGACGGTGACGGCGCACGAAATCTGCGATCCGAACGTCGGGTTGATCTCCGGCCAGCTCATGCTGCAGCGGGCGGTCTATATCCGCAACACCTATAAGTTCCGGCTGTCGTGGGAATACTGCCTGCTCGACCCGATGGACCTGGTCACGGTCTCCGACGGCATCCTCGGGCTCAATAACGCGCCGATCCGCATCACCGATATCGAGGAAGACGAGAACGGCTTTTTGCAGATCTCGGCCGAAGAGTTTCCGCTCGGCGTCGCCACGGCGACGCTCTACGCGACGCAGCCGGTCACGAACAATCCGCTCAACCGCAACGTGGCGGCCGACCCGGTCAATGCGCCGATCATCTTCGAGCCGCCGGCGGCGCTTGCCGGCTCGCCGCAGTTGTGGATCGCGGCATCGGGCGGCTCCGGCGGCGTCGCCGACCCCAATTGGGGGGGCTGCAATGTCTGGATTTCGACCGATGGGTCGTCATACCTCCAGATCGGCACCATCAGCGGGCCGGTGCCGCAGGGCGTCCTCACGGCGGCGCTGCCATCCTATAGCGGGATGAATCCTGATACGACCGACACGCTCGCCGTGAACATGGCCGAGAGCTCCGGCGTATTGTCGTCGGTCACGAACCTCGACGCGCAGCTCGCCAACACGCTGTGCATCGTCGACTCGGAGCTTGTCTCGTACGCAACCGCGACACTTACATCGGCGAACAACTACTCGCTGACCTATCTCTACCGCGGTCTTTACGGGACGGAGATCGCTTCGCATTCGAGCGGCGCCAATTTCGCGTTCCTCAACGGCAATTCCATCTTCAAGTACGATCTGCCGTCGCAATACGTCGGCGTCGAGCTCTCCATCAAGTTGCAGAGCTTCAACGTGTTTGGCGGCGGCCTTGAGGATATCTCGACCTGCACCGCCTACAATTACACGCCGACGGGCGTCGCCATCGATCATCCGGTGGCGGAAGAGATTCTGGTCAGCGGCGGCTCGTGGGATTTCGGGCTCGCCTCGGAAACGGTCGTGACGAAAGACGACTTCGGCACGCCGTTCACGCTCGCGGTCGAATACGACCTCGATTTCGGCAACATATAGGAAGCTGCAGAATGGCCACAGCCGTCCAGGTTCAATATCGGCGCGACTCGGCAGCCAACGTTGCCGCCTTCACCGGCGCCGCCGGCGAGATGGTGATCGACACCACGAACAATCGTGTGGTCGTCCAGGACGGCGCAACGGCTGGCGGCTTTCCGGCCGCCAAGCTGTCGGAGGTCGTCACCAACACGCGCACGCAGGTGAGCGACGGCAACTATACCGCGCTCGATACCGACCGCACCATCGCCTACATCACGCTCACGGCGTCGCGCGTGATCTCGCTTCCGACCGCCGCGTCATATCCGACCGGCTCGCGCCTCCTGATCGTGGACGAGTCCGGCAACTGCTCGTCGACGAAGACGCTCACCCTCGACGTCAACGGATCCGATCTGATCGACGGTGCAGCAAGCGCCGTCATCAATTCCGCTTATGGCTATTTGGCAATCGAATCAAACGGCGCCAACAAATGGACTATCGTCGACCAGCTCGGCTCGACGTTGAACGGCTTGCAGGGTGTGCTCACAATCGCCGCCAATGACGGCGACGTGGTCACGGCCTCGGGCTCGACCGTCACGCTCGGCGGGCCCGGCGGCTTGGTCAACAAGTTCCGCAACGCCACCATGGACGTGTGGCAGCGCGGCACCTCGGGGACCGTCACGACGTCGGGCGGCTACACCGCCGATGGCTGGATCGTGCTGCCGACCGGCGCAAGCGTGACATGGGCGCAGGCGGGCGGCCGTCTCGTCACCAAGAACAGCTTGCAGGTGACCGGCGCCAACTCCGTCACCGGCCTGATCATCAAGCAGCGTATCGAGAGCCTGATCGCGGCGGCGTTCTGCAGCCAGACCGTGACGGTCGAGGCGCAGGTCTACAACGGCACCGGCGGTTCGATCACGCCGACGCTGTCGGTGAATCGGGCGACGGGGCAGGACAACGGCACCTACACCGATGTCGATGTGAACGCGGTCAGCCTGCAGTCCTGTCCGGCCAGCGCGTGGACGCTGGTCTCGTACACGTTCGCGGCGAACGCCAACTCCTATAACGGCCTGGAGATCGTCTTCAACTTCGGCAACAACTTCGGGGCCGACACCAAGACGGTTCAGATAACCGAGTGCGATATCCGCGTCACGCCCGGCGCCCCGACCGGGCTCAACTCCAATCCGCCGCCGCCGGAGCTGCGGCCGATCGCGATCGAGTTGCCGCTGTGTATGCGGTATTTCCAGTTGTTTGGTCTGCAGGCAAGTTATTTCACTGGCATCGCCTTCCAGGTTAGCTCGACCGAAGCGTATCTGGTCTTCCAATTTAGCGCGCCGATGCGCGCCACAGGCCAAACGGCAAGCCTCAGTTCGTCCGCGGCGGTGAGCGCGAGCTTCGCGGGTGCGGACTATAGCCTCACTTATTCGAGCGCCAATCTCAATATGAACAGCGGGCTGCTCGTCTTCAGCGGCAGCAGCCTGCCGTCAGGCGGCGTCGGCTTTGGTTACATCTCTTCTGCTTCGAACTATGTGTCGATCTCCAGCGAGCTTTGACGGGCGCGGTTGAACCCGCGACCTGCGCTCATATAAGCGGGAGGCTACATGATATCCTTGCGCCGAGAATTCGGAGATCGCTCTCATCGAGATTGATAAATCGTCGGGGGCCGCAGGCGCGCAGCCTGGGGAAGAACTCGGCGTAATATGATGATGCCGCCGTATCAGTCGTTTTTGCGTCCTCGATCTGAAAACCAGCATTCTTGAAGAGCGCCAAAACTTCGCTATATCGCCAGCGATTGCCGATATCGCCATGGCGGCTCGCGAATAACTTGTCGAATTGTTGGTCGTCCATCAACAGAAATTCGAGCGGCCGGGAAAAGTCGCGATGATCGCGGAAATCGATCTGATGCGAATGAACGCCCCCTGGAGCAGTGACGCGCGCCAACTCGCGGACGACGGCGGCTAGATCATAGACGTGCTCGAGGACGGCCGTCGAAAAAACAACGTCAAAACCATGATCGAGCAATGAATGCAGAGTCTCGGCCGGCTCGGCGATGGTCGAGATTGCGGCCTGCGGATTATTTGCCGCGATCACCGCGTCCAGCGCCGCACATGGTTTACCCCAGGCCATGCGCAGTTGCCGATAGAATTGAGCATGGTAGCGACAATTCCACGGTGAGAGGAAGCGATCAGCGACGGTCACTTCTGCACCACTATCCGCCAGAATGATCTGCGCACCGAAATCATATCCCGGACCGAGTTCGAGGATACGCGGATGCGGCAGATGGCCGGCATGACGCGCCACGAAATCAAGCTCGAATTCGGCAATTTGCAGAGCGTAGGCGACGGCTTCTTCGAGCGCGACAGGCGCCTTTTTTCCGTAGTTCACCGGCTTGTTCATGCGGTCGACGACGCATGGGCACAGCCGTGAAAAAACACCAAACATGATCGCTCCGAGCGGTGGCGCCTAAAATAACCGAAAAGCGCCAACCAATACAACCACAACCTGAAGAGGTGACATGATGCGAGCCATTCTCGCCGCGGCGGCGCTTTGCGCCTGCGCTCTGACGAGCGCGACGGCTCATGCCGCGCCATGGGGCTACCAATACGACGGCGTGCGCGCCGCGCGTGTACGCCATCTCACGGTCCGATTCCCGCATCGCCTCCACGTCCGCCACTCCCCTCGGTGGCATGGGCATCGCGTCGCCGAGTATGGGGCTGATTCCCGGCCGGCGGCGTGGTGCGGCTGGTATCTCAGGCGGATCCTGCACGTGGCGGACAGGACGTTCAACCGCGCGCTCGCATGGTTGCGTTGGGGTCGGCCGAGCGGCCCGCGGGTTGGCGCCGTCGCCGTCTGGTCGCATGGCGGCGGCCGCGGGCATGTCGCGCTGATCCGCGGCGCTCCCGATGCGCGCGGCCGGTGGCTCATCGAGGACGGCAACGACGGCCCCGCACGCGTCCACCGCCGCTCGCTTGCCGGCGCCATCGCGTTTCGGACGCCGTGAGATGGCCCGCCACTTCGGCGTGCCGCCCAATAACGGGCGCCCGCGCGACAACGATCGCCGGCTGCGCGCCGTCAATACCGAGGCGCCGCTCGATGGCGCAGGAGATTGCTGGCTCGACGACGATTCGCTCGTCGATCGCGACCGCGATGCCAATCACGGCTTCCGCCGCCTCGTCGTTGGCGTGACGTTCGCTTTCGCCTTTGTCTCCGTGATCTTGATTGCGCTCATCTGCGCTGTCTTCGCCCGCGATCCCGGCGGTCGCTACGCCAATTCTCCGCTGAAAGCCTGGTTCGATCAGCTCGCGAGCGGGAAGGGGCTTTGTTGCTCCTTCGCCGATGGATTGACGGTCGAGGACGTCGATTGGGACACGCGGAACGGCCACTACCGCGTGCGCCTCGACGAACAATGGATCGACGTGCCGGACGCCGCCGTGGTGACCGAGCCGAACCGCTTCGGCCCGGCCGTGGTGTGGCCGTACCAGGACGCGAACGGCGTCACTCAGATCAGGTGTTTTCTTCCCGGAGCGGGCGCATGACGAATGCTTGGCCGCATGACGATACCGATTCTCTGATCGCGTTCTACGGCGATCCACGACGGGACGATTTTGTCGAGCAGAATCTCGTTTATGCCGCCCCGCCGTGGAAAATGGTGCTGAGCTGGGACACCGCGCATTCCGTTCAGCGGTTTCTCTTCCACCGGCGCTGCAAGGATGCGCTCGATCGCGCCTTCACCGCGATCTGGAAGATTTACGGCGAAAGCCAGACGCGGATCGAGGATGTCGGCCTGCACCTGTGGGGCGGCGCCTACAATTATCGGCCGATCCGCGGCGCGCATCGCTTGTCGTGTCACGCCTTCGGCGCAGCGATCGATCTCGCGCCCGATCAGAATCCGATGGGACATTGCAAGGGGCACATGCCGGCGGCCGTGGTGGCCGCGTTCAACATCGAAGGGGCATGGTGGGGCGGCGATTTCCATACCCGCCTCGATCCGATGCACTTTCAGTTCGCACGTGAATAGCCAATAGCAAAACCCTGTTCGCTATTTTCCATCCGCTATCCGCTTATTCCGAAATCAGAAAGCGACGATGAACCATGGCGACCCAAGCGCAGATCGACGCTGCATTCAAAGCCGCCCGTGCCTGGATCAATGCCGAGGCCGGCTGGTACGCCCGCATGATCCCAGACGCCGACGTGCAGAAGCTTTGCCAGGTCGTACTCGATGCGGTCGAGCAAACAAACGTGCCTCAAGTCAAGGAGTCGCGCTCATGAACCAAGACCAAATCGGCGGCATCTTCCGCGCCGTCATTCCGCCGCTCGTCACTTGGCTGGTGGCGAAAGGGATCATTCCGGCCGGCGAGGCCGACAGCGTCGTCGCCGCCCTGGTGACGCTCGCCGTCGTCGCTTGGAGCATCGCCAGCAACAAGACCG
Organism: Xanthobacteraceae bacterium; assembly: GCA_030037895.1. Classification (GTDB taxonomy): domain Bacteria; phylum Pseudomonadota; class Alphaproteobacteria; order Rhizobiales; family Xanthobacteraceae; genus BOG-931. The sequence goes on along the minus strand of JASHPW010000032.1, from coordinate 51,861 downwards.
GCAAGGTCATCGGCGGCAAATAGCGCCGTCGCCGTCAATGCCTCGTCCTCCACGGGCGGGGATCTCTCGTCAACCAGCAGAAAGGAAGATCAGGCCATGCAGGCTTCCACCGTATCTTTCATTGACACGATACAGTCGGCAATTTCCACCTATATCCCCACGGCGGAGAGCATCGCCGCAGTCGTCGCGACGCTGTTCAATCCCGCCATAGTTCCGACCGTGGAGGCCGTGAGCGGCGCCGTCAACGTCATCGTCGGCGAGCTCGAGACCGTCGTGAAGGACGTTTCCACCTCGGCGTCCGCAATGGCGTCGATGGCCGTCTCGACGTCGCCCGTCTCGATCGGCAAGACGGCGCACGGCGTCGCGGTGACCGGCTACAGGCGGTCGTGAACTTCAAGCTTGGCAAAGCCCCGGCACCGCCGTGGCCGCCGCCGGGGCAACATTCGGCCGCGGCTACACGCAATTTGAGAAATAAGGAGGCGCAAATGCCGGGCAAACTCGACGAAATCAGTCGCGCCATCGGCGCGATCGAAACGAGCGTGCACGAATTGCGGCGCCGGGCGGACGAGGATCGCGAGATCCGCGACCTCTGGCATGCCGAAAGCCGCGCGGCGATTGCGGCTCTGACGGAAAAGCTCGATCAGCACGCCGCGGCGATGGAGATGATGCGGCCCGCCGTGGCCGCGCTCGAACAGTCACGATCGAAACTCGCCGCCTGGGCGTCGATCAGCTTTGTCGGCGTGGTCGTGTTCGGTTGGATCGTGGAGGCGGCGGTGAAATGGGCCGTCGGCTGGACCCTGTCGCATTTTCAATGAAAGACGCCGGGTGCGGCGGATTCAATATCCGCTCCGGCCGCCGGCCGCTTCCGGGGCGCGGCCATTGCGAGCCGATGTGAGCAGGGTTACAGGCGCCGCCCAAAGCCGCGGAAACCGCCCGCCGCGAGCGAGATAAGGAACAGCACCAAGGCGACGAAGAAGATGATCTTGGCAATGCCCACTGCGGCTCCGGCGATCCCGCCAAAACCGAGCACGCCTGCGATCAACGCTATGATCAGCAGCGTGATGACGAGGCTCAGCATCTGTGCGCTCCGAATGTCGGCTCCCCGGCCATAAACTCCCGAGACCAGGAGCGGTTCCGGCTTACTGGCGAGCGTCAGACCTGATCCAGGTCGTCCTTGGGCGGGAAGAGGAAAAGGCTCAGCACCACGATCAAAGCCAAGGTGGCATAGATCTGGAGTTCCGAATTGTGCAATGCGAGCGCGATCCGGCCGCAGACGCGGTCGATCTCGGCAAGAGAAAGCATGATGTCGCTCATACGCGTGCGCCGTGGTGGACAGCCGTTGCGGAGCGTGCGACGGGATACGTGCCCATTGAAATGGGAAACGAGCGAAAGTAAGGCCGGAAGCGAAAGCCGCCGCGGCGCCATGCGGCGCCTCCGGTCGCAGCCGGCCAGTTCGCGATATTGTCAGGTTCGCCGGCGCTGCAATGTCATTTTCAGCCCATAGCGCGGCCGCAGCGTGATCAGACCTTGCGGCTCGACCGGATGGCCGGGATTCAGGTGCAGCCGATAGCGTTGGGCGATCGTGGCCAGGATCAGCAACGCTTCCTCCATGGCGAAGGCGGCGCCGATGCAGATGCGCGGACCCGCGCCGAACGGAATATAGGCAAAGCGCGGACGCGACGCGGCGCGTTCGGGCGCAAATCGCTCCGGCTCGAAACGATCGGATCTTTCCCAGAGCGACGGCTTGCGGTGCAGCAGCCAGGGAACAATGAGGACTTCGGCGCCGCCCGGAATGCGATGGCCCAACACCTCGTCGGCGGCGATCGGCTGGCGCGCCATGGTGTGCGCCGGCGGATAAAGCCGCATCGATTCCTCGATCACCATGCGCGTATAGCGCAGGTTGACGATATCTTCATGGCGTGGCGCGCGGCCGCCGAGCACCGCGGTCAATTCGTCATGCAGCCTCGCTTCCGCTTCCGGATGCTGCGACAGCAGATACCACGTCCAGGACAGCGCCTGGGCCGTGGTCTCGTGCCCGGCCATGAAGATGGTGACCACCTGGTCGCGCACCTCCTTGGCCGACATGCCGCCGCCGGTCTCGCTGTCGCGCGCGGCGAGCAGGCGGGCCAACAAATCGTTGGGCGCGGCGTGCGGCTCGCGGCCGCGCGCGGCGAGCAGCCGATCGACCGACTTGTCGAACTCGTCGAAAATCCCCGCGGTGTGTTGCGGCGAGATGAGGCGCGTCAGCCATTCCGGCACATGCAGCAGGTCGAGGAGGCGCGGCCGCACCGTGATCTGATACCGACTGACGCCGCGTCCGACGACATCGACGACTTCATCCGAATCCGAGGAGAACATCGCCCGCGAGATGATGTACAAGGTGGCCTGCATCATCGCCGCCGCCGCATCGATCTCGCTTCCTTCCGGCAGCGCGTCCCATGTCGCGAGCAACCCCTGCGCCACCTCGGTCATGATCGGCGCGTAGGCGGCGACGCTGCGGGGATCGAAGGCGGGCGCCATGATGCGTCGATGGCGCCGCCAGGTTTCTCCCTCGCTGGTCAGCAGACCACGGCCCAGCCCCGGCTCGAGCAGGCGCCGGCCGACCTCGGACTTGGTGTAGTTTGCGGCATTGTCCAGGAGCACGTGGCGGATGGCGCTCGGCTCGTTGATGACGAACGTGCGGCGCCACAGCAGGCGCTGCGCAATAATGTCTTCGTTGAATGCTTCCGGAGGGTAGGTCGCGAGCGCATTCTCACGAATGACGCGCAGAAACTGGCGAAGACTGAGTTGGCCGTCCGGCCGGCGCGGCACGGCTAGGACCGGGGCTTCGCTGCTGTCGATGACGGTCATCGCTGCCCCGGGGGTTGAACGCTAACCGGACGCCTTCGATCCGGCGGAGCGGGTCTGCCTTACACCAAACCAAGGCGGTCGAGAACCGCCGGTCCCGCATCCGATCGCGGGCCGTTCAATCGCAATGCGTTGGCGCCAGTGTGTCATCCGCGGGGGCCATCCGGCCCGCCTTGAGAACGCCATCGTCGGCTTGGTATAATGTGAGTTATGGCAACGCATTGGCGGTGCGGGTGTGGGGGGGATCGCCGGCGGGTCACCGGTCGACGGATATTCATGCGCCGGTCTCCTCTTGCTGCTGCGGTTGCCCTATTGCCCGCACTGGCGGCGTGCTCCTCTTTCTTTTCTTCCCCTTCCTCCTCCTCAAATGCGGCAGCGGATCAGCCCAGCTCTGCGGCTTCGTACCGACCTCAAACGGCCGCTGCTCCCACCTCCCAGACACCTCCACCACCGAATTCCTCCGCTGCAAACGCGACCCCTCCTGCTTCTTCGGCCCAGTCGGAGGCGGCGTTTGCCGGCGTCTATCCGTCGGTGTCGCTCGTCGATTATTTCAAGGACTCGACGGAGTCCTCGCCGTCAACCCGGACGGCGGCCGTACCGCATCCACCGGACACCTACACGCCCGCGGGTGAGCCCTACACTCCCGCACCGGGTCAGCCGGGTAATGGCACAGCTTCCGTTCCGCCATCGCCCGAAGCAGCCGGCGCCGGCGCGGCTCAATCGGCAGATTCCGATGCGGCGGCGTCCGCCATTCCCTATCCGCAAGAGTCGCTCTGGGATGTTTTCAAAAAATCCGACTCCCAGTGATCGTCGCTCAAGGCGTGCGTATTTTTTGGGCGCATAACCGGCTGCCCCTTCTGAACATTTAAAGTGTGCAACGTCCCGGAACCCGCCGGGAAGAGATCACCGCCGAAATCGTCAAGCTTTCTGCCGGAGTCGAGGCGGGCGCGGATTATTGCCGACCGAGCGATGTCCGGTCGGGAATGCCGCCGATGCTGCGCGACGCGTTCACAGCATTTCAAGGCGGGAGAAAATTGCGAACTTCACTTGATCCAGTGCCAGAGCCAACGCGATCGATGCGGCAAAAATGCCGGCAACCAACAAAGGCGACAGCGGAGCCATGAGAATTCCGCCGATCGCCATCGCCGGGATGATCGACAGATCCGCGATGGAAGACAGGACGACGATCAGGCTCGGCCTCGACGACCACAGTCGCTTGCGCTCGCGAACCACATAAAAGATCGCCTGTCCGCTGAATGTCAATGTGACGAGCGTCAAGGTTCTCAGCGTGTCGATGCCAAGGCCGAGGCGGAATTTGCCGATCGCCAGCACGCCCGCGCAGAACGCGAGATCGCAAACGCCCATGATGATGCCGGCGACGGTCAGGTTGTCGATGCGCCATGCATTCGGCAGCGGCGACGGCCGCACATTGTCGGTGGTCGACGACATCGCCAGGAAATCACCGGTCATCATCGAGATGACCACCAACATCGGAGTGAGGATCGCGTGGCCGGTCATGACCAGGCCGGTTCCCAGGAACAGCACCTGGCGGGTTTTATGGACGATGGACCGCAACGTATAGGTCAAGATGCGCTGGAAGGTGACCCTGCCTTCGCGCACGGCGGCGAGAATTCCGCCGAGCCCCGGCTCGGTGAGCACGATGCCCGCCGCCGATTTCGCGACATCCGTCGCCGTGAATACCGCGATCCCGATCTGCGCCTGACTCAAGGCGGGCGCGTCGTTGGCGCCGTCCCCGCACATGCCCACGACATGGCCGGCGCGTTGCAGACCCTTGACAAGCCGATATTTGTCCTCCGGCAGGACTCCGGCAAAGACGCCGAATTCCGCCCCGGGGACACCCGCCGGAATCGACGGCGCCGGACAGATCGCGCCCTCGATACCGACGGCGCGTGCCACCACGGCGGCGGTTTCGGGCGCATCGCCGGTCACCATCAGGGTTCGCACGCCCAGTTGGCGCAATTCGCGAATACACGGCTTTGCCTCGGGTCGGGGCGGATCGCTGAGCGCAATAAGCCCGGCGAGCCGCAACGGAGATGAAGCGCCGAGCGCGACGCCGAGCACCCTGAAGCCCTCCGCCTCCAGCTTCGCGGCCGCGGCGAGCGCCGTCGGCGAGGGCTGTGAGAGCCGATCGATCACCGCAAAAGCGCCTTTGACGATGCGCAGCGCGCCGCCGGCCGAGTCCGCTGCATGTGCTTCCGACATTTTCGTCGCCGGGTCGAACGGAATGAATTTGACCAGTGCGGGCAAATCCGCGGCCGGCTTGTCGAGATTTTCCCGACGAATGGCGGCATCGACCGGATCCAGCCCTCCGTCCGAACTCGCCAGCGCCGCCAAGGCCAGAATCCGGTTGTTATCGAACCCGCTCATCGGGCAAATTGCGGCGACCCGCAGCTCGTTGAGCGTCAATGTTCCGGTCTTGTCGGCGCAAAGAACGTCCATGCTGGCGGCTTCATCCACGGCCGACAACCGCGTCGGCAGGACGCCGAGTTCGGCGAGCGCCTGCGCTCCCAATGCGGTGGCGAGCGTAAACGTCGCCGGCAGGGCCACCGGCACGGATGCCAGCACGGATATCAGCAAAAGCGGAACCAATTCGGAGATCGGCATGCCGATCCCGTAGGCGTAGGCGATCAGCGCGACGGTCGCCAATCCGTTGAAAACGGCGAGATTGCGAACCACCCGAAAGACCGCTTTCTGCTGGGAACTCACCACATAGGCGCTGCGGACGAGTTCGGCGCCGCGCCCGAATCTCGTGTGCACGCCCGTCGCTGTCACTTCGGCGACGGCTTCGCCCCGACGCACCAGCGCGCCGGCGTATGTATCCCGCCCGCGGCCGCCCTCGATGGGAAGCGACTCGCCGGTCAGCATCGAATGGTCGAGCAGGATCGAACCGTCGAGCAGGCGCACGTCCGCGGCCACGATGCCGCCGAGCGACAGCTTGATGATGTCGCCGGGGACCAGTTCCGTGGCCGGCACGGTCTTCCACGATCCGTCGCGCCGAACCGACGCGGTGAGCGCAAGACGCGACTTCAACGCGGCGATCGTCGCCTGGGCGCGGCGCTCGTGAAGCAACCCGATTGCGGCGTTGAAGATCAAGAGGCCGGCTATGATCGACGCCTCGATGTATTCTCCGAGCACCACTTGCAGGGCGATCGCAGCCTCGAGCAGACAGGGCACCGGCGCGCAAAATTTCCACGCGAACGCGAGCAGGGGATGCGGTGCCGTGTCCGGTATCGCGTTCGGTCCGAACTGCCGGCGACGGCGACAAACCTCATCGCTCGTCAGACCGCGCGGGGAATTGAGGTCCAATCTGCGGGCTCCTGAAGCGCGCCCCTCCGCCGGCCGTCGAACCTCCTCGCGTGCTCAATGGGACATCAGCGTCGGCACCGTCATGGAACGCAGGATACCGCGCGTCGCGCCGCCGAGCACAAATTCCCGCATCCGGGAATGGCCGTAGCCGCCCATGACGATGAAATCGGCGTCGGAATCGGAAGCGTGCGACAGCAAGGCGTCGGCGACATCGACGTCGCCTGCGGCAATGCGCTCGACGTCCACCTTGAGTTCATGGCGCGCGAGGTGCCGACCGATGTCGGCGCCTTCGATCTCGGTCTGCTTGCCCCAATCGTTGGTGATGGTGACAACCTCGACGCGTTTCGCCCGCGTGAGGAGCGGCAGCGCGTCGGCGACGGCGCGTGCAGCCGGCCGGCTGCCGTCCCAGCACACCATCACGTTGTCGAGCTTGAGCGGTGCTTTCTGGATATAGGGCACCATGATCACGGGGCGGCCGGCCTCGAACAGCGTGCTTTCGACGATCGTCTCCTGAATCGCACTCGTTCCGGGTTCGGCCTGGCCGACGACCGCGAAATCGAAGTGCCGGGCGATACGGCTGAATTGGCTCCCGACATTGGCAAAATCGGCGGTAAGGGTCAGCGGCTCGGCCGGGATTCCGGCGCGCGCGGCCGCAGCGGCGAACCGGTTGACGGCTGCGGCGGCCTCGGCTTCGTTGTCCTGTCGCTGCTTGTCGATTGCCGCCGGCGAGATGTAGCCCATCGCCGACTCGGGAAAGATCGCATCGTAAATAAATGCAACCCCGGTAACGTGGGCGGCAAAGGTCGTGGCCAGGGACACGGCGTAGTCTCCGGCCGGCGCGCCGGCTTCTCCGAGCTGCAGATCGACGACGATATCCTTGATCATGGGCGGTGCCTCCTGTCGTTTGATATGACTATGTCGAAGCATCGCCGCGGTCATTGAGCCAAATCAAGGCAGACCGGCCCGGCGATTTTTCAGCTTGCATCCAGAATGCCGGCAATAAGCGCCATGCGCACCAGTTCGGACAGGCTTCCCGCCTGCATCTTGCTCATGAGGTTCGCCCGATAGATTTCGACGGTGCGTGGGCTGATGCCGAGATCGAAAGCGATCTGCTTGTTGGCGCGGCCGGCCACCAGGCCGCCCAAGACGTCGCGTTCGCGATTGGAGAGCGTCGCGATCCGGCTCTCGATATCGCCGCGTTCCGTGTGCCGCTTTGTCTCGGCGTTGCGCTCCTTGAGCGCTGAGCGCACGCTGGCCAGCAACGCCTCGTCGTCGAACGGCTTCTCGAAGAAATCCGCGGCGCCGATCTTCATCGCCTCCACCGCCAACGGCACGTCGCCGTGACCGGTGATGACGATCACGGGGACGCCGATCTTAAGCTCTTTCAACCGCCGCAGCAGATCGATACCGCTCATTCCGGGCATGCGCACGTCGGTAATGACGCAGCTCGCGCCAACGTCCGGCAGCAAATCCAGGAAGGCCGCGGCGGACGAATAGGTTTGGACCTCGATCTGCGCCGTCTGCAACAGGAACGCGAGGGACTGGCGTATCGCCTCGTCGTCGTCGATCACGTGCACGGTGGCCTTTTCAGACGGCATTGCCGACTTCCTCTTTATTGACGGCCGGTAACGTGAACCGGAACACCGTTCCCCCTCCGGGATTTGGCTGCGCCGTGATCGAGCCGCCATGCGCCTCGACGATGGTGCGCGAGATCGAAAGGCCGACGCCCGTGCCGTGAGGCTTGGTGGTGACGAACGGTTGAAACAACTGGGCGCTCATTTCCGGCGTGATCCCGGACCCGGTGTCGGACACGCCGATCGCGACCTGGTTGTCCGCCGTCGAGACCGTCGATACGACAAGCTCGCGCTTTTCCGAGTCCTCCATCGCCTCGATGGCGTTGCGCATCAGGTTGAGCAGGACCTGCTGAATCTGCACCTTGTCCGCAAGCACGAAATCGACGCCCGGATCGAATTGGAAACGGACGCGCACGCCGCGGTCCTTAGCGCCGACCAGTGCGAGCGCGCTCGCTTCCTCGATGAGCTTCTTCACGTCCTCGACCCGCCGCTCGCTCTCGCCGCGGGTGACGAAGTCGCGCAAACGGCGGATGATCTCACCCGCCCGCAGGGCCTGTTCTGCAGCCTTTCCTATGGCGTCGCGCAGGATGCCCGCGCGCTCGTCGCGACTGTCCTCCAGGAGCCGGCGCGATCCTTTCATATAATTGACGATCGCCGACAGCGGCTGATTGAGTTCGTGGGCGAGAGCGGAGGCCATCTCCCCCATGGCGGTCAGGCGCGACATGTGCACGAGCTCGGCCTGCAACTCCTGCAGCCGCGCTTCAGTCTCCTGGCGTTCCGTGAGGTCGCGAATGAATCCGGTGAAGAAGCGTTGATCGCCGACATGCATCTCGCCGACGGCAAGCTCCATGGGAAAAGTCGAACCGTCCTTACGTTCGCCGACCACGACCCGGCCGATGCCGATGATGCGCCGCTCCCCGGTGCGCAGATAGCGCTCGATATAGCCATCGTGGTTTTCCCGGTAGGGCGACGGCATCAATATCTTGACGTTTTTCCCCACGACGTCCGCCGCGGTGCGGCCGAACAGCCGTTCCGCCGTCGAGCTGAACGATTGCATGATGCCGCGATCATCGATGACGATCATGGCTTCGGGAATACTATCGAGTATGGATTTGAGATGGGCCGCGCGGGACATCGCGGCCGTCGCATTTGCGGCTGCGGCGAGGCGCGCGCGACGCAGCAATTCGCCGCCCCATGACGCGCCCGCGCCGACGAGCGTGAAGACGACGGCATTCACAACGTCGGCATTCGACACTGCGCGAAAGTCGACAACAAAAAACAAGCCGAGCAGCAGGCCCGCGATAGTTGCGAAAAGCCCGGGACCCAAGCCGCCAAGCGTTGATGCGATCAGGATGGCCGGCAGGAAAAACAGGTAGGACGCCTCGCCGATCAAGATCGACGCCCATGCCAGGCGAACTGCCAACGCCGCTGCGATCGCCAGGATCGCAATGCCGTATGGCATAAAGGCTTTGTGGAATACGGGGGCCTTCAATTCCCACCTTACCGCGTCCAGTTGCGCATCGACATGGTTGCCGACGATCCCACTGCAGATGATCGTGCCCGTGTCATGTTCTATGGGCTTTTTGCCGATCGCCTCAGCCGATCGCCTTTGGTCGAGCGCCTCCTGCATTCCCCTCAGGAAAAGCCCTTAGGGGCATTATCTGAATTTTTCACCGGCTTCTCGACGGTTACCAATACCTCCCGACGCTCCTGGAGGTAAAGGGCCATGCTCACGCAAACATCCGTTTCCGCCGATACTTTCCGTCGCTCCATCCCGCCGACGCGCAATGCCGCGCCGGTCGCGCGCCACGATCTCGACGACGCCGGCGAGCGCGAGCCGTTGGGCCACTCCATGCATCTCATGGGCGCTACCATGTCGTTTCCGCGTAACGCGGAGATTTTCGGTGAGGACGAGCCTGCCGAATACATTTACAAGGTCATCAGCGGCAGCGTGCGGACTTACAAGGTCCTGAACGACGGCCGCCGCCAGATCGGCGGATTCTATCTGTCCGGCGATATTTTCGGCCTTGAATTCGCCGACGAGCACACGCTGTCGGCCGAGGCCATCACCGATGCGAAGATATTGGTGATCAAGCGCAGCGCCATCACGGCGCTTGCGCAGCGCGATGCAGCGATCGCGCGCGGGCTTTTCGTCCTCACCGGCCGCGAGCTGAGGCAGGCGCAACAGCACGTCCTGCTGCTCGTCAAGAGCGCGCAGGAGCGGGTGGCGAGCTTCCTCCTGGAGATGGCGGCCCGCGGATCAGCCGGCAACTCCATCGAGCTGCCGATGTCGCGCCAGGATATCGCCGACTATCTCGGCCTGACGATCGAGACCGTCTCGCGGACGTTGACGTCGCTCGAAAGCGCGGCGGCGATCGAGGTGCCGACGTCCCGGCGCATCGTGGTGCGCAACCGCTCCGCGCTGAATCGTTTGAACGCCTGAGATCATGTTCGCCGGGATGTGGCGAAAGCTCCGATCAATCGAACATTGAAGGAGGACCGGTTATGCAAGTCCGTGATGTGATGACGCGAAACGTGATTTCCGTGGCGCCCGACGACACGATTCTCAAAGCCGCGCGCCTGATGCTGCAGAACGGGATCAGCGGCCTGCCGGTCGTCGCCGCCGCGGGCAACCTCGTCGGCATCGTGACGGAAGGAGATTTTCTGCGCCGCAGTGAAATTGGCACGCAACGGCGACGACCGAAATGGCTGGAGTTCGTTATCGGCCCCGGGCGGCTGTCCGCCGAATACGTGCACGCGTCCGGTCGGAAAATCGATGAAGTCATGACGCTCGATCCAGTGACGGTCGCCGAGGACGATTCGCTCGATACCGTCGTCGATCTCATGGAGCGCCGGCGGATCAAGCGGCTTCCCGTCCTGCGTGACGGTAAGGTGGTGGGCATCGTGAGTCGGGCCAATCTCCTCTACGCCCTGGCGAGCCTCGTCCGCGACACGCCGGGACCGGCCAAGAGCGATTCGACGATCCGCGACGACATTACGGCCGCACTCGGCAACGAACCCTGGGCTCCGGGAATCACCGTGGTCGTCAAGGACGGCGTGGCGGAATTGTGGGGCACGATCATGGACGAGCGCGAACGCCAAGCGTGCATCGTCGCCGCCGAGAATGTCGCCGGCGTTAAACAGGTGCGCGATCATCTCGTTTGGGTCGAGCCGATATCCGGCACGGCGTTTCCCTCGACCGAAGACGCGGCCGAAGGGTCCGCGCCGGCCTCGACGCTGACCGTCATCTAGCGAACGCGGCAAATCCCGCACCATGGCTCCCTTTATCTACCGATGCCCGATCACGGGCCTGAACGTGCAGGGCTGGATCGCTGATGATCCGAGCGAAGACGGCGCGACCTATGAACCCGTAGCGTGCACGGCCTGCACGCGGATGCACTCGGTCAACCTGAAAAGCGGAAAGGTTTTGGGCGATGACGGGGATTCGGGTCTCGGCGCCTCGAAGTCTCCGCGGCCCTCGGGCGGTCGCAGCCGCCGTTGACCTCGGTTTGATACGGACAACGAGGCCGATTGCCGGTTCGACGCCCACGCCTTTCGGCGCGGTGGACGCGTTTCAATCAGTCGTCATTCCACGAGGTGCTTTTCGATTTCCCAAACGGGGTGCTTGGTCAGATCCTTGTTGACCTCGGAAATAATTCGTCTCTTCACATCCTCGTGGAACGCTTGCCGCAGCTCGGCAAGCGTCCCCGGCGGAGCGACAACAATGATCGCCTTGGCCTTCTCCGCACGGACGAGTTGCTCCAGGGCGGCAGCCACGCGCCCGACAAAACGCTCCTTCTCCAGCTCATGCCAATCGGTCGTCTCCATGCTGCTGCGCAGGTTCGTCGCCGCCCGCTTGAACGCCCGCCCCGGGCGATCGGCCCCTTGCGCGTGGGTCGGCGGATTATCGTCAGTGAACACACGCTCGGCGGCCAGATTTGGAAATTTCTCGTCGCCGACATTACGAAGGAATAGGGCCTTCTGCCCGTCGCCGACGAACACCAACGCGCCGTGGGGGATCGAAAGCCTCTTCATTGCCCGCCTCCAAAATACACCCGCGATCTAACCGCCCGATGATTTTTGTCCGATGGATGTCGGATCCGATCTCATCCGCGATTGCGCCTGCCGCTGAGGATGATGACATCGCGGCGGGCGTCTCATGCTCCATTGCGGACGTCGCCTGGCCACCAAGCATATAGGCTGCGGTCGAAGATTTCGCCCAGCCCGGTTACCGCATGGAAACCGACCGAACGACTTATCGCGCCGTCGGCGGCATTTCCCAACCTATGCGGCCTCGATCAGCACCTTGAGCGCCCGGGTGCTAGCGGCTCGCCCGAAGGTGTCATAGGCGTCGAGGATTTGCTCGAGCTTGAAGCGGTGCGTGATCAGACGCTGCGGATCGATCTTGCCGGATTGCACGGTCTTGAGCAGCATCGGCGTCGTGACGGTGTCCACGAGCCGCGTCGTGATCGTGATGTTGTGCGACCACAGGCGCTCGAGGTGGAGGTCCACCTTGACGCCGTGAACGCCGATATTGGCGATGGTGCCGCCGGGCGCGACAATGTCTTCGCAAAGCGCGAAAGTCGCGGGAATGCCGACCGCCTCGATGGCGGCATTCACGCCGCGTCCGCCGGTCATCTGCATCACCTTTTCCGCGGCCCTGCCGTCCTTGCTGTTGACGGTTGCCGTGGCGCCGAACCGCTTGGCGGTGTCGAGCCGGTTCGCATCGAGGTCGATCATGATGATGTCGGCGGGCGAGTAGAACTGGGCGGTCAGCAAGGCGGCAAGGCCGATGGGGCCGGCGCCGACGATCGCCACGCTGTCGCCGGGCCGAACCTTGCCGTTGAGGACGCCGCATTCGAAGCCGGTCGGCAGGATGTCGCTCAACATCACTAACGCGTCCTCCTCGACGCCTTTCGGCGCCCGATAGAGGCTGGTGTCCGCATGGGGTATGCGCACGTACTCGGCTTGCGTTCCGTCGATTTCATTGCCGAGAATCCAGCCGCCCGTCGTGCAGTGAGAGTACATGCCGCTGCGGCAGTGTTCGCATCGGCCACAGGCGGAGATGCAGGAGATGAGAACACGATCGCCCGGGCGAAAGGTGGTAACGCCGGCACCGATGCTGTCCACGACGCCGACGCCCTCATGGCCGAGAATGCGTCCCGGCTTGCAAGTCGGCACGTCGCCTTTGAGGATATGCAGGTCGGTTCCGCAGATGGTCGTCTTCGCAATCTTCACGATGGCGTCCGTCGCGGCGATAATCTTCGGCAGCGGACGGTCTTCCAGCGCTTTTTTGCCCGGTCCTTGATAGATGAGAGCTTTCATGGTCTTCCCGCGTCGTTTTAACGAGTTATCGAGATCGCATGAGTCCAACGAATGTCGATCTCATTTCGTTTCACGCCAAACATTATCGTCTAACGCGGCGATGTCGCGTTGATCTGAGTCAACGATTGATCCGGGTCAACGATACTTCTCCGAACATGAGTGGAATTTGATCGCTTCTCGATCTCGTATCTATGTCGTCTGCGCGGCGGTGGAGCGGAAGCGCAGAATGGCGAGAACAAAGAACAACCCGCCGATCCCCGCCACCAGCGCGAATTGCGGCCACACCACGCCGATACCCGCGCCGCGATAAAGGATCGACTGCGCGAAGGATACGAAATGTGTCGACGGCGAAGCCTGCATCACGGTCGCCAGCCATGGCGGCATGCTTTCGAGCGGCGTGTTGCTGCCGGAGAGCATGATCGTCGGCAAGTAGATCAAAAGGTAGAGCAGGCCGAGCTGCGGCATCGAGCGTGCGATGGTGCCGATGAATATGCCGACGGCACAGGCGAAGAACAGATAGATCGCCACCCCGACCATGAACAGCGGGATCGATCCGGCGATGGGAACGCCGAGCAACGTGCGGACGACGAGATAAAGCGAAAGGCCGACCGCCACGGTGATTACCAGGCCGTTCGCCCAGACCTTGGACATCGCAATCTCGAACGGCGTCAGCGGCATCACCAGGAGATGGTCCATGGTGCCGTGCTCCCGCTCGCGTACAATCGCGGCGCCGGCGAGAATGATTGCCAGCATGCTGACGCTGTTGATGATGCCCATGACGCTGGTGAACCATGCGCTGGTGAGGTTGGGATTAAACAGGATGCGTACGTCGAGATTGACCGGCGGCGGCGCCGTGCCTTCGGTATGCGATAGGAAGTCTTGTATCTCGGTCATGATGATTTGTTGCGCATAGTCCGCGCCGAGGCCGCCCTGAACCATCATGGTGGCGTCGACGTTGAGTTGGATCGCGGGGTTGCGCCCGCCGAGAACGTCCCGCTCGAAGTTTGGCGGGATGTCGATCGTGAAAGTGTATTTGCCCAGGTTCATGAGCGGGACGATGTCCCGCTCGGCGATCCGCCGCGGTTGATGAAAATAGGGCGGCAAGAACGCACGAATGATTCGTCGCGACAATTCCGAATGATCCTCGTCGACCGCCCCGATTGAAGCATTATGCACCTCCTGCGAGTAGCTGTTCGCTTGCGCCATGATGGCGAGGGAAAATGCATAGACGACAAACCCGAGCAGCACGAAATCGTGAAGAAAGCTGCGCAGTTCCTTGGTGCCGAGCCAGAAAATGTTTCCGATCTTGCGCATCGGGCATGTTCCTAGCGTTCCTGCTTGCGCAGAAGGACGAAACTGATCAGCGTCAAGACCGGAATAAAAACGGCGAGTTCCGCCACATGCCCAGCGAGTTCGGCAAAGCTTAATCCCTTGGTGAAGGCGCCGACGCTGATCGGTATGAAATAAGTCATAGGGAACGCCCGCCCCATGATTTGCGCCGTTGCCGAGAGCGAGGACACCGGCACCATCATTCCGGAGAACTGCGACGCCGGCAGGAACGTCATGATGGCGGTGCCAAACAGCGCGGCGATCTGCGTGCTTGCGAACGCCGAGATCACCATGCCGTAGGCGGTCGTCGCAGTGACGTAAACCAGCACGCCGAGGAGGAGCGCGAGAAAGCTGCCCTTGAGCGGCACCTGGAAGATGAACAACGCCATGAGGAACATCAGCGCAAAGTTCGTCATGGCGATGCCGATATAGGGAATTTGCTTGCCGAGCAGGAACTCGATACGAGTAACCGGAGTCACATAAAGATTGGTGATCGAGCCGAGCTCTTTCTCGCGCACGATGGCGAGCGCCATGAGGATCGCCGGAAATAGCGCCAGCAACATCGACAGGCTCGTCGGCACCATGGCGTAGACGCTTTCGAAATCCTGGTTGTACTTGAACCGCACTTCGATTCTGGCGGCCGAACGCGCCTGCGGCAGAGTCGTCTTGACGGCCGGATCCGTCAGATAGAGTTGATGCATGGCCTGCAGATAGCCGCGGATCGTATCGGCGCGGAACGGCATGGCGCCATCGACCCAGGCGCCCACCCAGGCCGGCCGGCCGGCCTCCAGATCACGACCAAATCCAGGAGGAATCTCGATGGCGGCCCTGATAGCCCCGCTCTGCATGCGCTTTTGCAGATCGGCATAATTGGCGAGCGCGGGCTGCTCCACAAAATAGGTCGACCCCCTCAGCTCCTCGAGATAGGCGCGACTCTCGTGACTTTGATCGCGGTCGAGTACGGCGAATGTCAGGTTGTTGACGTCCGTCGAAATGCCAAAGCCGAACGCCAACATTAAAAAAACCGTGCCGAACATGGCGAAGGTGAGACGAATGGGATCGCGCAGAAGCTCCATTGTCTCCCGGATGGTGTAAGCGAAGAGGCGTCGAAGGCTTACCAGCGGCCGCGGTGGCGGCGATGGCGCCGGCCCGTCCGGAGCGGCAGGAACCGCGATGTCGCCGGCGGAGTCGACGGCGGACGATCCCGTCGCCTCCTCCAGATAACTGATGAACGCGCCCTCCAACGTGGCGGCGCCGCGGGACTCGATCAAATTGCGGGGCGTATCAGTCGCGAGCACGCGCCCCGAATCCATGAGCGATAGGCGGTCGCAACGCTCGGCTTCGTTCATGAAGTGGGTCGAGACAAAGATGGTCACGCCCTGATTGCGCGAAAGATCGATCAACAATTCCCAAAAATAATCGCGCGCCAGAGGATCGACGCCCGAGGTCGGCTCGTCGAGAATGAGCATTTCCGGCTCGTGCACGATGGCGACCGCCAACGACAGCCGCTGCCGAATACCCAACGGCAGGTCCGAGGCGAGCTGATCGAGATACTCGTCAAGGCCGAAATGAGCGACCAGCTCGCGAAAGCGTGCGGCGGCTTTTTGGGCCGGCAGATGGAAAAGCCGCGCGTGAAGTTCGAGGTTCTGACGGACGGTAAGTTCGGCATAGAGCGAGAACGATTGCGACATGTATCCGACGCGCCGGCGCGAATTGATGTCGCGGGCGTCGAGCGCCCGGCCGAACAAAAGAGCTTCGCCTTCGCTCGGTGCCAGCAAGCCGGTCAGCATTTTCATCGTCGTGGTCTTGCCGCATCCGTTCGAGCCGACAAAGCCGAAAATCTCGCCGCGTTCGATGGTGAAATTCACGTGATCGACGGCGGTGAACTCGCCAAAGCGGCAGGTAAGGTCGCGCGCAATGATGACCGGCTCGGCGTTTACGGTACGGTTCGGCGGTATCTCCAGCCTTTTGCGTCCGGCTCGGAGTTCCTCCGGAAGCAGCGCGATGAACGCTTCCTCGACGGTGGGCGTTTGCGTCCGTGCCTTGAGTTCGAGTGGAGAGCCGACCGCGAGAATTCGTCCGTCGTTCATGGCAACAAGCGAATCGAACCGCTCGGCTTCTTCCATGTAGGCGGTTGCGACCACGATGCTCATCCCGGCGCGACGGCGACGCATGCGCGCGATCAGCTCCCAGAACTGCCGCCGCGACAGCGGGTCGACTCCGGTCGTGGGCTCGTCCAGGATCAACAGGTCGGGATCATGAATGAGCGAGCAGCACAGCCCGAGTTTCTGCCGCATGCCGCCCGAGAGTTTCTTGGCAGGACGATCGGCGAACGGGGCAAGCCCCGTGCTCTGCAAAAGCTCGGCAATCCGCCATGCCCGTTCGGAGCGCGGCTGGCCGAACATGCGACCGAAGAACTCGATGTTCTCGCGGATGCTGAGATCGGGATAAAGGTTCTTGCCTAGCCCCTGCGGCATATAGGCGATACGTGGGCAAACCGCCGCGCGATGCGCGGCATCTTTCATGTCGCCGTCGAGCACGAAGACGTCGCCCGATTGTATGTGCCGCGCCCCGGCGATCATGCTTAAAAGCGTCGACTTGCCGACGCCGTCGGGGCCGATCAGTCCGACCATGCAGCCGGACGGCAACACGACCGTGATCGCGTCGAGCGCTGTTGTGCGGCCGTAACGCTGCGTGACGTTTTGCAGGCGCGCGACCGGCGCGGTCGGCCTGCTCATTGCACGACGCCTCCCCGCAGCCATTCGGGCCACTTCGTGGCGCGACCGGTCAGCACGTAAGCGACACCCGGCAATCCGCTGCTCACGGCGTCGGTGCGCGCCCGCAACCAATCGGCGTTGATGCGCACGCGGACACGGAACATCAGCTTGTCGCGTTCGCTTTGCGTCTCGACAGTTTTCGGCGTGAACTGGGCTTGCGTGGCGATGAACGAGACTTTGGCGGGGATCGCGACGTTCGGATAGGCGTCGGCCACGATGCGGGCGTCGGCCCCGTATTTCACCTTTCCCGCCGCGGCAGTCGGCAAATAGATGTCCATGTAGACGTAGGAGGTGTCGAGCATCGCGAAGACATGGCCGCCGGCCGGAAGCACCTCGCCGACATTGGCGACCCGGTACTGGATGCGGCCGTCGACCGGCGCCACGAGCGTGTCGTCGTTGATCTCGACGTTGTAGAGCTCGACGTCGTGGGTCGCCGCTTCCAGCGCATGCCGGGATTCCGTCACCCGCTGCGTCGCCGCGTCCAATGCGGCATGAGCGCCATCGAGTTGTTGTTGGCGCTCATCCAAGACTTCCTTGGTCTGGAATCCCTTCTGCACGAGATAGGCGGCGCGGTCGTATTCCTGCTGCGCCAAGAGCGACTGGGCCCGCTGCTGCGCCACATTGGCGTTGGCTTCATCGACGGCGCGGCGCGCCTGCCGGACTTGGGCTTGCGATTTTTTCAACGAGGCGGCGAGGTCCCTGGTGTCCATGCGCGCGACAACCTGGCCGGCTTTGACCAGGTCGCCTTCATCGGCCAGTATCTCGGCGATGCGGGCGGCGTATTTGGTGTCGATGTTGATCTCGTCCGCTTCGAGCCGGCCGTTGCCGAAAACGATGCCGGGCGGCAGCGGCGGGTGGAGCCGCTGCCACCAATAATACGCACCACCGGCGCCGCCGGCCAAAACGACGAGCGCAAGCGCGATGCGAAGCCACCAGCGGCGCCGACGCCCGCGCTCGGGCGTCGGCAAGGCCGGCAAATGAGTGCTGTGTTGTGCCGGAACCGGAGGGTGCGGCGGCTGCGGCTGCGGCTCGCCGTGTTCGATCGCCGGCCATGGCGGATGGTCGATGTCGTCGGTTTTGTTCATTTCACGCTCAAGTCTGTCAACCTCGGGATTCGGCCGCGGCGCCGCGCCCCCGATGCGCCTTCGCTCATAGCCGGCCGCAAGGTTAGATCGCGCCCGGTCGCTGAAAAATTGAGGAATTGGCCTTAAGGGGATTTACTGTGGCGTGACGGTTCTGCGCTCTCACGCCCGTCCGGTCCGAGGAATCCAGTCGGCGCCGACTTTGGCATACGAACGCTTGACCGCGGCCCAGGCGATCCGATGCGCGGCCTCTTCTTGCCGGACATCGCCGGCATGCGCGGCGTAGGCATGATTGAAGGCTTCGCGGTAGATGTTTTGGGCGTGATCGGGAAGATGTACCCTGATGGAGTCCGACAGATCGGCATTTGTTCGATACGGCATGAGGATTTCCCGCGGCTGTTCGACGATGATAACGATCCCCTGACATCCAGCCGGCGCGCAGGGATCGTTGTTTTGTATAAATTTTATGGCCGTTCGGGCTTGACGCGTCTTTGATGCATATCAACGTAAAACCCGTGGCTGGGGCTAGTTATTTTCAAGTTCCAACCGCATGGAGGATACGTCATGGCTGAAGCCACAAAACTACCCGTGAAAACCGAGAAGATCTCCGTGCCGGCGCCTCACGTATGGCGGCCGTTCGAAGGTCTGCGGCGGGAAATCGATCGGCTGTTCGACGATTTCGATGCCGGCATCGGGCGCTCGCCGTTCCACCGTTCCTTGTTTGACGCCACGCCGTTTTGGCGGCGCGAGGCGGACTGGGCGGTGCCGGCCGTCGACGTCGCGGAGACCGACAAGGCCTATGAGGTCACCGCCGAGTTGCCCGGCATGGACGAGAAGAGCATCGAGGTGAAGTTCGCCGATGGCGTGCTGACCATCAAGGGTGAGAAACAGGAAGAGAAAGAGGAAAAGAAGAAAGACTACCACCTGAGCGAACGCAGCTTTGGCTCGTTCCAGCGCGCCTTTCAGGTGCCCGACGGCGTCGATGCCGACAAGATCGAGGCAAGCTTCAAGAAGGGCGTGCTCACGGTGACGTTGCCGAAGAGCACGGAGACGCAGAAGGCGGCAAAGAAGATCACCGTTAAAGCGGCCTGAACCCGGAGTATCCGCCGCGGCATGAGCCGCGAAGCTTGGGGGCGGTCTTTCGCTTGCAACGAAGGCGCCCCCCGGGCGGGTATTCGGGGCGGATATTTTGCCGCTGTATCGACTACGCAGACGGCCTGGGCGGCGCCGAGGCCCCGATCGCATCGCCTGCGATCTTGTCGAATGCGTTGCGGTCGACGATGCTCACGTTCCGCCGGTCCCGGACCTTGACGACGCCGCGCGCAATCAGGCTGTGAAACGCCCTGCTGACGGCCGCCAGCGTCATTCCGGCGTACTCTCCGATTTCGGATCGATTCATCGACAGGTGGATTTCGGCCGTTTGTTCACCCCGAGCGGCTTGGAGTTGTTCGAGCATTTGCAGGAACATCGCCAATTTAACGACAGCTCTCCTCTCGGTGAGAAGGAACGCGTGACGCTGAGCCTGACGAAGCTCGTGGCAAAGCTTGCAGATAACGTGGAATTCCAACGTTGCGTCTTTCGCAAGCCGGCTGCGTATCGCGGGTATCGGGAGGCGATATGCGGTTACCGGCGTTATCGCCCTGGTCGAATTCGTGTAGCGCCCTTCTTCAGACAGCCCGAACAAGTCGCCGGGAAACAGGAACGCCGCGATATGTTCGTCGCCGCTGCGCGCTTTCCTGTATGAAGTCACAATTCCATTGATAATATTGAAAATCGCGTCGACGCTCTGCCCTTCGCGGTATATGACCTCGCCTTTCTTGAAGCGAACAATTGATGCGATAACGGCCAGATGGGCGCGCTCTTGATCGGTGAGCAATTGATGCATTCGTCCCGACGAAGACAGCCACTGGTCAATGGCTCGGACGGCCGGCCCGGGATTGCCGTTTGACGTTGCGGCCTTCGCCATTTGTGCCTCCTCTTGCATCGAATATTGTGCGCCAAAAACCGCGTCGAAGTTTGATCGCGATCAAACTATTGTCCGGCGGCACTCTTGGCGAACGCAATTGCCCGATGCTAGGAATTTGCACAGTATCGGGAGCATGCTTGCATGGGCCCCTCCGCCCGAACAATCATCAATCTCAACATCAAACACTATCGGGACCTGCTGAAGGACGAGAAGGATACGTCCAAGCGGCGGATGATTATGGAGTTGCTCGCGGAGGAAGAGGCCAAATTGGCGAAGTTGCCCGCCGACGACAATGACGGGAAGTGAGTACCCGCACGATTTCAACCCCCTTCGGACTGTTGCTCAGGCCACTCCCGCCAATGCGTAGGATCGACACGAACGGGTTGGCCCGTCGAGGCATGTATCCATCCGCTCATGGTCCGGCGGCACGGAAAAACAAGCGGATAAACTTTCCCATTTTCGATCACGCTAAGCTCCAGATCGCGATCGAATGGCGCAGTCGATATTGGCTGCCAATTGCGCATGATTTCCTTTATTAAATAATCGCGCATTGCCGCCGGTCAGGCTTTGCGTTTTGTCAAAAGTCGTTCGCGCCGGTCGTTTTTGATTTTGATCATGGACGCAATGCGATCAAAGGTTCAAACTAACAAATATTTTGGAGCGAGCGCCATGGTCGAAACGGCGGAGTTGCGTGGAAAAGCTTCGACAGAAAGCGGAAGTTCGAGTCGCCTGGGAAGGCCGCAGAGCCAGCTGAAGAGCATGCCCACAGTGACAATGGCTGCAATCGGGCGGACCAGCCGGCTAAAAGACCGGGACTCCTCGTCGGCCGCAACGGTTGCAGATGTCGTCGACCGCTCGCTGCACGCCGCGATCGCCCGCTTTACCGGCGGACTTTCGCCGGCGGCGCTCACCCAGGCCTATTTGGATTGGGCAACGCATCTTGCCTATGCACCGGGCAAACGCGTCCAGCTCCTGAACAAGGCGATGCGCAAGACCATCCGGTTCGGAAGCTATGTCCGGCGCGAGGCGATCGAGGGCGCAAACGCGCCCTGCTGCATCGAACCGCTGCCGCAAGACCGGCGTTTCGTCGGCTCCGAGTGGCAGAAATGGCCGTTCAACCTGATCTATCAGGCATTCTTGCTGCAACAGCAATGGTGGCACAACGCCACGACCGGCGTGCGCGGAGTTTCGCAGCGGCACGAAGAGCTGATCGAGTTCATGTCGCGGCAGCTCCTCGACATGTTCGCGCCGTCGAACTTTCCGCCGACCAACCCTGAAATTCTCGCGCGCACGATCAACACCGGCGGCCTCAATCTCGCGCGAGGATTTCAGAACTTCCTGGAGGATTGGCAGCGCGGCGTCGGCGGCGAGAATCCGGTCGGCGCCGAGAATTTCGTCGTCGGCCGCGACGTGGCGATAACTCCCGGCAGGATCGTCTATCGCAACCGCCTCATCGAGCTGATCCAATATGCGCCGGCGACCGCCAACGTCCGGCCGGAACCGATCCTGATCGTTCCCGCCTGGATCATGAAATATTATATCCTCGATCTCTCGCCGCAGAACTCCCTGGTAAAATACCTGACCGATCAGGGCTTCACCGTGTTTATGATCTCCTGGAAGAATCCGGATTCGGAAGACCGCGATCTCGGAATGGAAGACTATCGGACGCTGGGCATCATGAGCGCCTTCGACGTCATAGGCGCGATCGTGCCGAAGCAGAAGATTCACGCGGTCGGCTATTGTCTCGGCGGAACGCTCCTCGCGATCGCGGCCGCGGCGATGGCTCGTGACGGCGACGAGCGGATCGCGACGCTCACCTTGCTCGCCGCGCAGACCGATTTCACCGAGGCCGGCGAACTGATGCTGTTCATCAACGAGAGCCAGCTCGCCTTCCTCGAAGACATGATGTGGGAGCAGGGATTCCTGGATAGCCGGCAGATGGCCGGCGCTTTCCAGATGCTGCGGTCGAATGACCTCGTCTGGTCCCGCGTCGTCCACGATTACATGCTCGGCGATCGGCAGGCGATGACCGACCTTATGGCGTGGAATGCGGATGCGACGCGCATGCCCTACCGCATGCATTCGCAGTATCTGCGCCAGCTTTTTCTCGATAATGATCTCGCCGAAGGCCGCTTCGTGGCCGCCGGCAAGCCGGTCACGCTCACCGACATTCGCGTACCGATCTTCGCGGTGGGAACGGAGCGTGACCACGTGGCGCCTTGGCGCTCGACCTACAAGATCAACCTGCAGGCCGAGACCGAGGTGACGTACCTGCTCACAACCGGCGGTCACAATGCCGGTATCGTGTCGGAGCCGGGCCATCGCGGGCGCAGCTTCCGGATCGCCACCAAGATGATCGATCATCACTATCTCGATCCGGAACGGTTCCTGGCGGAGGCGCCGCGCAAGGACGGCTCCTGGTGGCCGGAATGGGTCGCTTGGCTTTGCGACCGCTCCGGCGCGGCAACGACACCGGCGCCTATGGGCGCGCCTGCGGCGGGATATCCGCCGCTTGGCAACGCTCCGGGCGCATACGTCCTCATGCAATAAGAGCAGAGGCTAATCCGTCTCCAGGGGAACGGCCAGCAAGCCGCATTCCGGATCGGCGCGGCGCAGCGCGACCTCTATCCGCTCGGCTTCATTCTCCATGCCCATCCAACGCAACTTCAGAATCCACATGATAAGCGCATGCGACATGCGTTCATCGATTGAAACGTCGGGACGTTCCTCAACGCTCGCATTCGTCTTCATTGAACCCTCCCTACGGGTCTTTTGCTTATTATCGACACGTCGCCGCGATCGAAAATGCGAACAGGCGGGTCGCAAGATAAAGATCAAGAGCGCCCGCCGGATCGCAAATATCCGTCACTGGGTACGCAGCTTCCCGTTCGACCTACGTGCTGGCGTCGGGGCGGTTGGACAGCCAGCCGTTCGACGCCAGGCGGGAGCCCGTCTCGATGAATTTCTGGATATCGGTCAGAAGATGCTTGCCGTCCTCCGCCATCATCTCAAACCGCCGGCCGGTCCATTCCTGACATGCGGTCATCGCGTCGGGGATTGAACGCGCGGCAGACAATTTCGACGCCAATTCGGACGCCAGACTCGCTTCCGATTGCATGCGCTCGAACCATTGCCGGTTCGCCTCTTGGAGTTTGCCGAGAAACTCCGTCTGCGCGTTGGCGAAGTCCTCGACACGCTTCTTTCCCATTGCGGCGAACCAGGACTTCTCGCTCGCCTCGCCTTGAGCTTCTTTTTGCACCATCGCACGCCTCCATTCGACTATTTAAAAACATTATTTGATAATCTAGTGTCGCTCGGGTGATTTAGCGTTGATATGGATCAAATCTCGCGTCCGCGTTGCGAATACTTGGATTGCGCCGCGCGCGGGGCAGCATCCGCTCTTGTGGGCTTGACACGTCCTTGTCGGCGCTTGGAACGCGCGTCGGATTGATCATTGGCAACGGCATAAGCCAACGGACGATCGTCGGCCACACGTCCTCGAGAATCCGCTTCCCCATGAACAGCCCTACATGGCGGGATGGGACAATCATCTTGCGGAGATGGAGTGCGTCGGTGCCCACCAGCCGCTCGACCGCGAACAGTTGCGGCGGAGCGACCAATTCGTCATCGCGCGCCGCCAACATGAAGACGGGCGTCTTGACCGTCGCGAGGTCGATCCGCTGTCCGAGAGCGACGAAGCGGCCGCCGGCGAGTTCGTTGCGCTTGTAGAGCTTGTCCACCACTTCGAGGAAGAACGCTCCCGGCAAGTCGACGGTGTAGTTATACCAGCCGCGAAACAGCGCCTCGAGCCGGGCGAAGGCGGCGGAACCGATCGGTTCCTCCGTCTGCAGCACGTGCCGCACGTCTTCGGCGGCCACCGACTCGACGCTCCAGAATTTCAGCACTCTCTTCCCGAGAAGGTTTCCGTCGCCAAGCCGCACCAGCTCGTGAAAGACCGGCAGCGGGCTCGCGTCGGCGAGTTCCGACAGGGCGGACGGCGCCGCTGTGATATCGACCGGCGCGCCGGCCAGAACGAGCTTGCGGACCTTTGCCGGAAAACGCGCCGCATAGACGAGCGCCATCCAGCCTCCCTGGCACAAGCCGACGAGATCGACCACGCCGCCGATCGCGTCGACGAGCACGTTGAGGTCGGCGAGATAATCGTCGATGCCGAGAGAGCGCATGTCCGCGCGCGCCGATCGCCAGTCGGCGACGAACAGCCGCCGCAGCCCGCCCTGCCGCATGGTGGCGATCAGGCTGTGCCCCGGCGCAAAATCGGCGATAGCCGCACTATGCAAGGCCAGCGGAGCGCACAGCAACGTCGGCGACCCCGTCGCCTCGATGCTGAAATCGCGCAACCGCACGGTCTTGAGCTCGAGCGCGATCGTATGAGGCGTGGCCCAGCTCGGCTCGTGCGCCGTCGATCGGTCCGTCCCGACAGCGAGATCGGCGAATTGCTTGGCCACCAATCCGGCCATTTCGCTGGCCGCGGCGGCGGCAAAGGCCGGCCAGAGAAAAGCCAGATTTGGGTACTGACGGCCTGCCGGGTCATACATGAGGGCTGCCAATTCGGGCTCGCGAGCGGCGATCGGTCCGCCTTTATGGTTTGTGCTTTGCTCCGCACGATTTCACCTTGATCCATATCAAGCGCATCCCGCGCCGTAACGGCGCGGAATCCGCGACAACGGACAGCCGGCACCATGACGGCGGCGACTTTGGACGTCGCGATGTGCGTCAAAGCGAAAGCTTCACGACGCTGATATGCGGATCGTCGGGATCGTGCGATATGGCAAAGCCAAACTCCTCGCACATGCGCAGCATCGCCGCGTTGTCATGCAACACCTCTCCTTCGATCGTGCCGAAACCTTCCGCGCGAGCATAGTCGATGATCATCTGCATCATCAGCCAGCCGAGGCCGTGGCCCTTCAAATCGGAGCGGACGAGAATGGCATATTCGCCGGACGCGTAATCCGGCTTGGCGTGCAGGCGCACGACGCCGAGCATTTCGCCCGTCGCTTCCTTGATGGCGATAAAGGCCATGGCGCGCGCGTAGTCGATTTGAGTGAACCGGGCAATGAAGGCGTGGCTGAACTCTTTCAGCGGAGCGAAAAAGCGCAGGCGCAGATCCTCCGCCGTGACCGCCGCAAGGAACGGCCCATAAAGCGGCTCGTCCTCCGGCCGAATAGGACGCAGAAAAATGGCCGTCCCGTCCGGCAATCTCATGTGCCGCTCCCATTCCTTGGGATAGGGCCTGATCGCGAACCGCGGATGGCCGGACGGGCCGCGCCGGAGTTTTTGCACCGGCGCAATCGAGACGCGGGCATCGACGGCGACGACCCCGGTCTCGTCGGCCAGCACCGGATTGAGATCGATCTCGCGAATCTCCGGACAATCGGCCACGAGTTGCGCCAGCTTGACGAGGAGAAGCTCGACGGCGCGTTCGTCGGCGGCGGGAACGTTGCGGTAAGCCTTGAGGATACGGGACACCCGCGTGCGCGCGATGAGGCCGCGGGCAAGCTCGAGATCGAGCGGCGGCAGCGCCAGCGCCTTGTCGCTGATCACCTCGACCGCCGTACCCCCTTGCCCGAAAACGATGACCGGACCGAATGTGGGATCGTCGGCGACGCCGACGATGAGTTCGCGCGCCTTGGGACGCACGATCATGGGGAAAACGGTCACGCCGGTAATGCGCGCCTCGGGTTTCGCCGCCCGTGCCCGGCTTAAAACATCCGCAGCCGCCTCGCGCACGGCGCGCTCGGTCGTCAGATTCAGCCGAACGCCGCCGACTTCCGACTTGTGCACGATATCGGGCGAAAGAACCTTGAGGACGACCGCGACGCCTTCCTCAAGATAGGGTCTGGCCGCGGCGACGGCTTCATCGGCGTCCCTCGCAAGGGTCGCCGGAGTAACGGCGATCCCATAAGCCGAGAACAGGCGCGTCATCTCGATGGGATCGAGCCAGGTGCGCCCGGCGCGCAACGCGGCTTCGATGACCGGACGCGCCGCGGTCACGTTCGGCGCGAAATCCTGCGGCAGGCTGGGTGGGGTCGCCATCAGCAATTCGCGCGACTCCCGATACTGGACAAGATGCATGAAGCCGCCGACGGCATCCGATTCAGTCGCGTAACTGGGAATATTGGCCATATCGAACGCCGCCGAGGCCGCATCGCTGCCGCCGATCCACACCGCGAACACCGGCTTTGCCGCGGCCGGTTGCCGGCGATGCCGCTCGGTGACGGCAATCACCGACTTTGCCGCATCGAGCGCCGATGCAAGCGCCGTCGGCACGTTCATGACCAGCACGGCGTCGTTTTGGCCGTCGTCGAGCAGTTGCTCGAGCGCAGCCGCATACCTGGCATCGTCCGCATCGCCGGCAATATCGACGGGATTGGCCCGCGACCAGATCGGCGGCAGCGCCGCATCGAGCGTCTTCATCGTGTCCGGCGAAAGCTCGGCAAGCTCGCCGCCAAGATCTGCGAGGCGATCCACCGCCATGACGCCGATGCCGCCGCCGTTGGTCAGCAGGGCGAGCCGCTTGCCGGAAAGCTTCGTCAGATGTCCCAGTGTTTCCGCGGCGGCGAACAGCTCGTCGAGATCGAGCACGCGCAACAGGCCGGCGCGCCGGAATGCGGCGTCATAGACGGCGTCCGCGCCGGCCAGCGCGCCGGTATGCGTCAGCGCCGCTTTTGCGCCCTGCGCATGGCGACCGGATTTGACGACCAGCACCGGCTTTGCGCGCGCGGCGGCGCGGGCCGCGGACATGAACTTGCGCGCGTCGCGGATCGATTCGATGTACAGCAGGATGGCGCGCGTTCCCCGATCCAGGGCGAAGAAGTCGAGCAGGTCGGCAAAATCGACGTCGATGCTGTCGCCGATGGAGACGATCGCTGAAAATCCGATGCCGCGCGCCGACGCCCATTCCACCAGTCCGGTGGCAATGGCGCCGGATTGGGAGATGAGGGCGAGGTCGCCCGGGCGCGGCATCGAGGCGGCAAAGCTCGCGTTGAGCTTCGATCCGGGCACCAGAACGCCGAGGCAATTGGGGCCGACGAGACGCATTCCCGCAGCACGCGCGGCCTTCTCGCAGGCATCGGCCAGCGAGCCGGGGCCGTGACCGAGGCCGGCCGTGAGAATGATACCGGCCGCCGTGCCTTTTGCGCCCGCCGCGGCGACAATGGAGGGAATAGCCGGGGGCGGAACGCCGATCACGACCACGTCAGGCGCCTCCGGAAGATCATCGTAGGATTTGGCGGCGCGAACGTCTTCGATCGTCTCGTAATGAGGATTGACGAGATGAATGGCGCCCGCGAAGCCGCCGCCCCGGAGGTTTCTCAGTACGGCACGACCCGGCGACGTCGCGCGCGGCGAGGCGCCGACGACGACGATGGAGCGCGGCGAAAACAACTTATTGAGGCGGTAGGTCGACATCGATCCGGCCCGTCTCGATGTGAGGCCATTCTTTGACTTTCAGATCGGTCATTTCCATGTTGCCCGGAGAGCGACCAAACTCTCGCACTTGCCCGCTCCGCTTCATGCTTTCTCGCTCCATGCCGGCGGACGACCTGCGAGCAGCGGACCGAAGACGGAGGCAAAGCCGCCGAAAGCTAGGAACCAGGCCAGCGCGGCGACGTAGAGCCATGCCGGCGACGGGTCGAACGCGGCGATGATGCGGGCGAGCACGGCGACGAGCGCGCACAAATAGATCAATTGCGTCGGCGGCGCCGCGACGAGCTTGCGCCCGGTGTGGCCGAGGCTGGCGCGCGTCATGACCGCGAGCGTCATCAAGCCGGCGGCTCCCGCCGTCCAGGCATGGAGGCCGGCACTCGGCGGCCAATGGGACGGCCACAGGATCGCCGCACCCGACAGCAGGAAACCAATCGGCACGAACGCGTAGGCGACATGGAGAACGAGCACGAGACGGTCCGCCGATGTACGATCGCCCGCCCAGCGCGCGAGGCGAATTATCTGCAGCAATCCCGCAATGATCAACACCGCACCGGATATGGCGGATTGCGCGAACGCGATCCAGGCGGCGAGCGCGACCGCGCTCACCGCGAGAGCTATCGCATCGAATCGCGAAAACGCCCTCGGCAGCCGACCGGGATTATTTCGTGCCAGCCAATTATGGGTGAAGCTCGGTATGATACGGCCGCCGACCAGCATGATGAGACCGATTATCGCGGCCAGGCCGAGGCGCACGCCATAGTCGGCGCTGCCACGCCAGATGGTTTCGAGATGAAAAACCACGTTGCCGGCAATCAGCACGCCCAGCACGACGAGAACGCGCAGGTTGCGCCAATTCTTTCCGGCGATGATTTCGCGCACGGCCACCGCCGCGAATACCGCAAGGAAGGCGACGTCGATCGCCGCCGCAAGCCGCGCGCCGCAGATCGCGGAACAAGCGATTGCCACGCGCCCCGCCAGCCATAGCGCGAAGAGACCGGCCAGCGGATAGCCGTTGACCGGCAGCCGCCCGGTCCAATTGGGAATCGCCGTGAGCAGAAAACCCGCGATGACCGCCGACAGATAGCCATAGATCATCTCGTGGATATGCCAATCGAGCGGGCTGAACGCCGTCGGCAGCGACCATTCGCCGAAGTACTGCGGCAGCCACAATAAAATGCCGAGCGCGGCCCATATTGCGCCGCCGAGAAAGAACGGGCGAAAGCCGTATGAAAACAGCGCCAGCCCGGCATATTGGCGGCGGCGGCGAAGCGCCTCGGGCATGTTCATCATCATCTCTTGCATGAGAATACCTTTCCTCGAAGCGGCGACGAAAGCCGCCGCTCCGATGAAGAGTCGAGATCAATAACATCCTTCGGAGTCAAGATCCGCGGCACCTCATCCGACCAAAGGTCGCAGCGTCGGGTGGCGCCTGATCATGAGCAATCGTTCAACCAAGCCGTCGAGACCCCACACGTGGCCGGCGCGATGCGCAATGAGATAGACGATCACCGTCGCATAAACGAGGTGATAGTCGACGATGTAGTTGAGATGATCCTCGATGAACGGGAACTGCATGTGCGCGAAGTAATAGGTGATCATCAGCAGGACCGCGAACGGACCGCTGACGCGCACAAGAAGGCCGGAAACGAGCGACAGGCCGATGAGCAAATGGCCCCACTTCACCAGAAAGTCCGTATAGGGCAACACCGCCGGCCGGGCAAACACGGAGAAGAAACCGTGGAACGTGACCACGTGATTCAAGAAGCCGGCAGTGTCGAAATTCTCCCAGATTTGCCAAATGCCGGCATAGAGAAAGGTCCAGCCTATCAAGATGCGCAGGACGAAGATCACGCCACGGTCGAGATTGGATTGCGGCATAGCACTCTCCCTTCAAAAGCCGTGAAAAAATCCCATCGACCGCCGTTGCCGGCATTGACCTGAGTCAAATCCCACTCGCGTCGCGCGCGGTTGCGGCGCGGGGATTCTTGCCGCGGCCCTTCGCCGACGGTGCGCAACTCGCGCGACGGACGTTGCGCGACGTTCGGTCGGCGCCGTCAGGTCAAAATCCTTGACGCAGATCAATGCCGTATCAGCTCGCATGAGCAAAGAAAATAATTTGAAGAGCGGGATACTGCGCCATGCAAAGCATTCGCGACCTTGAAACTTTTCATCGAGGCATTCTCGCCGGAGTGGCCGGCGGCTTGGCCGAGATCGCCTGGGTGATGCTTTATGCCAGGGCGACCGGCTCCAGCGCCGCCGCTTTGGCGCGCGGCGTGACCACTGCGGCCGGAATGAGCGCGCTGTTGCCGGCGTCGTCCGCGGCGCTTGGCGTCGCCGTGCATATGACGCTCGCGATGATGCTGGGTGTTGCGCTCGCCGTCTTATGGACGGCCTTGCGCGGCCGGCGGCGCTCTCCGGCCAATCCCTACCCGTTCATGCTGACCGCGCTCGCCGGCGTCTGGGCGATCAACTTTTTCGTGGTGCTTCCGATCCTCAGTCCGAGCTTTGTCCACGCGGTTCCCTATGCGGTCAGTCTCACCTCGAAGCTGCTCTTCGGTCTGGCTGCGGCGGAGGTTATTCGGCGAACGAGCTTGGACGTCGCCCCGGCCTTGGTGCGGAAACGCATCGATTAGTAGTGCGAGTCTGATCGAGCCGCGAGGAGTGCCGCACGGATCGCAACAACGTTCCTTCCATTGGAGACGGTCATGTCGTTCACTGACATGCTCATGTTCGCCGCCTTTTGTCTCGCCTTCGTCGGCTTCGGAGTGATTTTGGCATGGGGAGAACACCAGACCCGGCATTTAAGCCGGGATCAAGGATCGGATATCGAAAAGGGCCGGCAAACCGAGCAGCAAACCTTGTTCACCGCAAACGATACCAAGCGGGAATGACAACGTCGTGTTGGAGGATCAATGGGTAAATCCGTCGCCGTCCAGTTGCCACGTCGCTTCAAGCACATCCGCCTCGAACTGGCGCGCTCGAAGGAATTTCCGGACGGCTCCACGAGCCATGGTTATGAGTTCATAGCCCCGCTTGACGCCGATGCTCACATCGACCCCGCGCTCTGGCGCGACTATCGTGAGCATTGCCTGGTGCGGCGATTTTGGGGCGACGAGGAGGAGGTCGGCCGTCTGCTGCACAAACCCGGCGGTCCGGAGCACGCGCGCTGGGTCTTTGATTATACCGGCACGGCGGATCAGGACGATGAGGCCGGTTATCGGTTCGGCGTCCACGCCTTTCGGCCCGGCGAATATGTTTCAATCCGCGGCGACGCTGAAGCCATGCATACGTTTCGTGTGGTCTCCGTCACGTCCGCGCCATGAAACGGCCGAGGAGCGAAAAATAAGATTTGGCTGAGCCTACTCAATACGTATCGAACCTTGTGCATCGCGCCAAGCCCAGAACTTCGCTTGATGTTTGAAAGAGTCAGGGCGCATATCCATGAAGGGAAGGGTAGCCTGTTTGCAACCCAGCTAGAAGTTAACCAGGGTGGCAAGCCGGGCCGGGAACGGCGACGCGAAAAGCGCGGATCCTTTAACGTCGCCGTTGCTGTGATCGCTTATATTGCTCAAGGACTTCGGTAAGAAGCTTTTGAGTGTCCGTCGATAGGCGTGCGCGGCCTTTTTCTAATTTCTCCCGCCAGCGATCACCTTCTGCCCACGCCGTTTCCCAGGCTTCCGCCAGTTCAAGAGGGCGGCGTTTGTGTAAAGCCTCGATCAGTTGTGAAGCCTGCAGGATATCCTTTATGGATTTGACCTGATCCTGCTGGCGTTCGACCGCAACAATCAGCTTGTGCACCGCGTAGCGCTCGGCGCGTGGGATCGTGACCGGAACACCGCCGCCGTAAAGCAAGACCGATCGCTCGGGCTGATGGATCAGGAAGTCAAGGCGTCGAAGAGGTTGCGCCCCTGAGCCGGCGAGGGCTTTCATCCTGGCTGGTTTCGCTTGGTGCTGCTCGCTGCCTCTATTGGGGGTCAGGAATTCCACCTTGTACCCATCTTTGTTCGCGTAGCGATTGGTGACAAAAGGATCGTTGATGTGCGGCAATTCCCGGAAGGACGGATCAAACTCCTTCAGGATGGTGAGGGGAGGCTGCATGCTTTCGCCGATATTCTCGCTGACGCCCCAGAATAGGGCGAAGTCGGCATCATTGGTAACCAGAGCAGTGGAGGCGAGGCGCACACCGAGCAAACCGGCATAGCAACCATACGCGGTCGTTCCGACGAGGACGCCCCGCAAGCGAAAAAAGCCAGCGCGCCACATGGCACTTACAACGTCACCGGCCGGAGACAAAGGTTGTTGTAATCCGGCAGCTATCAGCGCACGGACCATCTCCCGGCGTTGCTTGAAGCTCGATTTGATTTCAGCAAAGCGTTCGACGCGATCGGTGATGCTCTTGTCGCTGACCGGCCCGACATATTTTTCGTGCTTGCGGCCTTTCGCGTCCCACTGGAAGTACCAGTAGAAGTGGTTGCCTTTGCGGCGGCGGCGGAAGTTTCCGCGTTCCTGGTACGTCTCGTCGAACTCGGCATCCAGACAGCGCTGGAGGAGTTCGGCAAACATGGTCTGGGTGGCGAGCGATATCGTTTCCATAAAGTCATTACCCTCGCTTTCATGATCCGAGGGTAAGGAGACTATACGCCAATTACCCCCGGTTTTGTAAATCGAGGGTAATAGATAAAAATCAATTTACAAATCAATTATATAGGGCAAGCGATGTGTGGTTGGCGTACGGCTTAAACTGGCTAAAGCGGGATGACATTAGATCAGTCGTATGTGGAAGAAGGTATAGCGCTGTTGGAAATTGCGCGTGACGCGCACCGCATGTTCGACAGTGAAGAGCCGATGGAGAAACGTCGGCTCCTCAATTTCGTTGTTTCGAACACAACCTGGAGCAACGGCGAGCTTCGAGCGACCTTCCGCGAACCATTTGGATTTCTTGTGAAAACGGCGGCAGAAATCTCAGTGACAAGAGGCCGGGGAGGCGATTTTTCGTCCCGCGCATTCAGGTTGGCTGGGGAACTAGGATTCGAACCTAGATTCTCGGAGTCAGAGTCCGATGTTCTACCGTTGAACTATTCCCCAAATTGCGGCGGCGGCAGAAGTGCCGCGGAAACTCGCAATTCGATGAACTCCGCGGGCGGCGTCTCGCAGCAGAAATCGCTCGGCAGATTTAAGCGGAAGAACGAAGCAAGGCAAGCTCCCGCGGCCATCGATCCTGATTCCACTCCGCCGACATTGCCGGCCCGATGATAAACTCCGCCGCGGATTCCGGTATTCATAACCCCGGCGCCGGGAGTTTCGAGATTCGCGGCTCAGCGCTGCGCCTGGCGGGAGACTCCGAAAACCACCGTGCCGATGCAGAGAATGCTGCAGGCCGCCGAGAACAAAAACACGTCGCGCGGCTCGCCGCGGTCCATGAACGTTCCGTAGATCGTCGGCGCGACCGCCGACCCGATGTTGAACCCGGTGGACACGAAACCGAAAACGCGCCCGAACGCACCCTGCGGCGTTGCCGCGCGCACCAGAAGGTCGCGCGAAGGCGGAGTTACGCCAACGAAAAGGCCGGACAACGACGTCATGAGCACGAGCGCAACGGAGGAAAAGTCGATGACGCCGACGAGGGCGGTCACGATGCCGGCGAGAGCGAGACCGAAGCCGGCGACCGCGGCATGACGCGCGGTGCGCGAGGCGAGCACGCCGCCGACCAACACGCCGAACGCGTTCATCGACAGCAATCCGGTCAGCGCCACATTGGCCAGCGTGTCGGTCGTGCCATAGAGCGCGCCGAGCGCGACAACGAGAAAGCTGTTGAGTCCTCCCATGATCGAAATGAGAACGAAGAAGCCCAGATTGAGAATGATGGGCGGCGAGAGCAAGAGCCGCCATCCGGGGTCGACGTTCGGCGGAACGCCGTCCTCGGGCCGCGCTTTGACGCGGTGTTTTACCGTCGCCGGCGCGGCGGGTGCCGGCCGCTGAGCGATCAGAAAAACCAGCACCAGGGCGCCGAGCAGCGCGGCGCCGATATAGGCGCCGCGCCAGCCGAAGCGGCTCTGCATCGCCAGCAGGGTGCCCGGCGCGACCGCCGAGCCGAGGATTCCGGCGAAGGTGTGGAACGAGAAGACTTGGCCGAGCCGCGTCGGTGCGCTGTGATCCGACAACAGCGAATAATCGGCCGGGTGGTACGCCGTATTGCCGAGGCCGGCGAGCGCATACATGGCGACGAACACGGCGAAGGAATGGACGACGCCCGCGACCGCAAAGGCGACGGTGCCGAGCGCCACGCCGGCGATCAGCACGAAGCGCGGCCCGAACCGATCGACCAAGAAGCCGGCCGGCGTCTGCAGCGCGGCCGAGACCAAATTGAAGGCGGTGAGCGCGAGCCCAAGGTCAGTGTAGCTCACGCCGTAATCCGCGCGCACGAACGCGAACAGCGGCGCCAGCATGATCATGTAATAATGGCTCAAGAAGTGCGCCGCGCAGATGGGCGCAACGATTCGTAATTCGCTCAACCGGCGTGCGGGGACGGAAACGGCTTGCGTCATCGGGTGGAATGCCCGGCGCCGCGTCCGCCCGCTTCGCGGAGCGCCTGCCAGACGCGGAACGGCGTCAACGGCATGTCGAGATGACGGACGCCGCGATCGGCGAGCGCGTCGATGACCGCGTTCATCACCGAAGTCAGCGCGCCGGCGCAGCCGGCTTCGCCGCAGCCCTTGACGCCGAGCGGATTGGTCTTCGCGGGCACCGAGTGTTCGGCAAGAACGAACGACGGTACGTCCGCCGCGCGCGGCATTGCGTAGTCCATGAACGAGCCGGTGAGCAATTGTCCGTCGCCGTCGTAGACCGTCATTTCCATAAGCGCCTGGCCGATGCCCTGCACCACGCCGCCGTGGAGCTGGCCGGCGACGATCAGCGGATTGACGACGTTGCCGAAGTCGTTGACGCAGGCGTATTTCAACACCTCGACCGCGCCGGTCTCGGGATCGACTTCAACCTCGGCGACGTGGCAGCCGTTGGGAAAGGTCGCGCCGCCGGGTCCTTCGCTCACATGCGTCACGTCGAGCGATTGCGGCGCGTCCGCCGGCAGCTTGGCGCCGCCGTTGTGCAGCCGCCGCGCCAGCTCCATGACCGAGATGGCGCGGTCCGTGCCGGCGATGACGAAGCGGCCATGGCTGAAATCGATGTCGGAGACGGCCGCTTCGAGCACGTGGCTGGCGATCTCCTTGCCCTTCTCGATGACTTTGGCTGCGGCTTCCACGATCGCGGTGCCGCTGTGCATGAGCGATTTCGAGCCGCCGCTGCCGCCGCCGATGACGAGCCGGTCGCTGTCGCCCTGGACGAGCGAGATCTTCTCGAACGGAATGCCGAGTTTCTCGCTCAACACTTGCGCGAACGGCGTGGCATGGCCCATGCCGAAATCGAGCGTACCGGTCGTGAGCGTGACGGTGCCGTCGGCGTTGAAGGCCACGGCGGCCAGCTCCTTCGACGGCGGCGCGGTGACTTCCAGAAAATTACCGATGCCGAGGCCGCGCAGCTTACCGCGCTTGCGGCTCTCGCGCTTGCGGCTGGCAAAGCCTTCGCCGTCGGCGAGTTCAAACGCCTGCTTCGTCAGCGCGGCGAAGTCGCCGCTGTCATAGGTCACGGCGGACGCCGTTTTGTACGGCAGGTCCTGGGGGCGAATCTGATTGCGGTGGCGGAGCGCGAGACGATCGATGCCCATTTCGGCGGCGGCGATGTCGATCATTCTCTCCATGAAGTAATTGCCTTCGGGCCGGCCGGCGCCGCGATAGGGGCCGATCTGCGAGGTGTTGGTGAACACGCATTTGGATGAGACTTCGATCAGCGGGGTTCGGTACATGCCCTGCACGTTCTTCACGATATTGAGCGTTCCCGGGAACGGTCCCATCGGCGAAAGGAACGCGCCCATATCGGCGAAGCAGGTGATGCGCGCCGCGAGGAAGGCGCCGTCTTCCGCCAACGCGAGTTCGCCGGTGACCTCGTGATCGCGGCCATGGCTGTCGGAGACGAAGCTTCCG
Source organism: Xanthobacteraceae bacterium (assembly GCA_030037895.1). GTDB lineage: Bacteria > Pseudomonadota > Alphaproteobacteria > Rhizobiales > Xanthobacteraceae > BOG-931. The sequence goes on along the minus strand of JASHPW010000032.1, from coordinate 16,152 downwards.
GAGCGTTCGTCGGTCCACTTCACCGGCCGGCCCAAAGCGCGCGCGGCGTGCAGCACACAGATATATTCGGGGAACATCGCGGCCTTCATGCCGAACGAGCCGCCGACCTGGCCGGTGATGACGCGCACGGCCTTGGCATCGACGCCGAGCATCTCGGCGATGTTGGCGCGCATGCCGGCCACGCCCTGCGAGCCCACGTATAATGTGAAGCGAGCATCGTCATACGCGGCAAGCGCGGCGCGAGGCTCCATGGCGTTGACGACCACGCGGCTGTTGACGAGCTTCAATCGCGTGACGTGGGCCGCGGTCGCAAACGCGGCTTTGACCGCCTCCGCGTCGCCATAATGATAATCGAGCGCAATGTTTCCGGGCACGTCCTCGTAGAGGAGCGGGGCGCCGTCGCGCGCGGCTTCTTCGGCGGAAATGACCGCGGGGAGGGGTTCGATCTCGATCTCGACCGCTTCGGCCGCGTCCTTGGCGGCGAGCACCGTCTCGGCGACGACGCAGGCGGCCGGGTCGCCGACATAGCGCACCTTGTCCTTTGCCAAGGCTCCGCGCCATGGCTTGCGCATCGGCGAACCGTCGCGATTCTTGAACGGCACGACGCATTTGAGCGGGCCATAGCCGTCGAGATCGGCGGCGGTATAGATGCCGAGCACGCCCGGCATTTTCCGCGCGACGTCGCAGTCGATCGCGCGGATGATGCCGTGCGCGTTACGGCTGCGCACCATCACCGCGTAGGCTTGACCGGGGAGGCTGAAGTCGTCGGTGTATAGGCCTTGTCCGCGCAGCAGCATCGGGTCCTCGCTGCGCGGCACCGACTGCCCGACGGCAAATTTCTCAACCGCCAATCTTTCCGCGGCCACGTCGCCCGCGGCTAAATTCTCCGCCCGCCGGTCGGCAGGCTGGTGCAAATTCATGGCCGAATCCCTAAACCTCTTGTGGTCAGATAAGGGAGTTGCCGGAGCGCGACAAGCTGGGCGCGGGCATGGCTTGTAGGCAGACCACGCACAGTATTGGCCCTGCAGCCGACGACTGATACACTTTGCCTGATTTGAGCTTGAACAGGATCCGCAGCCGTTGAGCGGCCTCAGCTCCGGCGCGGCAGGACGGTATGGATGAACGCGGAGGTCCCGCCGACCGGCGGCCGCGACGGCCATGGGGCGTCGCGACGGCGCTCGCGATGGGCGCGTCGAACACCGTACGGCATCCGCGGCGGCGGCCTCCGGCGCGATGATCGGCAAGCGCACGTGAACGAGCCTGCCGGCGGCACCTATGCCGCGCTCGACCTCGGCACGAACAATTGCCGGCTGCTGATCGCCCGCCCGACCGCCGATGGTTTCCGCGTCGTCGACGCGTTCTCCCGTATCATTCGCCTCGGCGAGGGAGTCGTCGCCTCGCGCCGCATCAGCGAGGCGGCGATCACGCGCGCGGTCGAGGCGCTTCAGGTGTGTCGCGACAAGATGCGCGCACGCGGCGTCGGGCGCGCGCGGCTCATTGCGACAGAAGCCTGTCGCGCGGCCGAGAACGGCGAGGCGTTCCGCGCCCGTGTCGCCGAGGCGGTCGGCCTCGAACTCGAGATCATCGATTCCGCGACCGAGGCGAGACTGGCGGCGACTGGTTGCACGGAGCTGGTCGATCCCGCGGCCGCCGGCGTGATCCTCTTTGATATCGGCGGCGGGTCGTCCGAACTGGTGCGGCTCGGCCGGCCGAACGGAGTTCGGCGCGGGCCGCCGCGGCCGGACATCATCGGCTGGACCTCGCTGCCGGTCGGGGTCGTCACCCTTGCCGAGCGTTACGGCGGCACCGTGGTGCCGCGCGCCATCTACGACGCTATGGTCGAAGAGGTCGCCGCCTTCGTCGACGACTTCGCCGGCGCGCATCGCCGCAATCTCGACGGCGTCCATATGCTCGGCACGTCGGGCACGGTGACCACGATCGCTGGAGTGTTCTTGAATCTCAGGCGCTACGATCGCCGGCGCGTGGACGGCTGCTGGCTGTCCGACGAGGAGATATCGCGCGTGGTGGCGCAGCTCATGGCCATGAGCTTTGACGAACGCGCGGCCAATCCCTGCATCGGCGCCGAACGCGCCGATCTCGTCCTCGCCGGCTGCGCCATCCTCGACGCCATTCGCCGCGCGTTCCCCTGCACGCGGCTGCGCGTCGCCGACCGCGGCCTGCGCGAGGGCATGCTGGTCGAGATGATGCGGGAAGACGGCGCGTGGGGGGAAGCCTGACCGGGTCATGGCGAAGCTCAAGCGGGAGAAGCGGCGGACGCCGTCCTCGCGTGCCTGGCTCGAACGCCAGATCAGCGATCCCTATGTGGCGCGCGCGAAACGCGAGGGTCTTCGCTCCCGCGCGGCCTACAAGCTTGTTGAGATCGACGACAAATATCGCCTCCTCAAGCCGGGGGCGCGGGTGGTCGATCTCGGCGCGGCGCCCGGCGGCTGGAGCGAGGTCGCCGCACGGCGGATCGGCGCGAATGGGCGCGTGATCGCCATCGATCGTCTCGACATGAAGCCGATCGCGGGAGTCGAATTCCTCGCCCTCGACTTTCTTGACGAAGCCGCCCCGCGGCGGATCAAGGCGTTGCTCGGCGGCAAGGCCGACGTGGTGCTCTCCGATATGGCGGCCAACGCCACCGGCCACCGCCAGACCGATCACCTGCGCATCATGGCGCTCGCCGAGGCGGCCGCGCGTTTCGCGCGCGAGGTGCTCGCGGAAGGCGGAAGCTTCCTCTGCAAGGTGCTGCAAGGGGGCACCGAAGCGGCACTCCTCTCAGAGCTCAAACGCGATTTTACCAGCGTCAAGCACGTCAAGCCGCCGGCAAGCCGCAGCGAGTCGGCCGAGCTTTATCTCTTCGCTAAAGGGTTTCGCGGTGGGTCGGCGACCCCGGTCTAGCGATTTTATTGGGCACGGCGGCACCGGGGCCGCTGCGTCCCGCAAGCTCCGCGCCGGCGTCGGGCGCAAGGCGGGCGAAGATCAGGCTGGCGGCGGCGGTGAGCGCGGCGACGGCGAGAAACGCCGGCGGAAAATCCGTGGCGCCCATCGCCGTCTGCTGCCTCAGCCGCAGCGTGATCTCGACAACCAGCGCGCCGATGGCGACGCCGGTCGACAATGACAATTGCTGGGCGGCGGAGGCGAGCGCGGTCGCCCGGCTCATGAGCGGGGGCTCGATCTCCGCATAGGCGATGGTGTTGATGCTGGTGAATTGCAGGGAACGAAAGAAGCCGCCGGCAAGCAGAATGGCGATCATCGCCGCAAAGGGCATGCCCGGCACGAAGCTCGCGCAGGCGGCGAGAAAGGCGGCGCTGATGAGGCAGTTGTAAACGAGCACCGGGCGGTAGCCGAAACGCTTCAGCACGCTGGCGACGGCCGCCTTCATGAACAGCGAGCCGAGCGCGGCGGTAAAGGTGATGAGGCCGGACTGGAACGGCGTCAGGTCGAAGCCGAGCTGCAGCAGGAGCGGCAGCAGAAACGGCAGCGCCCCGATCCCGAGCCGGAACATGAAGCCGCCGAAGACGCTGGCGCGGAACGTGGCGAACTTGAACAATTTGAGATCGAGGATCGGCGCCGCCGTGCGCCGGGCATGGACAATGTAAGCGGCGGCGGCAATGGCGCCGACGGTAATAAGCGTGGCCGCCACCCCGGCCGGCAGGAAGTTGAGTCCCATGACCGAAAACCCGAAGGCAAGCCCGCCGATGCCAAGCCCGGACAGCACGAACCCGACGAAATCGAACGGGTCGGACCGCTCGGCGCGGATGTCGGGAATAAAGCGCGTCGCCATGGCGATGCCGAAGAGGCCGATCGGCACATTGATGATGAAGATCCAGTGCCACGACGCGTAGGTTGTGATGAAGCCGCCGAGCGGCGGGCCGCAGATTGGGCCCACAAGCGCCGGTATGGTCACCAGGGACATGGCGTTGACCAGAAGCTGTTTGTCGATGCTGCGCACCAGGATGAGGCGTCCGACCGGCGTCATCATCGCGCCGCCCATGCCCTGAATGATCCGCGCCAGCACGAACTCGTGGAGCGAGCGCGAGAGCGCGCAGCCGATCGAGCCGAGCACGAACACGCCGATGGCGATGCGGAACACCTTGCGCGCGCCGAAGCGGTCGGCGGTCCAGCCGCTCGCCGGGATGCAGATGGCGAGCGCCAGCAAATAGGAGGTGACCGCGAGCTTCAGCGCCAGCGGGTTGGTGCCGAGCGCCCGCGCGATCGCCGGCAGCGACGTCGAGATGACGGTGGAATCCATGTTCTCCATGAACAGCGCCACCGCGACGATGAGCGGGACGACGCGGTCGTACGGGCTTGTCGGCATGAGCGGCTATCGGCTCGCTGCGGGACCGGCCTTGAGCCGCTGCAGGCCTTCGGCGGGTTGCTGGAAGGTCGGGTCGATCTCGAGCGCCTTGCGGAAGTCGGCGATGGCGCCCGCGGTATCGGCGAGCCGTTCGCGGATGAGGCCGCGCGTGGAGAACGCGCTCGCCGAATGCGCGTTGAGCGCGATGGCGCGATCGACGTCGGCCAGGGCCTGGGCGTTGTCGCCGGCGAGGTAGTGCGCCCAGGCGCGGTTGTAATAGGCGAGCGCGGCGTTCGGCGCGAGCTCGATGGCCCGCGAGTAATCGTCGATGCTGCCGTCAAGGTCGAGCCGCTCGCGCCGGACGTTGCCGCGATTGATGTAGGCGTCGGCTAGGCGCGGATCGAGCTTGATGGCCTCATTCAGGTCGGCGATGGCGCGTTCGTTGTCGCCTTTGGCCTGCCAGGCGCTGCCCCGATTATTGTACGCCGCCGCCGTCGGATGGAGCTTGATCGCCTGGTCGTAATCGGCGATGGCGCGGTCGAGGTCGCCCTTGCGCCGCCAGGCGATGCCGCGATTGTAGAACGCCGCGGCATAATTCGGATCGATGCGCAAGGCTTGGTCGTAATCGGCGATGGCGCGATCGGGATTGCCTTTGTCGTCGAAGGCGTTGCCGCGGTTGTTGTAGGCGATGACGAATTTCGGGTTGAGCTTGATGGCTTGACCGTAATCGGCGACGGCGCGATCGAAGTCGCGCTTTTGATAGAAGGCGTAGCCGCGCTCGTTGTAGGCGCCGGCATGTTGCGGATTGAGCCGGATGGCTTCGCTCAGGTCGGCGATGGCGCGGTCGAAATCGCCGTCGCGACGCAACGCGATGCCGCGATCGTAGTGGATGCGGGCGTTGTTGGGATCGAGGCGGATCGCCTCGTTGTAGTCGGCGATGGCGGCGTTGTGGTCGCCCTTGTCATCATGGGCGTTGCCGCGGTTGTTGTAGGCGTCGGCATTGTTCGGGTCGAAGCGAATCGCGGCGTCGAAATCGGCGATGGCGCGGTCGTAGTCCCGCTTCTGGTAGAACACGAGGCCGCGGTTGTCGTAGGCGAGGGCGAATTGCGGCGACAGTTGAATGGCGCGATCGAAGTCGACGAGGGCGTGGGCGTAATCGCCTTTGGCGCGCCAGGCGTCGCCGCGATTGTTGTAGGCGGCGGCGAAATTGCCGTCGAGCCGAACAGCCTGGGTGTAATCGGCGACGGCGCGGTCGAAATCGCCTTTCTCGAACCAGGCGATGCCGCGGTTGTTGAGCGCGGTGGCGTTTTTCGGATCGAGCTTGATCGCCTCATCGTAATCGGCGATCGCGCTATCGAGGTCGCCCTTGCGCCGGAACGCGAGGCCGCGGTTGAAATAGGCCGCGGCGTAATTGGGCGACAATCGGATCGCTTCGTTGTAATCGGCGATGGCGCGGTCGAAATCCCGCTTCTCGTCGAAGGCGTTTCCGCGCGTCATGAACGCGTTGGGATCGGTCGGGTCGAGCCTGATCGCGGCGTCAAGATCGGCGATGGCGCCGTTGAAATCGTGCTGGGCGAAATGCGCGCTGCCGCGGTCGGCCAGGGCGCGCGCGTCATCTGGATTGAGCTTGATCGCCGCGTCGAAATCGCCGATCGCGCCGGCGAGATCGCCCTTGGCGCGCAACGCCACGCCGCGGTCGTGATGCAGGACCGCGAGATTGGCCGGCTGATAACGGCCGGACTCGATCAGCGCCGTGCAGGAGGCGATTCGCTCCTCGTTGCTGGCGCGCCATTGTCCGGTGCAACGTCGCTCATCGGGCGAGTCTTGCGCCTGAGCGCCTGCGGCACACGCCAGCGGCAAGGCGAGGGCGAGTACAACCCATGCGGCCGAAGAGGGACGCGGCGACGCCAGCCTCATTTCGCCCGCGAGGCGGGCAAAACGCTTGGATTTTTGTCGCATTGTTCCGTCTCGGCTGCGTCAATCTACTCTGCCAGGACCCCGCCGGCCAACCGGCGCCGCACCATCTATGAATCCGGGCGCGGACATGCTAGGAACCGCCGCCAACCCAAAAGCGGGCCATTGAGTCGAGCGAGCAGGCGGGGAGGGCGAGTGCCCCACCCGCGCGAGCTTCGTCTTTACCAACCGGCCTTTCCGGCGCGCCCGCACCACAAGCCCGTAACGCCTTTTTGCGGGCACAAGCGGAGTTGGCAATGCTTAAAGACGTTCCGCGCGAGGGGCTGACCTTCGACGACGTGCTCATCAAGCCCGGTCTGTCGGACGTGCTTCCTTCCGAAGTGGATATCCGCTCGCGCCTCACGCGCGGCATCACGCTCAATATCCCCATTATCGCCTCGGCCATGGATACGGTCACCGAGGCGCATATGGCGATCGCCATGGCGCAGGCGGGCGGCATCGGCGTCATTCACCGCAATCTCGACCCCGCCGTGCAGGCGGCGCAGGTGCGCCAAGTGAAGAAATTTGAATCGGGAATGGTGGTCAATCCGGTCACCATCCATCCCGGGGCGACGCTCGCCGATGCGCTGGCGCTGATGCAGGAGAATCACATCTCCGGCATTCCGGTGGTCGAAGGCGGCGGCAACGGGCGGGCCGGCAAGCTGGTCGGCATCCTCACCAATCGCGACGTTCGCTTTGCCACCGACACGCGGCAAAAGGTCGCCGAGCTGATGACCAAGGACGGCTTGGTCACCGTGCGCGAGGGCGTCGGCCACGAGGAGGCCAAGCGCCTCCTGCACCAGCATCGCATCGAGAAGCTCCTGGTCGTCGACGCCGAGTACCGCTGCGTCGGACTCATCACCGTGAAGGATATCGAGAAGGCGGTGACGCATCCCCATGCCTGCAAGGACGAGCAGGGCAGGCTGCGCGTCGCCGCCGCAACCAGCGTCGGCGAAGCCGGCTACGCGCGCAGCGAGGCGCTGGTCGAGGCGGGCGTCGATCTCGTCGTCGTCGATACCGCCCACGGCCATTCCCGCCGCGTGCTCGAGACCGTGACCCGCATCAAGCGTCTGTCGAATGCGGTGCAGGTGGTGGCGGGCAATATCGCCACCGCCGAAGGCGCAAAAGCGCTGATCGATGCCGGCGCCGACGCCGTCAAAGTCGGGATCGGGCCGGGCTCGATCTGTACCACGCGCGTCATCGCCGGCGTCGGCGTGCCGCAGCTCACCGCCATCACCGACGCGGTCGAAGCGGCCAGGGAGACCGCTACGCCGGTAATCGCCGACGGCGGCGTCAAATATTCCGGCGATCTCGCCAAGGCGATTGCCGCCGGCGCCGATTGCGTCATGGTCGGCTCGCTCCTTGCCGGCACCGACGAGACGCCGGGCGAGGTTTTTCTCTATCAGGGCCGCTCCTACAAGAGCTATCGCGGCATGGGCTCGGTCGGCGCCATGGCGCGCGGGTCCGCCGATCGCTACTTTCAGCAGGAGATCAAGGACACGCTCAAGCTCGTGCCCGAAGGCGTCGAAGGCCAGGTGCCGTACAAGGGACCGGTCGCCAATGTGCTGCACCAGCTCGTCGGCGGATTGCGCGCGGCCATGGGTTATGTCGGGGCGAAGAATCTCTCCGAGCTCCACCGCAAGGCCGAGTTCCTGCGCATTTCCGGGGCGGGCTTGCGCGAGAGCCACGTCCATGACGTCACCATTACCCGCGAAAGCCCGAACTATCCGACCCGGGAGTGAGCGCTCGCCATGAAACGGCCGCTCGCTGATCCGTTCGCGGAGCTCCGCAAGGCCACCGACCGGCATCGTGCGCAGCACGGTTGCGGCGCCTATCCCTACGGCAATGGGCCGCTGCTCGGCACCTTGGCGGCGGCGGCGCACGCGCGGCGCATTCTCGAACTTGGCACCGCGCTCGGCTACACCGCGCTCTCTTTTGCCTACGGCGCGCCGGATTCGACGGTGGACACCATCGATCGCGATCCGGAGCACGTGCGGCTTGCCCGCGAGCACATCGCCGCCGCTTCCCTCGATCATCGCATCACCGTGCACGAAGGAGAATTCGCCAAAATCCTCCCGATGCTCGATCCCGGCTACGACGTCGCCTTCTTCGATGGCAACACGCCGGCGCCGGCGCTGCACGGCGGTTTGCGCAATCTGTTGCGCACCGGCGGCATGCTCATCACCGCCAATCTGAACCATGGCGGGACCGCGGACGCGGTTTACAAGGCGCTGTTCGGCGGCAAGTCTTGGCGCAGCGCCCTGGTTGACGACAGCGGCGAAACGGCGATCAGCGTCAAGCTGTGACGGCTGCGCGTTGGCGGCTGTGCGGGGACCGTGATAGGAATAGGGCGCATAACGCAGGGCCACACCGGTGTCGTTGCCGGCCGTTCTCCTTCCGCTTTTCGTCGAGGTGGCGCTCACCTTCGCGCTGCTGTTCTGGATGAGCGCATTGCGCAACCGCGATTTCGGCGCGGGCGCGGTCAAGCCGCAAGACATCGCGTTGCGCCAGCCGAACTGGCCGCAGCGCACCATGCAGGTCGCGAACTCCTATGCCAATCAATTCGAGCTGCCGGTCCTGTTCTATGTCCTCACCATTCTCGAATGGGTCACGCGACATGCCGGCGTTCTCTTTGTGGTGCTGGCTTGGCTTTTCGTGGTCTTCCGCCTGCTGCAGGCCGGTGTGCACGTGACCAGCAACGTCGTTTGGTGGCGCGGCGCGTTCTTCGGCGGATCGTTCGTGGTGCTCGCGATCATGTGGGCGATCTACATCGTTGAAGTGCTGACCGGCACCTGAGGAGGATCAACGCCATGCCGCTCGACCTTTGTCATCCGACCGCGCCGCATAAGAAGCTCAAATTGCCGGAGTGGTACGTCTCCAACCTGATGCTCGACCGCGCGCTCGACGCGATCGTGCGGCGGGTGAAGAAATTCGACCGCAAGCACGATATCCCCTACCTCGCCGGCTACAGCGAGGACGGCAAGACCATCTATATCGATCGCCACATGCCGCCGTCGTTCAAGTTCCGCGGCCGCACCATCGATACCGACCGTTTTCTCATCCTGCACGAAGAGGTGGAGAAGACGCTGATCGATCAGCTTGAGCTGCATTATCTTCACGCCCACCAGATCGCGACCCGCGCCGAGCAGGCGGCGGTGCGCGCGGCCGGGATCAACTGGCACGACTACGATCATTTCATGCAGAAATACGTCAAGCGGATCGGCGACGAGCGGCTGACCAAGGTGCCGGACGATCTCGACACCAAGCCCTATCGTGACGAGCACGACGACGATCTGCTGCGGCGGATGCTTGAGGCAATCGACAAGGGTCACGTGCCCGTGGGCTTCCGCGGCGCCCAATTGCGCGATGCCGCCCGCGAGATCCGCCAATACGTCCGCCGTCACGACACGGCCGGCGCGCGCCGCGCCGCCGCGCTGGGGCCGGCGAAGAAATGATCCCGGCCGGCCGCGGGACGCCCGCATGACGCCCGCCGCTCGCCTGTCCGCCGCCATCGACGTCTTTGCCGAGATCGACGCGCGGCGGCGGCCGGCGGCGGACGCGCTCAAGGATTGGGGGCTCGGCCATCGCTTCGCCGGCTCATCCGACCGCGCCGCCATTGCCGGCCTGGTTTACGATGCGCTTCGCCGCAAGGCCTCGTCGGCATGGCTCATGGGCGAGAGCACGCCGCGCGCCGTGCTCATCGGCACGCTGCATCGCGAGCGCGGCCTTGACGTCGCCGGCATCGCGGCGCTGTGCAGCGGCGCACGCTTTGCCCCGGCGGCGCTCACGGACGCTGAGCGGGCGGCGCTCGTGCGCGGCGACATGCTCGCGGGCGCACCGGCCTCCGTTCAGGGCGATTATCCCGATTGGCTCGATCCGCATTTGTCGCGCGTCTTTGGCGAAGAGCGGGCGGCGGAAGGCGCCGCGCTCGCGAGCCGCGCGCCGCTCGACATGCGCGTCAATACGCTCAAGGCCGAGCGCGAGGAGGTGCTGCCGAAGCTTGCCCACCTTGACGCCGAGCCGACGCGATGGTCGCCGATCGGCGTGCGTATTCGACTCGCGGCCGATGCCAAGAGCCCGGCCATCCATGCCGAACCTTTGTTCCGCAAGGGGATGGTCGAAATCCAGGACGAGGGCTCGCAGCTCGCGGCGCTGTTTGCCGGCGCCAAGCCCGGCGAACAGATCGTCGATCTCGCCGCGGGCGCCGGCGGCAAAACGCTGGCGTTGTCGGCCGCCATGGAGAACCGCGGCCAGATCTACGCCACCGACATCGACAAGCGCCAGCTCGTGCCGATTTACGCGCGCATAACGCGCGCCGGCGCCCGCAACATCCAGGTGCGCACGCCGCGCGGCAAAGCCGACATGCTCGCCGATCTTGCGGCGCGCGCCGATTGCGTCTTGATCGACGCGCCGTGCACCGGCACCGGGACTTGGCGGCGCAATCCTGACGCCAAATGGCGCGTGCGTCCGGGGGCGCTCGCCGCGCGCCTGCAGGAGCAGGCGGCGTTGCTCGACCGCGCCGCCCGGCTGGTAAAACCGGGCGGCCGCATCGCCTACGTCACCTGCTCGGTCCTCGAGGAGGAAAACGGCGAACAAGTGCGCGCATTTGCCGGCCGGCACGCGAATTTTTCCGTGGAAAAGCCGCTGCACGTGACGCAAGCGCTCGGCGAGCGCGCCTATCTTTTTGCCCGCGCCGCGCTTATCTCAGACGCGGGTTTGCTGATGACGCCACGCCGGACCGATACCGACGGCTTCTTCGTCAGCTTGCTGCGGCATTCGGCATGACTTCTGTTGCGAAAGCTCGACCGCCCGCTTCCTGTTTTTCCCGCATGCGCCGCTCCGGGGAAGGGTAGGAGGGCGGAGAACCCGCCATGGCATCGCACGACAAGATTCTCATCGTCGATTTCGGCTCGCAGGTGACGCAGCTCATCGCCCGGCGCGTGCGCGAGGAGCGCGTCTATTGCGAGATCGTGCCGTTCCAGAAGGCGGAAGCGGCGCTTCGGGAGATGAAACCGAAAGGGGTCATTCTCTCCGGCGGGCCTGCCTCCGTGCTCGACAAGGATGCGCCGCTGGCGCCGCCGGCGATCTATCAGGCCGGCGTGCCGGTGCTCGGCATCTGTTACGGCGAACAGGCGATGGCGCAGCAGCTCGGCGGCCAGGTCGAAGGCGGCCATCACCGCCAATTCGGCCGCGCCGAAGTCGAGGTGAAGAAGCCGTCGGCGCTGACCGCGGGCGTGTGGGAGGTCGGCCAGCGCTACCCGGTGTGGATGAGCCACGGCGACCGCGTCACCAGGCCGCCGGTGGGGTTCGCGGTGACCGCCGCCTCGGACAATGCGCCGATCGCCATGATCGCCGACGAAAAACGCAAATTCTACGCTACGCAATTCCATCTCGAAGTCGTGCACACCCCGCACGGCGCGGCCATGCTGCGCAATTTCGTCCGCAACATTGCCGGTTGCGCCGGCGACTGGACGATGCGGACGTTCAAGCAGGAGGCGGTCGAGAAAATCCGCCGGCGGGTAGGCAAGGGCAGGGTGATCTGCGGTCTTTCCGGCGGCGTCGATTCCGCGGTCGTCGCCGTGCTCATTCACGAGGCGATCGGCGACCGGCTCACCTGCGTGTTCGTGGACCATGGGTTGTTGCGGCTCGGCGAGGCCGAAAGGGTGGTGGCGCTGTTCCGCGGCCACTACAACATTCCGCTCGTCCATGTGGACGCCGCCGCGCTTTTCCTCAAAGCGCTGGCGGGCGTCGATGATCCGGAAGAAAAACGCAAGACCATCGGCAGATTGTTCATCGACGTGTTCGAGGCCGAGGCGAACAAGATCGGCGGCGCCGAGTTCCTCGCCCAAGGCACGCTCTACCCCGACGTGATCGAGAGCGTGTCGTTCACCGGCGGCCCGTCGGTGACGATCAAATCGCATCATAATGTCGGCGGCTTGCCGGAGCGCATGCACATGAAGCTCGTCGAGCCGCTGCGCGAATTGTTCAAGGATGAGGTCCGCGCGCTCGGCCGCGAGCTCGATTTGCCCGAGGCTTTTGTCGGCCGCCATCCGTTCCCCGGCCCCGGCCTCGCCATCCGCTGCCCGGGGCCGGTCACGCGCGAGAAGCTCGATATCCTGCGGCTCGCCGATGAGATCTTCATCGAGGAGATCCGCCGCGTCGGCCTCTACGACGACATCTGGCAGGCCTTCGCCGTGCTGCTGCCGGTGCGCACCGTCGGCGTCATGGGCGACGTCCGCACCTACGATTTCGTCGTCGGGCTGCGCGCGGTCACCTCGATCGACGGTATGACCGCCGATTTCTATCCGTTCGACATGGAATTCCTCGGCACGGTGGCGACCCGCATCGTCAACGAGGTCAAGGGCGTCAACCGCGTCATCTATGACGTAACGTCGAAGCCGCCGGGCACGATCGAGTGGGAATGAGCGGTCGAGAAAGGAGCAGGTGCCGGATACCAAGGGATAGTAGCGGCGGGAAGTGAAGAAGGGGACCGGTTTGATCCAGCGCAAATGGCCCTGCTCCCGGCAACAATAAGATTGCCGCGAGTTCAGTCCAGGGATGTGCCGGATGAAGTCGAAACTCAGCGCCGCGCGCAGCCATCTTCGACAAGGATGAGCGATGGACGACGTGATCATCGCCCGGGCGTTCCATGTCCTCGCGGTCGTGATCTGGATCGGTGGGGTCTCAATGGCGACCACCGTCGTGCTGCCGGCAGTCCGCCGCGCCCAGTTGGGGGAAAATCAGCTCCAGTCCTTTCAGGCGATCGAACGCCGCTTCGTCTGGCAGGCGCGTTCCGCCATCGTCCTTGTTGGTCTTACCGGCTTCTATATGTGCTGGCGCCTCGACCTTTGGCATCGCTTTCGCGAGGCGGCCTTCTGGTGGATGCACGCGATGGTCGGCGTCTGGACGCTGTTCGTCCTGGTGCTATTCGTCGCCGAGCCCTTCATCCTGCACCGGCATTTTCACGGCTGGGCCGCCACGCGGCCAACCGCCGCCTTCACCTGGCTGCATCGTGTGCATTGGCTGCTGCTCGTGCTGAGCGGGGTGACAATCCTGGGGGCGGTCGCGGGCAGGCAGGGCTGGTCGATCTTCTGAAACCGCGACAAGGGGGAGCACTGACGCATGAACCTGGAAGCCGAACACGTCGAACCGCCGGCTAAGGATGCGGTCAGCGCCGTCCTCAAATGGGTGTTGCTGGCCGTCGCCATCGTGACCTTCGCTCTTCTCGCCTGGGCGACAACGGCGACCTATCGGCTCGCGCCGCCGCAGCCTGAGCGCTTCGTAGCAGCCGACGGGACTGTCCTCATGACCGGCGACGACATCGTCGCCGGCAAGGGCGGCTTCCAGAAAGCCGATCTGATGGATTACGGCAGCCTTTACGGCATGGGCTCCTATTACGGCGAGGACTACACGGCTTCGACGCTCGTTCATCTTGGAACTGCTGCGCGCGAGAATATCGCCCAGGCGACCGATGGTAAGCCCTTCGCGGTTCTCACAGCCGACCAGCAGGCTGCCGCCACTGTGGCGATGCAGCGCGACCTTCAAGGGATCGATCTCACAAAGACGAAGGTCGTTCTTCCTCAGCCGGTCGCCGCCGCCATCGTCACTGTGCGCGACGAGATCGCCAAGGCGCTCACCGTCGCCGACCCGGCGACCGGGTGGACGCCCGCCTATGGTCTCAGTCCACAGCTCGCGCGCCAGACCGCGGATTTCCTGATTTTCTCGGCGCTGACCACGGTTGCCCATCGGCCGGGCGTGACTTGGTCCTGGACGGAGAACTGGCCTTATGAACCGCTGGTCGGCAACACGCCGACCAGCAATACCTTTATTTGGACGTGGATCAGCTTTTGCTTCACCTTCTTCGCCTTCGGCGTCGTGCTGTTCATCTACGAGTATTTTCTCAACGATCCCGACGATGCGCCGATGGACCCGGTTCTGTCGGTGTTCCGGCCGCTGACACCGAGCCAGAAGCGGGTCTGGAAGTATTTCCTCGTCGTCGCGGCGCTGCTGCTGGTGCAGATCGCCGCCGGCACGATCATGGCGCATTCCTATTACGACCGGACGAGCTTCTACGGCATCGCCGTCAACGCCTGGTTCCCGTTCAACTTCCTGCGCGACGTGCACATCCAGGCGCCGATCGCGTGGATCGGGCTCTCCTGGATCGGCGCGGCGTTGTTCCTGGCGCCCGCCATCGCCGGCGGCCAGGAAGCCAAGGGTCAGCACTGGCTGGTCGATCTGCTGTTCTGGGCGACGCTGCTCGTCGTCGCCGGCGCGCTGATCGGCGACTATCTCGGCATCATGGGCGTGATCGACCGCGGCTGGTTCTGGTTCGGCAACCAGGGACTGTCCTACATCCAGCTCGGCCGCTTCTGGCAGATCGGCTTCTTCGCCGGCCTTGCCCTATGGAGCTTCCTGGTGATGCGGGCGCTGTGGCCGAGCGCCGCGCGCTGGTGGAGAGCCGCCGGCCAGTTCTGGTCGGGCCGCATCCGGCTCGAGCACCTGATCTGGGCCTCGACCATCAATATCGCGGTCCTCTACGTCTTCGGCATGATCCCGCTGACCGGCATCGAGAAATCGTTCACCCTCACCGATTTCTGGCGCTGGTGGGTGGTCCATCTCTGGGTCGAGCAGTCCTTCGAGTTCTTCGCCGCCGCGATGAGCGCCTATCTCTTGATGGCACTCGGCCTCGTCTCGCGCAAGCTTGCGGAGCGCGCGACCTATTTCGAGATCATCCTGATCTTCCTCGGCGGTGTGATCGGTACCGGCCATCACCTCTATTGGGCAGGCGGTCCCAGCATATGGGTGCCGATGGGCAGCATGTTCTCGTTTATCGAGGTGTTGCCGCTGGTGCTGTTGATTATCGAGGCCATCAACCATTATCGGCTGATCCGCGCGCACCAGGAGTTCAAGTACCGGCTCGCCTATACCTATGTCATCGGCGCGGCGTTCTGGAACTTCGTCGGCGCCGGGGTGTTCGGCGGCGGCACGCTTAACGCGCCGCTGGTCAACTACTACGAGCACGGAACCTTCCTGACGCTCAACCATGCGCATACCGCGTTGTTCGGCGCCTTCGGCGAGCTGGCGATCGGCCTGATCTATTTCTGCCTGCGTTACATCCACGCTGAGCGCCCCGCCTTCAATGAGAAGCTCGGGCTGTGGGCCTTCTGGCTCTACAATGGCGGCATCGTCCTGTGGATCCTGCTCAACTTCTTCCCGATCGGCTGGCCGCAGCTTGACGCCGTCTATGAGCACGGGCTCGCTTATGCGCGGAGCGGCGATTTCTACAACACAATGCTGTTCTGGCAGTGGATGCGCCTGCCGGGTGACGTGGTGTTCGCCATCGGTGCGCTGCTGATGGCGTGGGACTTCATCGTCAAGCTGCGGCCCCTCTATCCGCAGGCGATCGACAAGCTGATTTTCCGCGAGCCGCTACCTTTGCTGGCCGGTTCGCAAGCGGCGGAGTGACGATGGCGCGGCGCATGCTCGGCATCGGCAGGGGGATTTTCCGGTGAAACTTGGCGCCCAGACCGGTCGATCGGCATCGACATGCGGGCGATGGTTAGAGGATAGCCCATCAAGTGTTCCTTATATGAGGTTATATTATTCGACTCCGCGCTGGCGAGCCGGCCTGCAGTGTCACCGCCCGGGACGTTGGCCGGTGTCCGCGCTGCCTTGCGGTGCATCGGCGTCGCAATTGTCGATGTCAGGCGAGCTTGAGACCGGCGAACAGCGGCGCCTTCACCAGATCGAATATCATCATGAAGATGATCGCCGCGCCCAGCGCGGCGGCGACGATCCATGCCGGCAGAGGCGTCATTCCGGTTCCCGTGATCGCCAGCGTCGAGGCGATCAGCAGGTCCGCCACCGACGAAAGAATGAGCCAAATGCTCGGAGGCGAG
>JASHPW010000031.1 GCA_030037895.1 Xanthobacteraceae bacterium | reverse complement strand
AGACCGACGCCGCATGGGTGTCGATCCGCTTGACCTTGCGCCCGCCATGGGTGGCGGGGTCGGCAAGAAAGGCCAGCACCTCCTCCTGGCTGCCCGTTGCCTCGTTCATGCGGCCGAAACCCCTTTACGGGTAGGCTATGTGCCCGCTGCGCCGGCCGGAAGACTGGACTACCGGCGCATGACGCGGCAATCACGGTTGATAACGTCCGGCGCGGCGAATCGCCCGCGCCATCGTTCCTGGGAGGCGCCCATGCGCGGCAACGACACTACGCGGACCGCCGCCCAGGTGCTGGTCGATCAATTGCGCCTTCATGGCGTGCGCCACCTGTTCTGCGTACCGGGCGAGAGCTTTCTCGCGGTGCTCGACGCGCTCTACGACAGCGATCTCGACGTCACCGTCTGCCGGCAGGAGGGCGGCGCCGCAATGATGGCAGAGGCGGTCGGCAAGGCGACCGGTCGGCCGGGCGTCGCATTCGTCACCCGCGGGCCGGGCGCCACCAACGCCTCCCCGGCGATCCACATCGCGCGCCAAGATTCGACGCCGCTTGTCGTTTTCGTCGGCCAGGTCGCGCGCGGGGCGCGCGAGCGCGAGGCCTTTCAGGAGCTCGACTACCGCGTCGTGTTCGGGGCGATGACCAAATGGGCGACCGAGATCGACGATCCCGTGCGCGTGCCGGAGATCGTCTCGCGTGCGTTCCATACCGCCGCCAACGGACGGCCCGGGCCGGTCGTCGTCGGCCTGCCCGAGGACGTGCTGGTCGAGCGCGTCACGGTCGGCGATGCGCCGCCTTTCGCGTTGATCGAGACCGCGCCGGGACCCGCCGAGATGATGGAATTGGCGCGGCTTCTCGCCGCCGCGCGGGCGCCGATCGTCATCCTGGGCGGTAGCCGCTGGTCGCAGGCGGCCTCGGACGATGTCGCGCGCTTCGCGCAGAAATTTGCGCTGCCGGTCGCCACGACGTTCCGCCGCTTGCACCTCTTCGACGCGCTTCATCCCTGTTATGCCGGCGATCTCGGCATCGGCCCCAACCCGAAGCTCCTCGAGCGCATCTCCTCCGCCGATCTCGTCCTGCTGGTCGGCGGCCGCATGGGGGAGTTGCCGTCGCAAGGCTATACGCTGTTCGACATCCCGCGGCCGCAAATGAATTTCGTGCACGTGCATCCGGGCGCCGAAGAGCTTGGCCGCGTGTACAGTCCGCACTTGGCCATCCAGGCAACGCCGACGGCCTTCGCCGCCGCGCTCGGGCGCCTCGATCCGCCGTCTTCGCTCCGCGGCCAGGCGGAGGCCGCCCACGCCGATTATCTCGCCTGGACGGAAAAGCCGACTGCACAGCCGGGCGCGGTCAATCTCGGCGCGGTCATGGTGTGGCTGCGCGAGTATCTTTCCGCCGACACCATCCTGTGCAACGGCGCCGGCAATTATGCGGCGTGGATCCACCGCTTCTTCCGCTTCCGTCGATTCGCTCAGCATGTCGCGCCGACCTCGGGTTCGATGGGCTACGGCGTTCCGGCCGCCGTCGCCATGAAGCGGCTTTACCCCGATCGTCCGGTCGTCTGCATCGCCGGCGACGGCGATTTCCTGATGAACGGCCAGGAATTCGCAACCGCCGTGCAATACGAGCTGCCGATCATCGTCGTGATCGCCGACAACGGCATCTACGGCACCATCCGCATGCACCAGGAGCGCGAATATCCCGGCCGCATTATCGCGACCGCGCTGCGCAATCCGGATTTCGCCGCTTATGCCCGCGCTTTCGGCGGCTTCGGCGTCACCGTCGAACGCACCGAGGATTTTCCCGCCGCCTTCAAGCAAGCGCAGGCATCGGGCAAGCCCTCGATCATCCGCCTCGCCATCGATCCCGAGGCGATCACACCAACGACGACGCTGTCACAGATCCGGGCGAAGTCGCTGGCGGAGAAGGACCGCTGAGCGGCTGACCTTCTTACTGAATCTCCATTCAGCTTTTGCTATATTGCTTCGGCGATTCCCTATTTCGATCTGGCCATGCCCTATCGCCGTACCGAAAACGTCGCCCGCCGGCTGGCCGCGCGGCATGACGCCATCATCGCCGCCGCGCGGCAGGCCGCCACGGAAGGCGGCATGGCGGCGGTGCAGATTGCGCCGATCGCCGACCGTGCCGGCATCGCGGCGGGCACGGTCTACCGCTACTTCCCGGCAAAGACCGATCTCGTCGCGGCCCTGCTCGCCGAAACGGCCGAGCGCGAGATCGGGGCGTTGCGTCGCGCCGCCGACGCCGCGCCCGGCCCGCTGTCGGCGCTATCGGCGGCGATCATGACCTTCGCGGTGCGGGCGTTGCGCCATCGCCGCCTCGCCTTTGCCGCGATCGCCGAGCCGGTCGATGCCGAACTCGACGCGGCGCGGCTCGCTTTTCGCAAATCGCTCGCGGCCGAATTTGCCGTGCGGATCGATATTGCCGTGGCCGGCGGCCACCTGCCCGCGCAGGACTCGATGCTCGCCGCCGCGGCGTTGGTCGGCCTTCTCGTCGAAGGATTGATCGGTCCGCTCGCCCCCGAAATATCCGGCCGCGAGCGCGACATGGTGCAGTCGCTCGCGCTTGTCGCCTTGCGCGCGCTCGGCGTGACCGACGCGCGCGCCCGCGGCCTCGTCGTGCAAACCGCGCTGCCGGCCGATTAGCGGCCCGAGATCACCGCGCCGAACAATTTCCAGGTGGCGCCGTCGAATTTTTCCAATTGCATCTGCTTGATGGGCGCAAAATCGTTGGCGCTGGTCGAGAGCGTGATCCCCGGCAGCAGCATCGGCAGCTTCAAATCGTGCATGCTGGCCGCCTGTCGCATCACGTTCTCGCGGGTGAGGTTGTCACCGCTTGCCTTGAGCACGGCGACCATGGTCTGCGCAAAAGAGTAAGCGCTCACGGTGAGGCCGTCGGCGACGTTGCCCGCGGTGTTGTATGTCTTCATCCAGGCCAGCCAGTTCTTGTATTCGGGCGTGTCCTGCCACTGCGGGTCGGTCGGGTCTTTTTCGTAGGCCGCCGAGATGATGCCGACGCTCTTCTCCAGCCCTGCAGGACGCAGCGTCGCGCCGACCGAATTGGAGACGGAACAGAGAAAATGCGTCGGCTTCCAGCCGATGTCGTAGACCTTGCGGATCGCCTGGGCGGCGAATTTGGGGATGGCCACAGTCATCAGAACATCGGCGCCGCTTGCCTGCAGCGCCACGATTTGCGAATCGACGGTCGGATCGGTGGTCTCGTAGGTCTGCGTGGCCACGATCATCTTGCCCGCCTTGTCGTCGCCCAGCCCATCGCGCAGGCCGATGAGATAGTCCTTGCCGAAATCGTCGTTCTGGTAGAGCACCGCGATCTTGGCGTTCGGCAGGTTCTTCAGGATATAGCGGCCGTAGATGCGTCCTTCGGTCTGGTAGGTCGGCAACCAGCCCATCGTCCACGGATGATGTTTTGGATCGTTCCACTTGTCGGCGCCGCTGGCGACGAACAGTTGCGGCACTTTGTTGTCGTTCAGGTAATTCCAAATCGCCGTGTTGGGCGGCGTGCCGAGCGTGCTGAACAACAGCAGGACCTGGTCCTCCTCGACCAGCTTGCGCACCGCTTCGACGGTCTTCGGCGGGCTGTAGCTGTCGTCGCGGCTGATGAACTTGATCTTGCGGCCGTTGATTCCGCCCTTATCGTTGATCATGGCGAAATAGGCGGCTTCCGACTTGCCGACAACGCCGTAGGAGGAAGCCGGGCCGCTATAGGGCATGGTGTTGCCGATCTTGATCTCGGTGTCGCTGGCGCCGGGTCCATATTGGCCCGCGGCAAAAGCCAAGCCACCTGCGAGAATGAGACCGGCCGCGGACAGGCCGGCCATCAAGGCCCGTTTCATTGTCATGACGTCCTCCCTTTGCCGTCGTGTTCTTCGTCGCCTCCGGCGAACGCCGCGCGCTGCGCTCGAATTTGCCGCATCGACCGAGTGATCCAAGGGCCGAGCGAGCCGACGACGCCCTGCGGCATCGTATACATGAACAACAGCATCGCCAGCCCATAGATCGCCCATGGGGCGGCGTCGGAAATGTCGTTGGCGAGATTGGGCACGAATTCGATGAAAAGCCCGCCGATAATGGCGCCACCGATCGTGGCGATGCCGCCGACGGCTGAGCCCACCAGGAACGACAACGAAAGGAACAGGTTATAGCCCTCGGGCGACACATAGCCGATGACGATCGCGGCGAGCGCGCCGGCGACGCCCATGAACAGCGTCGAGGTGCCGAAAGCGAGCGTCTTGTAGCGCGCAGTATCGATGCCCAGAGCCGCCGCCGCGATCGGATGGTCGCGGATCGCGACCAGGGCCCGTCCGGTGCGGCCATGGAGCAAGTTGGCGGCGATCCGCATCGCCAACAGCAGCGCCGCGAGAACGATGAGATAAAGCCAGCGGTCGCGGTCGATGACGAGCCAATGCGGCGGCAGCGGCTTGGTGAGATTGATGCCTTGCTGGCCGCCGGTCCAGTTATCGAAGTATTTGAGCAGTTGCGGGGTCGCGAGCGCCAGTGCCAGAGTGACGAGCGCGAGATAGGGACCCTCGAAGCGCAGCGCCGGCAAGCCGAAAAGCACTCCGAGCGCGAAGCAAATCAAGGCCGCCGGCGGCAGCGTGGCCCAGTAGGGCACGCCGTAGCGATGCATCAAAATGGCGGCGGTGTAGGCGCCCGCGGCGAAGAAACCGCCGTGGCCGAGCGAGATCTGTCCGTTGTAGCCGGCGAGAATGTTGAGGCCGAGCACGGCGATGGCGTAGATCATCACCATCGTCAGCTCGAAGACGTGATATTTGCTGACCACGAACGGCAGCACGACAGCGAGCGCGATCAACCCCAGGGCGGCGATCCATCGCTGAGTGCCGGCGTTCGGTGCGGGGTAACGATCAACGGCAGGCGCGTCGAACGTCGCGCCGATGACGCTTTTCTCCATGCTCACACCCGCCGCACGATCGCGGTACCAAATAAGCCGTTCGGCCTGAGCACCAGCACAAGGATGATCAAGGCGAACGCCACCGTCAGTTTGAGTTGGCTGGCGATGAGATAGGTGCCGACCAGATTCTCGGTGACGCCGACGATCAGCCCGCCGACAACGGCTCCCAACGGACTGGCAATGCCGCCAAGGAGCGCGCCGGCGAAGGCGTAGACGAGCACGCCGCTCATCATGTTGGGATCGAGGAACAGGATCGGCGCCACCAGGATGCCAGCGATGGCGCCGATCGCCGCGGCCAGGCCCCAACCGATCGCCAGCAGGCGTTTGACGCGGATGCCGCACAGGCGGGCCGAGTCGGGATTCTGTGCGGCCGCGCGCATGGCCAATCCGGTCTTGGTGAAGCGGAAGAACGCGAACAGCAGAGCGAGCATCACCAGCGTCACGCCGATCACGCCCAGGTCGCGCGTGGTCGTCAGCGCGCCGAACAGCGGCCGGTCGGGAAACGGGCTCGGAAAATCCTTGACCGTGTAGGTGTAGATCCACCCCGCCAGCGAATTGAAGATCAGTAACAGGCCGATGGTCACCACGACCGCGGCCAGAACCGGGGCATTCTCGATCGGCCGGATGACCACCCGTTCGATCGCCATGCCGCCCAGAAACGAAACCAGCAAAGTGATGATAAAGGCGCCCCAGAAGGGCAGGCCGGCATTCACCAGCGTCCAGGCGATATAGGTGGAGAACATCGCCATCTCGCCCTGGGCGAAGTTCACCAGATCGGTCGCCCGGTAGATCATCACCAGCGCCAGAGCCAAGCTCGCATAGACGGCGCCCGCGACGAGCCCCGAAAAGATCTGCTGCAAAAGCTCGTGCATCGAAAGCCGTCAGTACCCGAGATAGGAGCGGCTGATCTGCGGATCGTCGGCGAGCGCTTTGGCGCTGCCTGATGCCACCACATAGCCGGTCTCCATGAGATAGGCGTGATCCGCCAGGTCGAGCGCCAGGCGTGCGTTCTGCTCCACCAGCAGCACGCTGACGTGCTCGTCGCTTCGTATCCGCTCGACGATCGCGAAGATGTCTTCGACGATCTGCGGCGCCAGGCCGAAGGACGGTTCGTCGAGCACCAAAAGCCGCGGCGCCATCATCAAGGCGCGGGCGATCGCCAGCATCTGCTGCTCTCCGCCGGATAAGGTTCCCGCCTGCTGTCGCCGCCGCGCGGCGAGAATCGGGAAATATCCGTACATGCGCTGCAGGTCCGCCTCGGCGCGGCCGGCACGCATATGGGCGCCGAGGCGCAGGTTTTCCTCGACCGTCAAGCCGATGAAGGTTCCGCGCCCTTCCGGCACATGGGCCACGCCCAAGCCCGCGATCTCTTCGGTCGTGCGCCGATCGAGCCGCGTCCCGGCAAAACGGATTTCACCCTCTCGACGAACCATGCCGCAGATGGCGCGCAGCGTCGTCGTCTTGCCGGCGCCATTGGCGCCCAGGAGCACGGCCATGCCGCCCTCCTCGACGGCGACATCGATGCCGTGCAGGACCTCGGACTGGCCGTAGAAGGCCTTGACGGCGCGCAGCTCCAGGATCGGCGTCATCAGTGCCGCGTCCCCAGATATGCCTCGGCAACGGCCGGATCGCGGCGAATCCGCTCGGGTGGCCCATCGGCGATGACGCGGCCGAAATTCAGCACCACGACCTGATCGGAAAGGCTCATCACCAGGCCGATGTGATGCTCGACCAGGAGCACGGTGATGCCAAGCTGGTCGCGGATCGAACGGATCAGGACGCCGAGCGCGGCCACCTCCTGGTGATTGAGGCCGCCGGCGGGCTCGTCGAGCAGCAGCAGCAGCGGGCGGGCGGCGAGGGCGCGCGCCAACTCGACCCGCTTGCGCGCGGCCAAGGTCAGGCTGGCGGCGGGCCGGCTTGCTGCGTCCTCAAGACCGATGAAGGCCAGCATCGCGCGCGCGGCTTGGTCGACCTCCCGCTCCTCCCGCCGCGAGGACGGCAGCGTCAACGCGTCGGTCAACGGGCCGTTGCGGCCGCGCGCGTGCGCGCCGACCTTGACGTTGTCGAGGACCGACATCGAGGCGAACAGCGCCGGGCTCTGGAAGGTGCGGCCGATCCCCAGCCCGGCGATGTCCGACGCCGCACACCGACGCAAGGACCCTCCGTTCAACCGGATGTCGCCGTGCGCCGGCTGATAGAGCCTGCTGAGGCAATTGAACAGTGTCGTCTTGCCGGCGCCGTTGGGACCGATCAAGCCCACGATCCGACCCTTGCCGACCGAGAAGGTGACTGCGTCGAGCGCGACGATGCCGCCGAAGCGCATGGTGACGTCGGCGATCTCCAGCAAGGGCGGGGCGGCGCCGTCTTGCGGCCCGACCGCCGCCGGCAACGGGGTTTCGCTCATGCGGATCGAGCCGCCATCTGGATCGATTCTCCTCGACCCTGGGTCCCGGCTTTTTGTATATCCGTCGGCGCGGCGGCCCGTTCGCATCCGGCTTCGGGCCGGCCGGCGCCGCTGCGGCAATGACGAGGGTCAAAGAAGCGTGACACGCCGCACGTTCGCACGTCAATGATCCGGGATCAGGGATCAGGAATTCAGTAGTCAGGGATCAGTAATTGGGAGTCAGCGATCCTTCTGATTACTGACTCCCGATTACTGGCGACTGATCCAAGATCAAGCGGCTGTTATCGCGCCGGCGGCTATTTCTTCTTGATGTTGCCTTGGGCGTCGAACTGGCTCACGTAAGCCCACAGATCATTGATCTGCTGCGGGTTCGAGAGGCCGGGGAATGTCATCTTGGTGCCGGGGACCATGGCCCTGGGACCCTTGATGTACCTCTTGAAGTTCGCCTCGTTCCAGACGATTCCCGACTTCTTGTTGGCATCGGAATAGCTGTAGTTGGGGACGCTGCCGGAATGACGGCCGTCGAGGCCGTCGAGTTCGGGGCCCACCTTGTTGGTCGCACCGGGGCCGATGTTGTGGCAGGGCATGCACTTCTTGAACACAATCGCGCCTTTCGCCGGATCTTGCGCCAGCGCCGCTCCCGCCCCCGTCGAGACAGCGATCAACGCAGCGACCATCACCGTCGGCAGTCTTGGCATCATAGCTCCCCTCCTGGTACAGGCATTCCGTCGCGCCGGACGCCTTCATAAAGATGTATTTTAAATACCACAATTAGTCCGCGCTCTTGAAGCCGCCTTCGGCTTGGGAGTGTCAATGGGCCAATTCGCCGCCCCGCGTGCGCGGATTGGTGTCGCTGCCGCAGGGGCGACGGCCTTTTCCCACTTATTTCCGCTATAATGCGACGGAGAATGGAAGCGGAGAGGTTGAGATGCCGGTCGTAATGCCGCAATCCGATGCCGCCGTGCTCGCCCGCCGCGCCGGGATCGTGGCGGCGCTTGGCCGCATCGTGCCCGGGGAAGGGGTCATCGCCTCCGAGCATGCCATGCGACCCTATGAGAGCGACGGGCTCACCGCCTACCGCCAGCTTCCCATGGTGGTGGTGTTGCCGGAAACGACCGAGCAGGTTGCCGCCGTCCTCGACTACTGCCATCGCCAAGGCATCAAGGTGGTGCCGCGCGGGGCGGGAACCTCGCTGTCGGGCGGCGCGCTGCCGCTCGGCGACGGCGTGCTTCTCGGCATGGCCAAGTTCAACCGCATCCGCGAAATCGACTTCGACAATCGTGTCGCCGTGGTCGAGCCCGGCGTCACCAATCTCGCGGTCACGCAGGCCGTCGATCACGCCGGCTTCTATTACGCGCCCGATCCGTCATCGCAGATCGCCTGCACCATCGGCGGCAACGTGGCGGAGAATTCCGGCGGCGTGCATTGCCTCAAATACGGCATGACCACCAACAACGTGCTCGGCTGCGAGCTCGTGCTGATGACCGGCGAGATCGTGCGGCTCGGCGGCAGGCACCTCGATTCCGCCGGCTACGACCTTTTGGGCGTCGTCACCGGCTCGGAAGGCCTCCTCGGCGTCGTCACCGAGGTGACCGTGCGCCTCCTGAAGAAGCCGGAATGCGCGCGCGCCGCGCTCGTCGGCTTTGCCGCGTCGGAGGACGGCGGCGAATGCGTGGCGCGCATCATCGGCGCGGGCATTATTCCCGGCGGCATGGAGATGATGGACCGGCCGGCGATCAAGGCGGCCGAGGACTTCGTCCATGCCGGCTATCCGCTCGACGTCGAGGCGCTGCTCATTGTCGAGCTTGACGGTCCGCGCGCCGAGGTGGATCACCTGCTCGATCGCGTGCAGACGATCGCCCGGGAATGCCGCGCGGTGACCTGCCGCGTTTCCAATTCCGAGGAGGAGCGACTCCTGTTCTGGGCCGGCCGCAAGGCGGCGTTTCCGGCGGTCGGCCGCATCTCGCCCGACTATTACTGCATGGACGGCACCATTCCCCGCGCCAAGCTGCCGCTGGTGCTCAAGCGCGTGCAGGAACTGTCGGCGAAGTACGACCTGCGCGTCGCCAACGTGTTCCACGCCGGCGACGGCAACCTGCATCCGCTCATTCTCTACGACGCCAATAAGCCCGGCGAGCTGGAGCGCGCGGAAAAGTTCGGCGCCGACATTTTGCGGCTGTGCGTCGAGGTCGGCGGCGTGCTCACCGGCGAGCACGGCGTCGGCGTGGAAAAACGCGACCTGATGCCGGC
>JASHPW010000030.1 GCA_030037895.1 Xanthobacteraceae bacterium | reverse complement strand
ACCGTGATTGCCGCGTCATGCGCCGGTAGTCCAGTCTTCCGGCCGGCGCAGCGGGCACATAGCCTACCCGTAAAGGGGTTTCGGCCGCATGAACGAGGCAACGGGCAGCCAGGAGGAGGTGCTGGCCTTTCTTGCCGACCCCGCCACCCATGGCGGGCGCAAGGTCAAGCGGATCGACACCCATGCGGCGTCGGTCTTTCTCGCCGGCGAGCGCGCGCTCAAGGTCAAGCGCGCCGTGCGCTTTCCTTTTCTCGACTATTCGACGCTCGATAAACGCAAGCTGGCCTGCGAGGCCGAGCTTGCCGTCAACGCGCCATACGCGCCGGAAATCTACCGCGGCGTCATGCCCATCGTGTGCCAAGCCGACGGCAGACTGGCGATCGGCGGGCCCGGCACGCCGGTCGAATGGCTGGTCGAGATGCGCCGCTTCGACGAGACGCGCACGCTCGACCACCTCGCCGGCGAAATCGACGAGGAATTGGCCGAGGCGCTCGGCCGCACCGTCGCGACCGCCCATGCGAAGGCGCCGCCGGTCGAAGGGGAAAAGTGGATCGCGGCGCTCCGCTCCTCCATCGACGAGCACGCCGCAACGTTCCGCGAGCACCCGGCGATCTTCCCCGCCGCGGACAACGACGCGCTAGCGCGCAAGAGCCGCGCCGCCCATGCGCGCATCGTGCCGCTCCTGCGCGAACGCGGCCGGCGCGGATTCATCCGCCGCATCCACGGCGATCTGCATCTCGGCAATATCGCCCTCATCGACGGCAAGCCGGTGCTGTTCGACGCCATCGAGTTCAGCGAGATCATCGCTTCCGGCGACGTTCTCTACGATCTCGCCTTCCTGCTGATGGACCTATTGGAACGCGGACTTAAGCCGGCCGCGAATAGCGTGCTCAACCGCTATCTCGCCGAGACGCGGCGCATCGAGAACCTCGACGCGCTCGCGGCCTTGCCGTTCTTTCTGTCGATGCGCGCGGCGATCCGCGCCAAGGTCACCGCCGCGCGGCTGGCGCAGGCCGCGGCAGCGGAGCGGCCGGGGCTCACGCGCGCCGCCCGCACTTATTTCGACTTGGCGCTCGCGGCAATCGCGCCCCCCGCGCCGAAGCTCCTCGCCGTCGGCGGCCTCTCCGGCACCGGAAAGACCAAGCTCGCGCGCTCGCTGGCGCCGCTGATCGCGCCCATGCCCGGCGCCGTCATCGTGCGCTCGGACGTCGAGCGCAAGGCGCTGTTCGGCGTCGGCGAGACCGAAAAATTGCCGGCCGCGGCTTACACCGACGACGTCACCGCCCGCGTGTACGCGACGCTTGCCGCCAAAGTTCGCCGCATCCTCGCCGCCGGGCATTCGGCGATCGTCGATGCGGTCTTCGCGCAGACGCAAGAACGCGACGCCATCGCCGCGGCGGCGGCGTCGGCCAATATCCGCCTGCGGGGATTGTTCCTGACCGCGGGGCTCGAGACCCGGCTCGCCCACGTCGGGGCGCGGGCGCGCGACGCTTCCGATGCCGACGCGACGGTGGCGCAAGCGCAGGAGCGCTACGATCTCGGCCCGCTCGACTGGAGCCCGATCGACGCCTCCGGAACACCCGGTGAGACCCTGGCGCGGGCGTGCGCGGCATTGGGAAGCGGCTGATTTGACGAATACGGTGCGGCGCCAATATAAGCGCGGGGCCTCACCCTCGTTCAGAAAGGCGCATCATGGCAAGCAGCGACGCCACCACACCAGCCGACCTCCACGCGCCCGAATCGACCCGCCGCGATTTCCTCTATGTCGCGACCGGCGCCCTCGCCGCGATCGGCGGTATCGCGACCTTGGTGCCGCTCATCACGCAGATGAATCCCGACGCCTCGACGCTCGCGGGCGGCGGCCCGGTGGATCTCGACGTCAGCAAGATTGAAGAAGGCGCGCAGGTCGTCGTCTATTGGCGGCAGCGTCCGATCTTCGTCTTCCACCGTTCGCAGCAGACGCTGCAGGCGCTGCAAAGCAGGCAGATGGTGTCGCTGCTCGCCGACCCGAATTCCGAAGAGCTGCAGCAGCCGCCCTACGCGACCAACTGGCACCGCTCAGTCAAGCCGGAATTCGGCGTCCTGGTCGGCATCTGCACGCATCTTGGCTGTATCCCCCTGTTCTACCCGCAGCCGAACGCGACCTCGCCCACACCCAATTGGCCGGGCGGCTATTTCTGTCCCTGCCACGGCTCCAAATACGATCCCGCCGGCCGCGTTTTCAGCGGCGTGCCGGCCCCCTACAATTTGCCGGTGCCGCCGTATCGGTTCGTCAGCGACACGACGATCAGGATCGGCGAGAATCCAAGCGGCTCGACCTTCGATTTCAGCTCGATCCGGCAGCTCTAGCTAGACGCGCTCCGAGCGCGCTGACCGAGGATGAAAGGCAAACGCCCCCTCCGAATCGGGCTTTTACGATTGTCGCTTCTGGCGGTTGTCGTCGGCCTCGTTGCCGGATACGGCGCTGTCGTCTTTCGCGCGCTCATCGGTCTCATCCATAATATCGCCTTTCTCGGCCTGGTCTCGACCGCCTACCAAGCCAGCCTGTTCACGCCGCCGAGTCCGTGGGGCGCATTTATCATTTTCGTTCCGGTTATCGGCGGTTTGATCGTCACCTTCCTGGTCACGAACTTCGCGCCGGAGGCGCGCGGTCACGGCGTGCCGGAAGTCA
The DNA here is from genome assembly GCA_030037895.1 of Xanthobacteraceae bacterium. Taxonomy (GTDB): domain Bacteria; phylum Pseudomonadota; class Alphaproteobacteria; order Rhizobiales; family Xanthobacteraceae; genus BOG-931. The sequence goes on along the minus strand of JASHPW010000030.1, from coordinate 17,766 downwards.
TGGACGCAATCTATTACCGGGAAGGGACGATCCGGCCGGTCGTCGCGATCATCAAATCGCTCGCTTCGGCGCTGTCGATCGGCACCGGCGCGGCAGTCGGCCGCGAAGGGCCGATCATCCAGATCGGGGCGGCGATCGGCTCCTCGCTCGGGCAGATCATCCCGGTGGCGCCTTGGCAGCGCATCACGCTCGTCGCCGCCGGCGCTGGTGCCGGTATCGCCGCCACGTTCAACACACCGATCGGCGGCGTGATGTTCGCGATCGAGCTGATGATGCCGGAACTGAGCGCGCGCACCTTCCTGCCGGTCGCGCTCGCAACCGGTACCGCGACCTTCATCGGCCGCATATTTTTCGGCGTACATCCGGCCTTCGCCATTCCCAACGCACTGCTGATGTCGCAGCAGCCGGCCTCGCTGGCGGCGCTGCTGCTCTACGCGCTGCTGGGCGCGCTGATCGGGCTTGCCGCCACCGCCTTCATTCGCGGCCTGAGCCTCGCCGAAGACGTGTTCGGGCGCATCGGCAATCCTTACCTGCGCCACGCCGCCGGCATGCTGATCATCGGCGTCCTCATCTGCCTGTTGTTGCAGACCGCCGGGCACTATTACGTCGAGGGCGTCGGCTATTCCACCGTCCAGGCGATCCTCTCCCACGGCCTTGTCGTGCCGGCGCTGCTGTTCATCCTGTTCGCCGCCAAGCTTTGCGCCACCTCGGTGAGCCTCGGCTCCGGCGCCTCCGGCGGCGTTTTCTCGCCCTCGCTGTTCATGGGGGCGACCATCGGCGGCGCGTTCGGCGCCTTGGTCAACGCCATCCATCCGGTGGCAGGCCTGGGACTGAGCACCTGCGCCATCATCGGCATGGCCGCCATGGTCGGCGGCGGCACCGGCGCGGCCATGACCGCCGTCACCATGATCTTCGAGATGACACGCGACTACGACCTGGTGATGCCGAGCATCATTGCAGTTGCGCTCGCCATCGGCATCCGCCGCCTGCTCTCGCAGGAGAATATCTATACGATCAAGCTCGTCGACCGCGGCCATTTGGTGCCGAAAGCTCTGCACGCCAACATGTTCCTGGTCCGCCGCGCCCGCGAGGTCATGGAGCGCGACGTGACCATCCTGCCGGCGGAGGCGGATTTCGACGCGTTCCTGCGCGAGCATGGACGCGAACGCGGCGTCAAGCATGTCGTGGTCACGCACGCCAATCACGTCGCCGGCGTGATCCGCGTCAATACCGGGCTGCGGCGCGGTATCGAGCAGGCTTATTCCGGCGTCCGCGTCGGCGACATCGCGCAGCGCAATTTCACCATCGCGCGCGAGGGCGACATCATGTTCGACGTGGTTCAGCGCATGGTGCGCCATGACGCGATTATGGCGGTGGTGGTCAAGAGCCAAGGGCGTGGACGCCCGTCCGAGATCGTCGGCCTCGTCTCCAAGGAACACATCGCCGATTCCGTCGCCGCGAGCATCAGGCCGTTCGGCGAGTGACGGCGGCCCGGGTCAGCATTTCACGATCCCGGCGCGGAGGTGCTTTCGCCTGCTACCTTGCCCATAATGCGGCATGGCTTTCGATCTGCGCGCGCTCGCTGTCGCCACGGCGGGCTTTTCCGCCTTCGTCAATCTCTATTCGCCGCAGGCGCTGCTGCCCGAGCTCGCCCGCGAATTCGGCGTCGGCGCCGGCGCGATCAGCACGCTGATGACCGCCGGCACCGCGGCGATCGCGCTCACTGCGCCGTTCACCGGCGCGCTCGCCGACGTGTTCGGCCGCAAGCGCCTGATCACCGCCGCCATGCTCGCCGTGGTCGTGCCGACGCTGATCATGACTTTTTCGTCGAGCGTGCCGCAACTCGTCTTCTGGCGCTTCGCGCAGGGACTGCTGCTGCCGCCGATCTTCACCGTCGCCGTCGCCTATGTCGGCGACGAATGGCCGCCGGCTGAGGTTCCCCGCATCGCCGGGCTCTTCATCTCGGGAACGAGCATCGGCGGCTTCAGCGGCCGCTTCCTGACCGGCGCCGTGGCCGATCTCGTCGGTTGGCGCGCCTCCTTCGCCGTCGTCGCCCTGCTCACGCTTGCCGCGGCGATCATCGTCGCGCGCGCGCTGCCGCGCGAGCGCCGCTTCGTTCGTTCGGCGGGGCTTTCCGCCTCGGCGCGGCAGATGCTGGCGCATCTGCGCAACCCGCGCCTCCTCGCCATCTACGCCGTCGGCTTCAGCGTGCTGTTCAACTTCATCGCCACGTTCACCTATGTGAGCTTTCATCTGGCCGGGCCGCCCTACTTCTTTACGCCGACGCTGCTCGGCGCCATCTTCGTCACCTATCTCGGCGGCAGCCTCGCCGTGCCGTGGGTCGGCCGCGCCATCGCGCTGTTCGGCCGCCGCCGCTTCATCCTCGGCGTCACCGCGGTGTGGGTCGCCGGCGCGCTCATGCTGCTGGCGCCGCCGGTCGGCGTCATCATTGCCGGGCTCACGTTGTGCGCGACCTGCGGCCTCGTCTGCCAGGCAGTCTCGACCGGCTACGTCATCACCACCGCCAAGGAGGGACGCTCGTCCGCCGCCGGTCTCTACGCCTCGACGTTCTATATCGGCGGCTCAGCCGGCGCCTCGCTCGTCGGACTGGTCTGGAACGCCGCCGGCTGGAGCGGCTGCGTCGCCGCCATCGTCGGCGTGCAGGCGATTATGGCGGCGATCGTCGCCGTGGCCTGGGAGCGGGCGCCGAGCTAGCGGCTGTCGAGGTTGGAGACCTGCTTCACGTCGCGCGGCACCGGCGCGACGAAGCCGCCCGCCGCCGCCGCGGCAAGCGCGGTGCGATCGAGCGCCTCGTCGTGCTTGTAGACGTCGTCGCGGAACTCGACGGTGCCGTCGCGCGTCACCCAGCCGGTAAGATAGACCCAGGCCACGGGCATCTTGTGCGGCAGATTGATGACCCGCCGCTCGCCGGTGGCGATGCCGGCGTCGATCGCGGCGCGGCTCCAGCCCGGCACGTCCTGCAGAATCCAGGCGGCCAGATCGCGCACATTGTCGACGCGCGTGCAGCCGTGGGAATCGAAGCGGTAATCGTTGGCGAACAATCTTCGCGTGTCGGTGTCGTGCATGTACACCGAATAGGGATTCGGCATGTCGATCTTGAGATTGCCGAGCGCGTTCCAGGCGCCGGAATCCTGACGGACGATGAAGTTGGGCGAGCGGTCCGACGACCAGTCGATCGAGCGCGGGTCGATCTCCTCGTCGTGCGCGCCGATGACGCGCATGTGCATGCGGGAAAGATAGCTCGGGTCCCGGCGCATGCGGGCGAAGATCTCGTTCTTGGTGATCGAGAGCGGCACCGTCCAGGTCGGATTGAGGATGATGGCGGTGATCGAGGCGGTGAGCGTCGGCGAGGGCTTGTCGATCTTGCCGACGATGACACGATAGCGGCGCTCGACCCTGTCGTTGGCGACGGCCTCGACGAAGGCGGCGGGAATGTTGACCACGACGTAGCGCTCGGCAAAGACGAAATCCATGCCGAGGAGCCGCTCGAGCGAGGCTTCGAGCTGCTTGATGCGCGCGGCCACGGGGACGTTGAGCGCGCGCAGCGTCGGCGCGTTGACGCCGCCGGTCGGCTCGAGCCCGTGCCGCAACTGGAAGCGCTTGACGCCTTCGACGACGGCGGCGTCATAGTCATCGCCGGCCTCTTGCCCGGCGGGCATGTCTTCGCTGATGACCAGACGCCGGCGCAGCACCGCGACGTCCGGCCCGCTCATCCCCGGCGCGAGCTTGGCGTCGGCGGGCAGGCTCGGCCAACCGCCGCGCACCTGAATGTCCGAATAGCTGAGCAGCGCCTCCTTGATGCGCTGATAGGTGCCCTCGTCGAATACCGGATCGGGGGAGAGCGCCAAAGCCGCGGCCGAACGCGCCTCCGGCGTCGATGCGGGCTTGGCGGGGCGAGACGACCGCACTGCTTTGCGCGGCTTGATACGCTCGGTTTGTGGATTGGCCGGAGGCGTTTGCGCATTGGCGGGAGCGAGTTGCGGATTGGGGATGGCCGGGTACGGATCGAGCAAGGTCGGCTCGCCCCTCCCCTGCGCCAGCACCGAGCCCGCTGCCAGGACGAGAACAACGCCGGCAATCGCGATCGTCCGCACGAATCGCCCCCTCCGCGGTGTGAGACGAATATATGCTATCGCGGCGGCGGAATTTGGACCAGACGCTCGGGCGGCGGGCGCATCAACCGGCGCGTCAATCCGTACCCTTCTATCGCCGCCTAAACGGAGTATTTCTCTTCAACTCGCGGGAATGCGGGAATGGCGAATGCGACGCCGGTTGCGCCGGCGCCCGTGGAGCGCGCCGCGCTCACCGCAGCCGCTGCGGCCCGCGCGTGGCGTCATGCGGCATCCGCGACCGGATCAAGACCGAGAGCGACCCGGCCAGTGAAACGGTGCTGGCGCTTGGCCGTGAGCGGATGGAACTGCGCCCCGTGCGCGTCGCGCAACAGCCGCTCAAGCCCCGTCTCGCGGTAAAAGCCGGCGCCACCCGCCGCCTCCAAAGCCTTCTCCACCGTCGCCAGAACGTTCTCGGCAACGATCGTCTTACGCACCAAGATGGCGTCCGTCACTTCCAGGCTCATCGTGAAGTCGAGGTCGTTTGCCAAGCGAACCATGTCGTCCATGGCAAGGCACACCGTCGTCACGAGGTTTGCAAGCTCGCCGAGCAGATAGGGCACCGTCGGGTCGCTGCCGCGCTTTTTCGCCTGCTCCCGGCCGATCGCCGCGGCGGCCTCCGCCACGCCGGCATAGACCGACATGATGAGCGGCATCGCCACCGTCAGGATCACGTTCCACGCCGGATGGAACCGGCCGCGCGGCCGGCGCAGCGCGATGGCGTCGTCCGGCACGAACACCTTGTCGAGAATGACGGTATGCGAGCCGGTGGCGCGCATGCCGAGCGTGCGCCAGTCGTCGGCAAGCGATAGCCCTTTGGCGGAGAATGGGACGGGAAAATGCAGAACCTGCCACCCCTCTTTTGGATCCTCGAACGGAGCCGACGTCATCAGCATGCTGCCTTTGGGCGAACCGCTGCCGAACGGCTTTCGGGCGCTGACCCGGAAGCCGCCATCGGCACGTTCCATCGAGCCGTTCGATTCCATCCAGTCGTTAGCGCCGGTCGAGATCAGCACGATCTCGGCCGCCGCCACCCGTTCCAGCAGCTTCCGGCCCGGTCGACCGTTGTGGTGATTGTATACGGCCGCCACCACCAGATGCTGATGCATTGACAGCGCCAGCGCCGTCGACGGACAATAACGCGCAAGCCAGCGCAGGAACGCGCACATCGCACTATAGCTTGCTCCGCCGCCGCCGAGCTCCGCGGGAACCAGTGCCGAGAAGACTTTGTGCTCCTTCAGCACGTCGTAGTGTTCGGCGACGAAAACATCGCCCGCGTCGCGTTCGGCAGCCCCCTCGGCAAAACGTGGCCCAATGATGTGCACAAGCGCTTGAAGATCGAGATATCCAGTCACGGCCGTACTCCTGATTTGGGGATTTGTCGGACCCTGGCCCGCACCCGAGGCGACGACAACTGCAAAAAGTGAAGTTACAGGGCCGTTGCCCGTGCTAGATTTCGACATGACCGAAAAGCGAGGATACGGTCAGTTTTGCCCCGTTGCGCTCGCCACCGAGGTACTGGCGGAGCGATGGACGCCGCTGGTGATCCGCGAGCTTCTGCTCGGCAGCGTCCACTTCAATGATTTGCAGCGCGGGGTGCCGCGCATGTCCTCATCGCTGCTGGCACGACGCCTCAAGGAATTGCAGTTCGCAGGCATCGTCGAGCGCCGGCGCGGCGCCAACGGCGGCCACGAATATCACCTCACGGCGTCCGGGCGAGAACTGTTTCCGGTGGTCGAGAAGATGGGCCTCTGGGCGCAGCGCTGGCTTCGGCACAAACTGGTCGATACCGAGAATTTGGACCCCGACCTCTTGATGTGGGACATCCGCCGCAATGTCGTGAACCGGGTTCAACCCGGCGATCAGCGATACGTTGTCGAATTTCAGCTTTCCGGCGTACCGATCAGCCGCCGTCGCTACTGGCTCGTCTTCGAGCCCGGACATATTGACCTGTGCTACCGCGATCCGGGCTTCGACATCAGCCTGGTCGTCAGGACCGGCCTCCGCGTGCTGACCCAGATTTGGCTCGGCCACCTCACGATCGAACGCGCCATGCGCGAAGATCGGCTGCAACTCGACGGATCGCGTCGCGATGTATTAGCCTTCCGCTCCTGGTTCGCGCTTAACCCGTTCGCTCCGGCCGGCCGGAAACCGACGGGGCAAACGGAGCTCGCCGCGGCGCAATGAGCGCCGCAGGCGCGCGCACCATTTCGTCGTTATTGATTTACCCGAGACATCTAATCGCGATTTGCCGATTCATGAAAGCGGTCGGCACCCCGACCGGGGACATGCCTGCCCGCCTGTGCTCAGGCCTGCGGCTGCGGCTCCATGGGGCCGGGCTCGGGGCGCGGCCGGTTGCGGCCGGCGCCGGCCGTCGGCACGGTGGACGCGCGCGGCGCCGACGGCTCGATCACCGATTCGCGGCTCGGCCGCTTGCCCATGAGCAGGTCCTTGATCTCGTCGCCGCTCAAAGTCTCGAACTCGAGCAAGCCCCTGGCCAACGTTTCAAGATCGGCGCGCTTCTCGGTGAGGATCTGCTGCGCCTGCTGATAGCCGGCCTCGACCAGCCGCCTGATCTCGCTGTCGATCTTCTGCACGGTCGCCTCCGACATGGTCTGCTGCCGGGCGACGGAATAGCCGAGGAACACTTCTTCCTGGTTCTCGCCGTAGGCGACGGCGCCGAGCGCGTCGGAGAGGCCCCAGCGCGTGACCATCATGCGCGCGAGCTTGGTCGCCTGCTCGATGTCGGAAGCGGCGCCCGAGGTCACCTTCTCGTGGCCGAAAACCAGCTCCTCGGCGACGCGGCCGCCCATCATGATGGCGAGCCGCGCCGTCATCTGTTCGAGGCTCATCGACAGCTTGTCGCGCTCGGGCAACTGCATCACCATGCCGAGCGCGCGGCCGCGCGGGATGATGGTCGCCTTGTGCACCGGATCGGTCGCCGTGACGTTGAGCGCGACGATGGCGTGGCCGCCCTCGTGAAAGGCGGTGAGGAGCTTCTCCTCCTCGGTCATCACCAGCGACTTCCTTTCGGCGCCCATCATCACCTTGTCCTTGGCGTCCTCGAACTCGACCTGGGTCACCATGCGCTTGTTGCGCCGCGCCGCCATCAGCGCCGCCTCGTTGACCAAGTTCATGAGATCGGCGCCGGAGAAGCCGGGCGTGCCGCGGGCGATGATCTTCAGGTTCACGTCCGGCGCCAGCGGCACCTTGCGCACGTGCACCTTCAAAATCTGCTCGCGGCCGACCACGTCCGGATTGGGCACGAAGACCTGGCGATCGAAGCGGCCGGGGCGCAGCAGCGCCGGGTCGAGCACGTCCGGCCGATTCGTCGCGGCAATGATGATGATGCCCTCGTTGGTATCGAAGCCGTCCATCTCGACGAGCAACTGGTTGAGCGTCTGCTCGCGCTCGTCGTTGCCGCCGCCGAGGCCGGCGCCGCGGTGGCGGCCGACGGCGTCGATCTCGTCGATGAAGATGATGCACGGCGCGTTCTTCTTCGCCTGCTCGAACATGTCGCGCACGCGGCTCGCGCCGACGCCGACGAACATCTCGACGAAGTCGGAGCCGGAAATGGTGAAGAACGGCACGTTGGCCTCGCCGGCGACCGCGCGGGCGATCAAAGTCTTGCCCACGCCCGGAGAACCGACCAACAGCACGCCGCGCGGGATGCGGCCGCCGAGCCGCTGGAATTTGGCCGGATCGCGCAGGAATTCGACGATCTCCTGCAGGTCGAGCTTGGCCTCGTCGACGCCGGCCACGTCCTCGAAGGTGACGCGGCCATGCGCTTCGGTGAGGAGTTTGGCGCGCGACTTGCCGAAGCCGAGCGCCTTGCCGCCGGCGCCCTGCATCTGCCGCGACAGGAAGATCCACACTCCGATCAGCGCCACGAACGGCAGCCAGGAGATCAACAGCGAGACGAACCAGGGCACGTTCTCGGTCTGCGGCCGCGCCGTGATCGACACGCCCTTGTTGAAGAGGCGCTGGACGAGCGTCGGGTCGCTTGGCGCATAGGTCTGGAACGGACGGCCGTCGGTGAAGGTGCCGTGAATCTCCGGGCCCTGGATCAGAACATCGCGCACGCGGCCCTGATCGACCTCATTGAGCAATTGCGAGAACGAAATGTCTTGCGAGGTCGTGTGCTGGCCCGGGTTCTGGAACAGCGTGAACAAAGCCAGCAGCAGCAGGACGATGATGACCCACAGGGCGAAATTGCGAAGATTGGCATTCATCGCATGTCCTCGACCGGCGGTCCGCCGGTGCCCGGCGGCGCATTTGTGCCCGCGAATCGTGGCGGCTTCACGTCCCGCACCCTGGCAATGTAGGCGTCGGCATGCCCCCTGCCAAGGGAAGCCCGGAACGGGCAAGCTGCTTATTGTACTGCAATTTCGTAAAGCGCGCGTTGCCGATCCGGCAATGGTTATCGCCGGCGGGCGGGCGCGCGCTCGATCGTCAGCCGATCGCGGTTGCGTGCGATGAGCGCGCCCGCCAATGTCCGGCGCAGCGGCGAATGCGCATGCCGCCGCAGCGCATCGTAGAGCGATTCGAGCTTGGCAAGTTCGACCGGCCCTTCGTCTCCGGCATGGGCGACGGCGCGGCCGAGAAGCCGCAGCGCCACCTCGGCGGGCAAGCCGTTAAATCGCGCGCCGTCGAAGACGATCGGCCCGCGCTCGCGCCAAGGGCCCGGCGCCAAGGCCGCACGCGCGGCATCGACCGCGAATTCGATCGTGGCTTCGGCGCGCCGCATGCGCACCGCCAGGCGCGCCAGAGCGCGGGCATCGAGGCCCTCGCGCGCGAGCGCTGGCATCAGAGTTCGCAGCCGCGCGCGCGTAAAGCGCGGATCGCGGTTCGTCGGATCCTCGCTGTGGCCGACACCGGCGGCTTGCAGCGTCGCGACGAGCCGCGCCTTGGGAATATGCAGAAGCGGGCGGACGAGGAAGAACGCGGCCTGCCGGCCAACGGGAAGAACCGAGACGCCCGCCATTCCCGCAAGCCCGGTGAGGCCGCTGCCGCGGGCGAGACGAAAGAGCACCGTTTCCGCCTGATCGTCGAGCGTATGGGCGGTCAGAATATGTTCATACCCGGCGCGCGATGCGGCTTTTGCCAGCAATCGGTAACGCGCGATGCGCGCGGCTTCCTGCAATCCGGTCTTCGGTTTCTTGCCGCTCCAGCGCAGCGTGCGATGCGGCACGCCGAGCCGGCGCGCGAGACGCTTGGCGGCCGCCGCTTCGCGCGCCGATTCCGGCCGCAGACCGTGGTCGATGGTGACGGCGATCAGATTCGGCGCGCGCTTTTTGCGCCGCTTTGCCCAGCGCGCGGCAAGCACGAGGAGCGCCGTCGAATCGGAGCCGCCGGAGACGGCGAGCACGGCCCCGCGCAGACCCGCAAGACCATCGAACAGCGCGCTCGCTTCCTCATCGCCAACCGCTGCATCAACAATGGGCACGCTTCTGTTCCCGCTCCACGCTCTGCTTCACGTTCAGCGGAGCGTGCGGATATTTGCGCAGCACTTCGCCCAGCGAGGCGCAGGCCGCTTCCTTTTCACCCAAAGCCGCAAGCGACTGGCCGAGCCGCAACAGCGCCTCCGGTGCTCGCGCGGTTGTGTCGTACTTCGTCGACACGGCAAGGAACGACTCGGCGGCGTCGCGATATTGTTGCTGTTGGAACAGGCTTTCGCCCAGCCAGTATTGCGCTTCCGGCGCCTGGCGGTCGCTCGGATATTGGCGCAGGAACGTGCGGAAGGCGTCCGCGGCGAGCGCGTAGTCCTTGTGCAGGACGTAGCCGTAAGCGAGATCGTACTCGTCCCTGGGCGAGTTGCTCGGCGGCAATGTCGCCTGCATGGCGCCGGTCGCGCTTGGATTGCTCGGCGGCGGAGCCGGCAGTTCGGTGCCGGGCGCGGCGCCGCCCGGAGGAGGCGAAGAGAGCGTCGCGAGATTGAGCGGCGCTCCCGCTTGCCGCGGCCCGGAAGCAGCGCCGGCCGACGCCTCCGCGACCGGAGGCGGCGGCTCCGTCGCGGTCGTGCTGGCGCCGAGCGGGCGCGGCGCGCCCGGTGCGTTCGGACTGGCCATCGGGTTGAAGGCGTCGCTGCGGCCGCTCGATGATTGCGCCGGCTCGATCGGCGCCGGTGAAGGTGACAGCGCCGCCGGCGCGGCGGCAACGACCGGCCCGGAAGGCGCAGGCAAATTTTGCGCAGTCGACCGCGGCGGTGTGGCGGATGACGGCTGCATCTCGCCCCGACCTTCATTGGCGCGGGCTTGCATCTCTTGCTGCAGGCGCTGCAGCTGCTGCTCAAGCTCACGATTGCGATATTGCAACTGCTCGACGCTGCCGGTGAGATCACGGATCGTGGCCTCGAGCCGATCCAAGCGCGTCACCAGGTCGGCGTCGGACACCTGAGCGCTGGCGGCATCGGCGCACAACGTGCAGCCGAGCGCGACCACGAACAGGGAGGCGAAGCGGATCATAGCGGCGACATTTTTGCTGCAGCGGCGGGCCCTACCATAGCCTGTCCTGCGTCCAAATTGTGACTATCTGCCACAGTCTGCGGCAACGCGCCCTTTCTGCCAATCCGTCTCGTGGCCCTGGCGTGCGCAGCCGAGAGGAAATCCACACCCGCAGCCATTCGGCGCCACGGCGAGGCAGGCAAGGGTCGAAGCAATCAGGCTCTGTTTTTCCGAATTGCTTCGCTTCAGGCTTGCGACGACTACGAGCTTTGATTGAGCACGGTCACCGCGCGGCGATTCTGCGACCAGCAGGAAATATCGTCGCACGTCGCGACCGGCCGTTCCTTGCCGTAGGAGATGGTGCGCATGCGCTGCGCCGATATCCCCCGCGAGACGAGATATTGGCGCACCGTCTCGGCGCGGCGGGCGCCGAGCGCAAGGTTATATTCGCGCGTGCCGCGCTCGTCGGCATGGCCTTCGATGATGAAGCTGTAATGACCGTAGTGATTGAGCCATTGCGCCTGCTTGTCGAGCGTCGCCCGCGCTTGCTCGGAGAGTTCCGAGGAATCGGTGTCGAAGAACACGCGATCGCCGACGTTGACGACAAAATCCTGCTGGCTGCCGGGCGTGGCGGCGCCGGCCATGGCGGTCTGATCGGGGTGCTGCTTGGCGCAGCCGGCGATCGCGAACGCAGCCATGATGACGGCTGCGAATTTGATGCTGCGGACGATGCTCGCCACCTTCATTCCGGTGCCTCCATTGTTCCGTCGTGACCCGGACATGGTTGGTCCTTGGAGCGATCTAGCAGCCCGTTCGTTAAGCGAAGGTTCCGTCAACCTTGATGCAGCCTTGCAAAAAAGACTACGACCCACCGATCCCCGGGAAAGCTTCGGCAATGGTTAATAGGGCATGAATGCGGCAATGATGTGAGGCGCCGCCTGAGCCCGCCGCGACTCACGACAGCAGCGGCGACCAGGCGGGATCGGAGGCGAAGCTCGGCGTCGGTTCGCGCTGCTCGTTGCGTCCGGCGATATCGATGGTGAACAGCGACGGTCCTCCGGTGGCGCCGCCAAGGTCGCGAAAGAACATGATCACGCGTCCGTTGGGCGCGAAAGTCGGCCCTTCATTGTGGAAACCTTCGGTGAGGATGCGTTCGCCGGAGCCGTCCGGCTTCATCACGCCGATGGCGAATTTACCCTCGGCCTGCCGGGTGAAGGCGATGTAGTCGCCGCTCGGCGACCATACCGGCGTCGAGTAGATGCCATCGCCGAAGCTGATGCGCTGCGCGGCGCCGCCGGAGGCGGCCATGACGTAGATCTGGGGGTGGCCGCCGCGATCGGATTCAAAACAAATCTGTGCGCCGTTGGGAGAATAGCAGGGCGAGGTGTCGATCGCCTGCGTGTCGGTCAGCCGCGTCATCGCCTTGGAGCGCAAGTCCATGATGAAGATGTTGGAGTTGGAGCCCTCCTGCAGGCTCATGATGACGCGCTGGCCGTCCGGCGAGAACCGCGGCGCGAAGCTCATGCCGGGAAAGTTGCCGACGATCTCGCGCTGGCCGGTCTCGATGTTGAGGAGATAGACGCGCGGCTCGCCCTGGCCATAGGCCATATACGTGATCTCCTGGGTCGAGGGCGCAAAGCGCGGCGTGAGCACGAGTTCGTCGCCGCGCGTGAGATAGCGCACGTTGGCGCCGTCCTGGTCCATGATGGCGAGGCGCTTGATGCGGCGCTCCTTCGGCCCGGTCTCATCGACGAACACGACACGGCTGTCGAAATAGCCTTTTTCGCCGGTGAGCTTCTCGTAGATGTCGTCGGAGATGATATGGGCGATGCGGCGCCAATTTTCCGGCGTGGTGAAATACTGCTGGCCGTCGAGTTGCTTGCCCGCGACCACGTCCCACAACCGGAATTCGGTGCTGAGCCGTCCGTCGCTCTGGCGCGTCATGCTCCCGGTGACCAGCGCCTGCGCGTTGATGGCGCGCCAGTCGGGAAAGCTCGGCACCGCGTCAACGCTGGCGATCTTCTCGATATAAGCGGCGGGATCGATCGGAGCGAACAGGCCGCAGCGCTTGAGGTTCGCAGCGATGATTTGCGTGACGCCGCGCGCCGTATCGCTGTCGTCGGGACCACCGCCGACGAAATCGGGGACCGCGATCGGCAGCGGCTGAACGTTCGCCTGGGTGATGTCGAGGTTGACGGCGGCGGCGGCCGGGCGCGGATCGATCAAAACGCCGGCCAATGCGGCGCTGCCGAGCAACAGCGCGCCGCGACGAGTCGTCATTCTCTCCCACGCCGCGGGGAAGGATGAACGAGCACGGAGATCGCTGCGGCCGTTAACCACCGAACACCTCGCGCGGATTGAAGGTCAACGTAATATCCTTCCACAGATCGTAGGTGGACTGCGACAGCATGTCGTAAGGCTGGGCCTGGAAGACCGCGCGCAGGGCGCTCTCACGCGTCGCCTCGAACAACGGACCCTCGCCGCTGGTGAGCACTTCGGGCTGCCCGATCAGCCGATAATCGCGGGTGAGCCGGATGTGAATCGTGATCACGTATTGGTCCGGGTTGGCGCTCACGGCAGGCGGCGGATTCCACAACGAGATCAGTTTCGCCCGCAATGCGTCGAGTTCGCTCTGCGACAATTGCGGCGCGTGCCCGCTGGGCGTGCCGAGCGATGCCGCGCCGTTAAGCGTCGCGGCGCTCGCCAGTTGGCGCTGCGGCGTGCGATGGTCGAGCAGTGCGGCAACCTGGTCGGCATCGAATTTGGGCGACGGGCGCGCCTTCTTCGCCTCGTCCTTCTTCAATTCCTCGGCGATTTGATCGGGCTTGAACGCCGGCTCCTTCTTCTGCGGCTTCGGCTGCTTCCTGGATTCGTCCTTTTTCAATTCCTCGGCGATCTGATCGGGCTTGAACGCCGGTTCCTTGGGTTTTTCGGCCTTTTCCAGCGGCTCCGCGTCCGCTTTCGGTTTGGGCGCGGGCTTGGATTCAGGCTTGGATTCGGGCTTGGATGGCGCCGCCGCCGCATCGGTGGTGATTTCCGGCTTGTCCGCGACCTTGGGGGCGAGTTGCTTGACCGGCTTCGGCTCGCCGACCTTGTCAGCCAGCGGCTTTGCATTCTCGATCGGCTTCGGCGCATTTTGCTGACCGGCGGTCGCCCGCGAAACATCGTTGCTGGTGACGATCGAGACCGGCATGAAATTGGAGAGGTCCTGGTTCGGCTTCGAGCTGGCAAGAGTCAGCAGTCCGAGCACAAGCACCGCGGCATGGCCGCACCCGGATATGATCCAATCCGACCGCAATTCTATTCCCCCTTCTCGGGGACGATATTGAGCGCGGCCCCGAAGCCGGCGGTCCGCAGCCTTCCCAGCGTTCTCATCACCTCATTGTAGCAGACGTCCTTGTCGGCATTCACCAGCACATTGGGCGCCCGTTGGCCGCTGTCCCTGATCGCCCGCAACTTCGACTCGATCTCGCTGAGCGGGATTGCAGTCTGGCCGAGAAAGAGATCGGCCTGGCTGGTACACGCGCCGCCGTTCTTTTTGAGCGTCAGGATCAACGGCTCCTTGTCCGCGTTGTTGGGGGTACCGCCGCGCGCGTTCGGAAGATCGACGGTGATCGACAGCGTCATCAGCGGCGCCGAGACCATGAAAACGATGAGCACGACCAGCATCACATCGACGAACGGGGTCACGTTGATCTCGCTCATGACCGCGCGCCGGCGGCGCCGATGCCGGCCCCCCGACGGCGCGCTGACGACGCTCGCAGCCATGTTCGCCCCTCACCCGCGTTCGTCGATCTGCCGCGACAGGATTGCGGTAAATTCGTCGGCAAAGCCTTCGAGGCGCTGCGCCTGCCGGTTCGCCTCGGTTACGAACTTATTGTAGAAAATCGTTGCCGGGATGGCGGCGGCAAGGCCGATGGCGGTCGCGAACAAAGCTTCGGCGATGCCGGGCGCGACCACCGCGAGCGAGGTATTCTTGGAAGCCGCGATCGACTGGAAGCTGGTCATGATGCCGCAGACCGTGCCGAACAGGCCGATGAAGGGGCCGGCCGAACCGACCGTGGCCAGCACCAGAAGCCGGCGTTCCATGACCTCGACCTCCCGTGCAATGGCCACGTCCATCACCTTCTCGATGCGCGTCTGCAGGCCGCCGAGCGAGCGGACCTGGCCCTCGAAGCTTCTTTTCCATTCGCGCATGGCGGCGACGAACAACGCGCCGGTCGCATGGCCCGGCTGCGCCGCGAGCGACTTGTAAAGGTCCTCGAGCGACTGGCCCGACCAGAAGGCTTGCTCGAAGCGGTCGGCGGCTTTGCGAAAGCGCGCGAACAACAACGTCTTGTCGATGGCGATCGCCCACACCCAGACCGAGCACAATATCAGCCCCGTCGTCACCGTCTTGACCAGCCAATTCGACTCCCAGAACAGGTCGATCAGCTGCAAGCTCATGGGCGCGTCCTTTCCGGCGATGCGACCTTAGGCCGATGACCGGGACTGCGCGCGAGCGCCGGGACCAAAGGCAGGGGCAGCCGCATCGCGAGCGCCGACCAAGACCCGAAATTTCGCGAGGACCCAAGCCGGACCCACCACCGGCCGGACCGAAATCATCGCCAAACTTGTCCAAACTAGGGCGCAACCCGATCGTTCGCGCCTAACGAAGCCCAGGTGTCGTTAACGCGCCGTTAATACCGGCCGGCAGCAAGGCCGCGCAAAATATCGCGCAAATATCTTCAGCCAAAAGCGCAAGGGGCCGCCGCCTCCTTCGAGGCGGACGACCCCCGAACCGACGTGACACCAAGCGCGGCCGCTCAGGTCTGCGGCGGCGATGGCGGATCTTCGCCGCGCGGGCGATTGCGCCGATCGGCCATGAACTGGTCGAACTCCGCCCTGTCCTTGGCAAAGCGCAACCGTTCCAGAAATTCCTTGAATTCGCGCTGCTCGTCTTCGAGACGCCGCAGCGTCTCAGTGCGGTACTCGTCGAATGCGCGATTGCCGCTCGAAGGTGGCGAGCCCCGCCAGCCGCCGCGGAAGCTTTCCATCCTGGCGCGCATCCGGTCCATCTTCGTTTGCAAGCGCTCCATTTTCTCCTGCCAGTGCGATTCCGCATGCGAATGCCAGTCGCCCATGGGATAGCCCCAGCCGCCCATGGCATGACGACGCCAACACACCATGTGTCTGCTCCCAAGAAAAAAGAGGAGAATGGCAAGGCCAAGCGGCCACCAAGCGAAAAACCCGAGGACGGTCAACGCGATCGCTGCGATGGGCATTGGCGCACCTCTCGTGTAAATGTAAATAACATTTACATAGGACCTCCGTACTGTCAAGGGCCTCTCCGACTTGGTGAAGTGGCAGAAGGACACCTTCCCCATCGGCGCGGATCAGCGGGGGGCTGCCGGGTGCATCACGGCTATGTCGCTGCGGACACGCCGAGCCCGCGCAGATAGATCAGCACTTCCGCTTCGAGCAGATCTTCGGGCGACATCGGCAAAGTGCGCCGCGCCGCGTCGCCGCGGCCGAACAGCGACGCAATGCCGTGCGAGATCGCCCAGATGTGCAAGGCGACCATCAGCGCGGGAGGTCGAGCTTTTGCAGGCGTCTGCGCACACAGCTTTTCGGCCGCCGCACGCAGCACAGCGAAGGCGCGATCACCCGCCTCGCGCAGTTCGGAGTTGCCGGCGAGCGGAATAGCCGCCTCGAACATCGCCGAATAATACGCGGGTTCGGCGCGCGCAAATTCGAGATACGCTTTGCCCAGCCGATCGAATGCGGTGAAGAATTCCGGGCGGCCGTCGTCCCATGCTTGCGCCAGCGCGGCCGCGAATTGATTGAACCCGCGGAGCGCGACGCTGGCCAGAAGTTCGTCACGGTCGCGGAAATGCCGATAGGGCGCCGCCGGGCTCACGCCCGCCCAGCGCGCCGCTTCGGCAAAGGTGAAGCCGGCCGGCCCCTTCTGCGCGATCAGTTCGAGGGCCGCGCGCAGCAGCGCCTCTTTCAGGTTGCCGTGGTGATAGCCGCGCGGGCTTTCTCGGTCGTCCTTCGACCAGCTCATGTAAATAGCTTTTACATTGATTTGCCCGGCCCGTCGACCCGAGGTCTCGGGATCGATTCCAAAGGGTTCTCGGCCGCGCCGCGCGCGCCGGCCGCCGCTATGTGACGCCGTTTTGATCTACGGCCGCTCCGAGAAGTCCCGATCGGCTTTCATGGCAAGGCGCAGCGGCTTCGGGATCGGCCGCGCCCGACCGCTGCTGACGAAGGCGACGCGCACATGCGCCTCGACCAATAAATCCTCGCCGCGCATGACGCGCTGGCGCAAGGTGACCGACGCGCCCTTCACCTCTTCCGGGTCGGTGACGATTTCAAGCACGTCGTCCATGCGCGCCGGTTTGAGGAAGTCGATGTGCATCGAGCGCACCACGAAGGCAAAGCCCGGCGCCTCGTTTGCGGCCGCCTCGAACAAAGCGCGGTGATCGGCGCCGAGGAGCCGCAGATAATTGGTGCGTCCGCGCTCCATGTAGCGCAGATAGGTGGCGTGATAGACGATGCCGGTGAAATCGGTGTCCTCGTAATAGACGCGAACGGCGAGGTAGTGTCGGCCGTCGCGGATTTCGCCGTCGAGGGAACTCGCGCTCATCGTGCTATCTCCACGGCACCAGCTCCGCCATCGCGTGCTCCCAGTTGCGGCCGTCAAAAGCGCACGCGGCCGCAATGGCAGCCGCCTTCGTAGCTTTGTACGCCGCTATGAGGCGACATCGTCATCCTGGGAAAACAACCCGAACTGCGCCGGATCGCGCGCCGGCTCCGGCAGGCCGAGGTGGCGGAAGGCGTGGCCGGTAATCAGCCGTCCGCGCGGGGTGCGCTGCAAGAACCCGCACTGGATGAGATAAGGCTCGATGATGTCCTCGATGGCGTCGCGCGGCTCCGACAAAACGGCGGCCAGCGTCTCGACGCCGACCGGGCCGCCGCCGTAGTTCGCCGCGATCGCGGCGAGATAGCGCCGGTCCATGGCATCGAGCCCGGCGGCGTCGACTTCGAGCGCTGCGAGCGCCTTGTCGGCGACGGCGCGGTCGATCGCCGGCACGCCGGCGACGGAGGCGAAATCGCGCACGCGGCGCAACAACCGGCCGGCGATGCGCGGCGTGCGCTGCAGAAGCCCGCACTGGATGAGATACGGCTCGATGATGTCCTCGATGGCGTCG
>JASHPW010000029.1 GCA_030037895.1 Xanthobacteraceae bacterium | reverse complement strand
CGCGTACCAACGTCATCTGCGACGCCGCCTCGACGGAGATTATCGGCTACGTGACCTTGAGCGCGGCGCAGATCGAACGCTCTTTCCTGCCGAAGCCGCACCAGCGCGACAAGCCTGATCCCGTGCCAGTGACGTTGCTCGGCCAGCTTGCGGTCCACAAGGATCATCAAGGCCGCGGCCACGCGCGCTCGCTCCTTACTCTTTGCTCTGCGCGTGGCGCTGCGAGCCTCCCACGAGATCGGAAGCTTCGGTGTCATCACGCACCCGCTCGATGAGCGAGCACGGGCATTCTATCGCCGCTGGGGCTTCCAGGACCTGCCCTTCGACCCGCGCCGCGCCATGATCGTGCGCATGGTCGATCTGGAACGAAACGGCTTCGAGCAACGATGAGTATTGTCTCTTCCATGGCGCGCTTTCCTCATCGCCAATGCCAGAATATCGCAATTATCGATTCGGCGTTCCTCCTCGTTCGACGCCGGAATAACGTTATGCGAAATACCGCTCGATGATGCTCCGGTAGATCGCGGTCAGAGCGCGGAGGTCGGCGACCGGCACGCCCTCATCGAGCTGGTGCATGGTGGCTCCGACCAGGCCGAATTCGAGCACCGGGCAATAATTTTTGATGAAGCGCGCGTCCGAGGTGCCGCCGGAGGTCGAGAGCTTGGGCTTGCGGCCGGTCACCTCGGCGATGGCGGCCACGGCGAGATCGGTGAACGGTCCGGGCTTGGTGACGAACACGTCGGCGTTCGACGGCTGCCATTCGATCGCGTAGCGCACGCGTCCGGCTGCGGCCGCGTGCGCGCGGCGCTCGATCAGGGTCTTCAGTGCGGCCTGGCTGTGCCGGTCGTTGTAGCGGATGTTGAAGGCGGCGCGGGCCGCGCCGGGAATGAGATTGACGGTTTGATTGCCGACATCGACGGAGGTGAATTCGAGGTGCGACGGCTCGAACTGCGCGCTGCCTTCGTCGAGCGGCGCCTCAAGCGCGGCGATCAGCGTGAGGAGGCCGCGGATCGGGTTGTCGGCGCGCTCCGGATAGGCGACGTGGCCTTGGCGGCCGGTGACGATCAGCGTGCCATTGAGCGAGCCGCGCCGTCCGGCCTTGATGGTGTCTCCGATCGCTGCGACGTTGCTCGGCTCGCCGAGGACGCAATGGTCGAATGTTTCGCCGCGCGCGGCAGCCCAGTGCAGGAGCTTCACCGTGCCGTTGACGGCGACGCCCTCCTCGTCGCCGGTGATGAGGAGCGAGATCGAGCCTTTTTTCGGCTTGCCGCCGTTCGCCGCGAGATGGTCGAGCGCCGCCGCGACGAAGCAGGCAATGGCGCCTTTCATGTCGGCGGCGCCGCGGCCGTAAAGCACCTCGCCGGCGATCGCGCCGGCAAAGGGCGGATGCCGCCACGCCGCCTCGTCGCCGGGCGGCACCACGTCGCTGTGGCCGGCGAACATGAGATTGGGCTTGTCGGTGCCGATGCGGGCGTAAAGGTTCTCGACCGGCGCGGTGCCCGGCCCGGCAAAAGTGGTCCGCTGCACGGCAAATCCCACCGGCGCCAGCAGCTCCTGTAAAAGGCTCAGCGCCCCGCCTTCCTCCGGCGTGATCGACCGGCAGCGGACGAGATCGCGGGCGATGGCGACGGGGTCGGCCGTCATTTGCATCTCAACTCCGGGCCAGCGGGTCCGGCCCATATTGGTTCGGCCCCGGCGTGCCCTTGCGGAAGCCAAGCTCAACCAGCAAAGCCAAGCCGAAGATCGTGAACGGCACCGCGATCATCAGCGACAGCAGGCTCGGTGCCTCGTCGGTGCCGGACCATCCGAGCACCGTGAGCAGATCGAGCACCGCCCCCGCGGTAAAGAAAACGGCAAGCAGCCAAAACGGCATGTTGCGGTCATGGCTGCGCTTCACGGCGACGGCGAATTCGGGATAGGTGAAAGCGAGATCGACGATGGCGCCGAGGCGGTCGCCTTCGATCTGCTCGGCGATGAGATGGCCGACGATTTCACCGGCCGCCACCACGCCGATCGCCGTCCAGAACGTCTTGCGGCCGATGCGACCATGAAAACCATTGAAGAGATAGGCCCAATCCATCGGCGCGACGCAGCTTCAATCCCGCAGCAATTCGTTGATGCTGGTCTTGGCCCGCGTCTTCTCGTCGACGCGCTTGACGATGACGGCGCAAGAAAGATTGGGCCCCGCCGCATCCGCGCCGGCTGCGCCGCGGCGCGGCTTGCCGGGAATGCTGCCTGGCACGACCACCGAATAGGCCGGCACCTCGCCGTGAAAAACCTCGCCGCTGTCGCGATCGACGATCTTGGTCGAAGCGCCGATAAAGACGCCCATCGCCAGCACCGAACCCTCGCGCACGATCACGCCCTCGGCGACTTCCGAGCGCGCGCCGATGAAGCAATTATCCTCGACGATCACCGGGCCGGCCTGCAGCGGCTCGAGCACGCCGCCGATGCCGGCGCCGCCGGAAATGTGGCAGTTCTTGCCGATCTGCGCGCAGGAGCCGACCGTGGCCCAGGTGTCGATCATGCTGCCCTGATCGACATAGGCGCCGAGATTGACGAAGCACGGCATCAGCACCACGCCGGGCGCTATGTAGGCGGAGCGGCGCACCACGCAGCCCGGCACGGCGCGAAAGCCGGCGGCACGGAAACGCTTGTCGTCCCAGCCGGCGAACTTCGAGGGAATCTTGTCCCACCAGGTCGCGCCACCGGGACCGCCGGCGATCACGCTCATGTCGCTCAGGCGGAACGACAGCAGCACCGCCTTCTTGAGCCATTGATTGACCCGCCAGGAGCCGTCGGCCGTCTTTTCCGCAACGCGCGCGGCGCCGCGGTCGAGGAGATCGAGCGCGTCCTCGACCGCCTTACGCACGACGCCTTTTGTCGCCGGGCCGATCTCGGCGCGCCGCTCGAAGGCGGTATCGATGGTTTCCACAAGAGTTTTGGTTCGAGTCGCGAGGTCGGCCGACATGAGCGGGAATTCCTGCCGCCGCGGTTTGTCGGTGCGAGCCTCGGCGATGTCAAGCAGGGCAACGTCATTCCGGCCTACGGGCGAGCGAGGACCGGAATGATGGCCTAGCCGTCGCGCCCGGCCGCAACGCCGCGCAGGAAGCCGGCGAGATCGTCGGTGACGTGATCGACGTGGGGCGCGTCGCGGCCGGCGAGTTCCCACGCCTCGCGAAAAACCTCGCGGCCACCTTCCGGCACCACCAGCACCGTGGTCATGCCGAGCGCGTGCGGCACTTCGAGATTGCGGGCAAGATCCTCGAAAATCGCAGTTTTCGTCGGATCGACGCGGTGCCGGGCGAGGAAGCGATCGTAGACCTGCGGCCGGGGTTTTGGCTCCAACTCCGCCGCGGCGATATCGAAGACGTCCTCGAAGTGCCGCTCGATTTCCAGCCGGCGCATCACCGCTTCGGCGTGAGCGCGCGTGCCGTTGGTGAGAACGAGCTTGCGGCCGGGCAGCGCGGCGATGGCGGCGCCGAGCGCCGGAGCCGGCGTCAGCGCCGAGTGGTCGATCTCGTGCACGACTTCAAGGAACTTGTCGGGATCGAGGCCGTGCTCCTCCATCAATCCGCGCAGCGTCGTGCCGTAGCGGCGGTAATAATCCTTCTGCAGCCGGAACGCCTCATCATGGGTGACATGAAGGAAGCCGACAATGTAGTCGCGGATGCGCGCGTCGACCTGCTGCCAGAGATTGACGTGGTGCGGATAGAGCGTGTTGTCGAGATCGAAGACCCAGGTCTCGACCGCATCGAAGCCGTGGACGGCGCGCCCATTCATTCCCGGTGGCTCGGTGTTGCCATACTTGCCGACGAGGAAATCCCAATCCTCGCCCAACCAGTTTTAACCAGCGGCGAGCCGGGAGCAATCGATGCGCAGGGCGTTGCGTGCGTTGCGGAAGTCGATTCCGTTCGTCGGGGCGGCACTGATCGGGGTCATGATCGCCGCCGCGCTTGTGGGCTTGGCGTTGTGGGCCGCGCATTCTTCACCGGCGGCTGCGTGGCAGGCCGCTCAGCCCGTCTCCCGCCACGACGCCGCCGGCAGCAGCCCCTCGAGCGCACCGTCATGCAGGCGCACCGGGTCGCGCTCGCCCTCCGTGGCAAGTCGCAGCACCGAGCGCGCCAGTTCGTCGGGCCGCACGGTCGTGTTGCCGACCGACTTGAGCGTCAGCCACGCCTCATCGAAGGCGGTCTCCAGGATGACGAGCGTTTGAGGATCGAAGGAACCACTGTGGAACCCGTGCATGGTCCCTCCTCGCCGCGATTGCATGGCATCGGCACCATGAACGCGGCAAGTCTCGGCGCAAAGTTGGCCGAGTTATGACACCACCGTTCACGCCGGCGTCATCGCCGGAGTCGAAACGCGACCAAGACCGAAGCTCATGTCCTTATTCACCGAGGATCTTGTTGCGCAAGGTGATGATGTGCTGGTGGAGCGCGGCGCGCGCGCCTTCCGCGTCACGGTCCTTGAGCGCGGCGAAGACGGCTTCGTGTTGGGCGTCGTAGAGATGCTGCAACTCCGCGGTCAGGGTCCGTTGCTTGAGTCGAGACCACAGGCGCTGCTGGCGAACGGTATTGATCGCGGCGCAATATTCGATCAGCAGCGCGTTCTTGGCGGCGCGCATGATCGCAAGGTGGAAGCGAGCATCCCATATCTCGCGCGCCGGCAGATCCCGCGCGGCGGCGGTTTGCTGACACGCACGGCGGATGGTGTCGAGTTCTTCGGCCGATGCTCGAGCCGCTGCCAGAGCCGCACCCTGTGGCTCGAAGATCAGGCGTACCTCCAACAGATCGGCAGGGCTCGCCTGTTCCATGCGCGCGCTAATCAAATGGGTGGCAGGAATCGCACGCTCGGAAACGAAAGTGCCGCGACCGACGTGACGCGTCAGCCGCCCCTGTTGCTCAAGGAGCTTGAGCGCTCTGCGCACTGTGTTGCGCGCAATTCTGTGGTGCTCTGCCAACGTACGCTCGGTCGGCAGACGCTCGCCCGTCAGCCACGCACCATCGTCGATCATGTGGGAAAGGTTGGCGGCAAGGTCGTAGGAAGATCCCATGTGCGCATCCCGACAAGTCGCAACGGATAGATACCAATTTAGCACCAATCCGATGAAACGCAATGCCCGGCCAAGTGCTCGATAAGCGGCAAAAAAAGGTAGTAAACGTCAAAATGGTTTGACTCGTTCCCAGCCACGTTGAAGAATAGCTTATATATGGCTCATAATTGGATGACTAATGGTTCAGAGATGGACTCGCGGAGTCAAGCGGGTCCACACACACGAAGCCGTCCAGAGCCAACACTTCATGGTCCTAAAGCAAACGCAGGGAGATAATGATGACGCTTCCAAGATTATTGCCGACAACGGCCAGAATCCTGCTGGCGGGTGCGGCATTAGGAGCTTCGCTTGCAGTTGCCGACGCCGACGAGATCAAGGCGGCGTTCATCTACTCCGGGCCGGTCGGCACCCCGGGTTGGACGAATCAACAGGATCTCGGCCGTCGCTGCCTGGCAGCGGACGGTGTGAAGACCGCTTTCGTCGACAAGGTGCCGGAAAATGCCGACGTGCTGCCCGTCGAACGCGATTTCCTCGGCCAAGGATATAATGTGATCTTCGCTGACGGCTTCGGCTATCAGCCTTTCACGCAGCAGCTGGCAAAGCAGAATCCCGATAAGTTCTTTGTCGGCGTTGCTCCCAACATCGCGCCGGCTCCGAACATCGTCGACCTTTATGGGAAACTGTGGGACGGCCGTTACCTGACTGGGCTGATTGCGGGAACGATGACCAAGTCCAACACAATTGGTTTTGTGGCGGCGGAGCCGATTCCGACGGTTATTGCCGGCATCAATGCCTTCACTCTGGGGGTGCGTGCGGTTAACCCCAAGGCGAAGATCAAACTCCTCTGGACTCTGTCTTGGTTCGATCCGCCGGCAGAGAAGCAGGCCGCGGTCTCGCTGGTTCAAGCCGGAGCCGACGTTGTGGCGCAGCACCAGGATTCCCCGGGGCCGGTGCAAGGTGCTTCTTCCAACGGTGCTTGGGCGATCGGATCGGAATCGGACCTGACCTCGTTCGCTCCGGACAAATATCTGACAGGAACCGTCTGGAACTGGTGTCCGCTCTATCGCGGCGTCATCGCCAGCATCCGGGACCACACCTTCAAGCCCGGCATGAAATATGGCGGGCTCGACGACGGCACGGTGGCGCTTGCGCCGCTGAACAAGGCGGTGCCCGCGAGCGTCCGCGAACTTATCGACAAGCGCCGCGCCGAGATCGCCGCCGGCAAATTTGATTACTGGAAGGGGCCATTGAAGGACAATCAGGGCAAAGTTGTTGTTGCTGAGGGTCACACCATCTCTGGCCCTGCCGATATCGGTCATATGAATTGGCTGGTGGACGGTGTCGTCGGGAGCATTCCACGTGGCAAGTGAGCGACAGAGGCATTGAATGCCTCCAGCGCAGGAATGATGACCGCCGGCGAGCCCTTGGTCCGGCTGGAGCGCCTCAGCAAGCGCTTCGGCCAGTCGTTAGCCAACGACCAAGTGAGCATTTCCGTACCACATGGCAAGGTCGTGGCAGTGGTCGGTGAAAACGGTGCCGGCAAGACCACCGCGATGAATTTGCTGGCCGGTCTTTACATGCCCGACAGCGGCCGCATCTACGTCCGCGGTGAGCTCCTGAGACCGGGCTCACCGCGCGATTCAGTACGCGCCGGCATCGGCATGGTCCACCAGCACTTCAAGCTGGTGGACACCATGACCGGACTCGACAACATCTCGCTGGCAGTTGACCGTGGTCAAATTTTGCGCCGCCGGCGGACCAGCCCGGCGATTGACGCGCTCATGAGGGAGGTGGGATTCTCGTTCGATCTCGACGTTTACGTCTGGCAGATGACGTTGGCGGCACGCCAGCAGCTCGAAATCCTGCGCGCCTTGCTGTCGGCGGGAACACATCTTCTCATTCTTGATGAACCGACGTCGGTGCTCTCCGCGTTGGAGAGTGCCGAGCTTTTCGGACGACTGCGGCGAATCACGGCCACCGGCCGGTCGGTTGTTCTGATCAGCCATAAACTGAAGGAAGTGCTGGAGATCGCCGACGAGGTCGTCGTCATGCGCGCCGGACGCGTCGTGCACGCGGGTCCGATTGGAAGCGTGACATTGTTCGAACTGGGGCGCCTGATCGTCGGCGACCGCCTGTTTGGCACCGGGCGTCCTCCGCCGCAGCGGCCCGGCAGACCGGTTCTCCGGCTCGATCATGTCAGGGTGGCGAATGATCTCGGCCTTCCGGCGGTGGAGGACGTGAGCCTCGAAGTCAGGGCCGGCGAACTCGTGGCAATTGCCGGCGTCAGCGGCAACGGCCAGACGGAGTTGATGGAGGCGATCGGAGGTATCCGAGAGCTGCGTGGTGGCAGCATAGCCAAGCCCCA
Source organism: Xanthobacteraceae bacterium (assembly GCA_030037895.1). Taxonomy (GTDB): domain Bacteria; phylum Pseudomonadota; class Alphaproteobacteria; order Rhizobiales; family Xanthobacteraceae; genus BOG-931. Next base: position 22,507 of record JASHPW010000029.1, on the reverse strand, counting down.
TCAGCAAAGGCACCGGGGGTTCGCCTATATCCCCTCACAGCACCTGGGGACCGCGCTGGCGCCGAACTTGTCGATCGCCGAGAACGCGATTTTGGGCCGCCATCGCAGCAATCCATTCCGCTGGTGGCTCAGACGGCGCGACGTGGACTCGTTCGCTCGCGCTGCGATCGAGCGTTTCGATGCCAAAGCACAGGCGCGGCAGCCGGTGCGGCAGCTTTCGGGCGGCAATTTGCAACGGGTCATCCTTGGACGCGAACTCGCCGAAGATCCGGAGTTGATCGTTGCAAGCTATCCGACCCGCGGACTCGACGTCGCCTCCGCCGCCCAGATTCGAAACGTCCTCGTCGATCACGCCGCTGCCGGCGCCGCAGTGCTGGTTGCCAGCGAGGAGCTTGAAGAATCTTTCAGTATCGCCAACCGAATCCTCGTCATGCATCGGGGCAGAATCGTCGGCGAGTATCGATCCGACTCGCCCGAACTGGCGAATATCGGGCGGCTTATGACTACGGGAGTGGCGTCCTGATCGCCGCGATCACACAATGGCGGCTGGAGCCGCGCTTGACGACGCCGAGCCGCGCCGAATCGGCGCTTCGCGTCGTCATCGGTACTATCGCGACGTTTGTTATCGGCGCGCTGCTGCTCGTTTTAACCGGTCATAATCCGGTGTTTGCCTTCGCCGCAATGTTCCGCGGCGCGTTCGGTTCGATCGTGGCATTCGCCTCGACCGTCGACAAAGCGGTGCCGATCGGGCTGTGCGCAATCGGAATCAGTCTCGCCTATCGCGGCGGTCTTTGGAATATCGGCGCCGAAGGCCAGTTCTATTTCGGCGCGTTCGCGGCGGCCGGTTTCGGCCTGTCGCTCCCCGAGAACGTGCCGCACGCACTTGGCATCGCTGGTGTTGTCGCTTGCGGACTGGCAGGCGGCGCAGCGTGGGCGGCGATTGCCGCCGCAGCAAAAGTTTGGCTGCGCGTGAATGAGGTCCTTTCGACATTGATGCTCAATTACGTGGCCATCCTCTGGGTCGATTATCTGGTCAGTGGACCATGGGCCGACCCGGTGACCTTCTCGTTTCCGTATTCGCCGGAACTGCCGGATGCGGCCCGGCTGCCGGCTCCGATTGCCGGAATTGACCTCGGCGCCGTGATCACTCTCTTGGCGGCGGCCGCGCTCTACGCCGTCGATAGGGGGATGCGGTGGGGTTACGAGCTTCGCGTCGCCGGCGACGCGCCGCGGGCGGCGGCCTATGGCGGTATCCGGGCCTCCGCGGTCACGGCGAGCGCTCTCGTGGCGGCTGGCGCTCTCGCCGGCCTCGCCGGCGCGATTGAGGTCGCCGGCACCACCGGACGGTTGCAGTCGGGTCTTTCGCCGGGCTACGGCTTCATCGGCATCCTGGTCGCTTGGCTGGCACGGAGTTCGCCGCTCGGCATCATTGCCGGATCGGTCGTCTACGCAGGTCTTTTGAACGGCGGCTTTTCCTTGCAGGTATCAGGCGTGCCGTCGGCGATCGGCACCGTGTTGCAAGCGGTGTTGCTGGTCTGCATTCTCACCACATTCAGTCTCGGACGATATCGCCTCCGCTTCGGTGCGGCGGTCGGAGAGGCGCCGTGAGCCTCGAGTTTTTGCTCGCAGCCGCCTTGATTTCGTCTACGCCGCTCGCCTACGCGGCGCTAGGCGAACTGGTGATCGAGCGCGCCGGCATCGTCAATCTCGGCGTCGAAGGGACTATGCTGATCGGCGCCGTCGCCGGCTTTATCGGTGCGCAAATCACCGGTTCGGCCTGGGCGGGCGTCCTCGCCGCGTTGGTGTGCGGCGCGCTTTTCGGCGGCGCTTTTGCAATGCTGACGATCACTGCGCGCCTGGATCAGGTCGTGGCCGGCCTCGCCTTCACTGTTCTCGGTCGGGGTTTGTCTTCCTACATCGGCGCGGGCTTCGTCGGCGTGCCGCCCCGCGCCGTCATCCACAAGCTGAACCTTGGCGTTCTTGGACATGTCCCGGTGCTGGGGCCGGTAATCTTCGGACAAGATCCCCTCGTCCTCGGCGCCATCCTATTGCCGGTGCTGCTTTCGCTCTATCTGCGCTTCACGCGTATGGGTCTTGTCCTCATGGCTTTGGGCGAGACGCCGGAGGTTGTCGATTCGCTCGGCATTCCCGTGATCTTGTTACGCTACGCCTATGTCATCAGCGGCAGCGCGCTAATGGGGGTGGGAGGCGCGTATCTTTCGCTCGCCTATATCCCTTCCTGGATAGAAAACATCACGGCGGGACGCGGTTGGATCGCCATTGCGCTGGTCATTTTCGGGACTTGGCGCCCGCTCTGGGTCTTCGGTGGTGCCGTCCTGTTCGGGCTCGTCGATGCGGTCAGGTTCCGCGTGCAACTCGATAACTACCCCGTCGATCCGCATTTCCTGAACATGCTGCCTTACCTGGCGACGCTGCTTGTTCTCGCCCTGGTTGCGCGCTCGCGCGCTCATGGCCGGCTTGGCGGGCCTGCCGCCCTCGGAGCAGCCTATGACCGGGAGCGCCGCTGATGGGCGATTCAAGGAAAGCGGAAATCCGGGATTTTGAACCGATCATGGCCCGCCGGAATCTGCAACGACTGACGTTTCGATGTGAAGGAGGTTGCGCATTGCTCGTTGACGGCGGTGGCCGAGAAGCGCGCGGGAGGCAATCATGCAGTTGAAGCGACTACAGCCCAATGGCGTCAACGTCAGGGTCTTGGACGGGCATACGCTGTACTCGCACGTCGTCGTCGCCACCGGCGGACGGCAAATATTCATCTCCGGACAATTGGCTCGCGACGCCTCCGGAAACGTCGTCGGCCGGCGGGACATGCGGGCGCAGATCGAGCAGGTCGGTAAAAACCTGAAAGCGTGTCTCGAAGCGGCAGGCGCCGGGCTAAGCGATCTGGTCAAGACGACCACCTACGTCACCGATATCGACGAGTTCTTCAAGCACGCGGACGTGCGCATGCAATATTTTGGTCCCGCGCTGCCGACCAGCACGACGGTCGAGGTGCGGCGACTGTCCCATCCGGATTTTTTGATCGAAGTAGAGGCGATCGCGATCGTCGAGTGAATCCGCGGCGGTTTGCGTCACAATCAGGAGGAGCCGAATGAAGACCAGTCCAATACCGCTCAATGCGGAGCGAAACGACGACGGGACGAGCAGCTCCGTCAAGTCGAACTCCCACAGAAATTCAAACTAAAGATGCGTCCGCCACCTCCGGGAACGGGCATGCGCAGCCGCGGCGAGCGAACGGCACCGCGATCCCGCGCGAGCGGATGGCGGTCGAAGCAAACAACGGAGATCTCTCATGACCAATCGCACTCTCGATATCATCAACGGCGTCCTTCTCGATGGTACGGGCGCAAAGCCGCGCGAACGGACTTCGCTGAGGGTCGTTGACGGCCGCATTTCCTGCATTTGGCAAGGTGAAAGCCGTCCGCCCGAGGCGCAGCGTCCGGCCGACCGAGTGGTGGAAGCACAGGGCAAGACTATCATGCCGGGTCTTATCGATGCCCACGTTCACATCTCCTATGGAGAAGGCCGCAATGCCGAAGAAGTCGATGTCTACGGCGGTCCGGAATGGAACGCATTGCGGGCGGCGTGGAACGCGCAAAAGGTTCTGAAAGCGGGCGTCACGACGATCATTGATCCGGGCGGTACTTACAATGTGGGCGTAGCGGTACGCGATGCGATCAACAACGGCATGTTTCCGGGACCTCGCATCTGCACCGCCGGCAGGCACATCACCGCCGACGGCGGGTTTGCCGACTATTTCCCGATCGACATGGGCATGCCCAGTTCGGCAGAGGGAGTTCTTTGCAGCACGAAAGAGGAAATGCTCAAGGAAGTTCGCGTGCAGGTAAAGAACAGGGTTAATTTCATCAAACTCAGCGGCGACTCGCAAGCGCAGGAAACAAACTCCGAGGCCGGTCCGTGCTTCAACGACGACGAGCTGGGCTCAGTGATCGGCATGGCGCACCAACTCGGCCGTAAGGTGACGGTCCATGCGCGCTACGCCGAGACCATCGTCGCCATGATTCGGCACGGCATTGATTGGGTGCTTCATGCCAGCCACCTTCGTCGTCAGGACTTCGGTTATGTTCGCGATTCCGGCGTCCCGCTTTGCCCCACGGTGACGTTTGCTCAAAATATTATCGACCACGGCGATGAGTGTGGGAGCGAGCCCGGCCATGTCGAATTTCGCAAGCGAGAAATCGCCGGTCTGATCGAGACCTTCCGTCGCGCCTACGAGATGGGTATCCCGATTATGGCCGGCTCCGAAACCGGCTTCTCCATGTCGCCTTACGGGGAATGGCACGCGAGGGAAATCGAGCTGCTCGTGAGGTTGTTCGGCCTCACGCCGATGGACGCGATCTTGGCGATGACCCGCAACAACGCCAACGCGATCGGCTGGGAACAGGACGTCGGTACTTTGCAGGTCGGCCGCTACGGCGACATTCTCCTGGTCGATGGCAATCCGCTCGACGACGTACGTATCCTGCAAAACCGCGACAAGATCGTCGCCATCTTCAAAGGCGGCGAGGAAATAGATCGCAGCCCGGTGCCGGAGCGCCCCCGGATGATGCACGAGCGAGGTTTTGCAGTGTCGTCAAAGCGGCTGCGGCGGAATCCGCAAACGCAAGATGCCTATGCCTCGCAATATTGAGCATGCGGCCGACGTGCCAGGTTCCGAGCCGCGCGAGAGCGACGCTGATACGGGCAACCGTCGGCTCTCGATGCGGCTGGAAATGGACGCCGCCTACGACAACAGCGCGGCTTTTCCGGACGTACCGGAGTGGAGAGAGCGATGGCGACAACGCAGCCAGGCGGTCGCGGTCGTCGCGCCGGCCAGGCTCGATCTCGCTTACGGCAGCGCGCCATTGCAGCGGCTGGATATTTTTCCTTGCGCCGATCCGAACGCCGCTACCGCGGTGTTCGTCCAAGGCGGGTTCTGGAGCCGACAATCCAAGGAGGTTTTCCGCTTCGTGGTCCGCGGCATTCACGCCGCCGGGTTGAACGCGGTCTTCGTCGGCCACACGCTGGCGCCGAACGCGCGCATCAATCAGATCGTCGAGGAGTTGAGGTCCGCCACGCATTGGACTTTCGCCCACCTCGGCGAACTCGATTTTGCCGCCCGTCCCCTGATCATTGTCGGTTGGTCGTCCGGCGCCCACCTTGCCGCGATGGTCATGGATGAGGCTTGCGTCGGTGCCGGAATGGGCATCAGCGGGGTCTACGACCTCGAGCCGATGCGGCACGCCAGCATCAACGACGTCCTCAAGCTTGATCGAGATGAAGCGCTGCGGAACAGCCCGACCTTCAGCTTGCCTTCTGCGTCGGGCCCGTTTCTCGTAACTTATGGACAGCGGGAGCTGCCCGCGTTCCGCAGCCAGTCCGAGCGGTTCTATGCGGCGCGGACCGCGGCGGGACTGCCGGGCGAAATTCTCGCCTTGCCGGGACACCATCACCATTCCGTTCTCGACGAACTCTACGAACCTGATGGGCAACTCACGCGCGTCTTGAAGGACTTGGCCGCCCGAACGTGACGGCGGCGAAGAGCACGGCCTGCACCGGCGGTCAGATTTCGGCTCCGCGCCGGCAATGGGCATACAGTTCACACAAGCGGTCATCTCCAAACCTGGAACGCGACCAGCGCGGCAAGCATGATGCCGCTGCCGACCGCCTGAATCGGCGTGATCACCTCGCCGAGCGCGAACGCGCTGAGCACTATGGCGGTCAGCGGCTCGAGATTCATGATCAATGCGGTGCGAAATGATCCGATGCGGACAATGGACAGGAAGACGAGCAGGATGCCGGCCGTCGACGCCAGCGTCATGACGATCAAGGCCGTCCAGTCGCCGCCCGATTGCGGCGGATTCCAGTTTCCGGTCGCCAACGACAGCGCGACGAAGACGAGCGCCGTGGACGCGACGGAGTACCAGGTCGTCAGCCGCGCGTCCGCTCCAACCAGGAAGGCGCGGGTAATGACCAGCCCGGCGGCGCGGCAGCACGCCGCGCCAAGCGCGTAGGCGATGCCGGACATCGCCAGGCCGGCCGGATGGGCGCCGATCATCACCGCCAGTCCGAAGAACGCCGCGACCGCGCATGCGGCGCCCTGCCAGCGCAGGGATTCCAATCCGGTCGCCGAAGCGGCGATCCCGGTCAGCAACGGGTAGACGAAATAGGTGAGCATCGCGGTCGGCACGTCGTTGGCGTCGATCGCCTTGAGCAAGCAGAAGATGAGGGCCGCGAACAGCACGCCGAGGCCCAAGGAAATCCAGCGCACGCGCGCGTCGGCGCGCGGTCGCGGCCCGAAGCCGAGCCACGTCGCCACGAAAGCGAGACCGACGACGCTGCGAAACGTCAGCATCGTGAGCGCGCCGCAGCCGGCGGCGAGGACGACCTTGACCAGCACGTCGGAAACGCCGAGCGCGATCGCTGCGGTTAAACCGGAAAACGGGAGCATGGCGCTGAAGACCGCGCGCGGACGGCTCTCAAGAGGCATCGCGGCGCACGGATACGCCGCAGCGGCGATCGCCGCAACGTGGGGAGAAGGTCTCTCAGGCTTGCTTCCGCCCGGCAGCCGGCAGCGGGCCGGGCTGCGGCGGTCGCTCCTCGAAACATCGCTTGACGATGAGCGCCGCGCGGCCGAACGGAGCGATCAGTTCGCCCCAGATCGTGTGGGCGTCCTGCCGATCCGACTCGACGCCGAAATCGAGCGCCTCGCGTTCCGCCGCAGGAATATGCAGCGTGCCGAACATCCAGTCCCACACGGCGAGACAGCTGCCGAGATTCTTGTTGAAGTGAGCCGGATTTCTGGAGTGATGAATCTGGTGATGCGCCGGACTCATGAACAGGTGGCCCAGCCACCCGGTAAACGCGATCCACAGCTGCGTGTGCTGCAGGTGCACATAGAGGTAGATGAAGAAGACGAGGATGATGTTGTTCTCGGACAGGGCATATGGATGCGCGGTCTCGCCGAGGAGGTAATCGCCGACGCCGCTGGTCGGCCCGATGAAGACGGCAAGGATGTTGAGGAAGATGCACATATAGACCGGATGGACGCGAAAGTTGGTCAACGGCGTGAGCACCGTCGCCGTGTGGTGGACCTTGTGGAATTCCCAGAGGAACGGGATGCGGTGGGAGAGATAGTGGTTCACCCAGTATCCCAGCTCGTAGGCAAGAAAGAGCATGACGGTGATAACGGACCTGGAGACGAACCCGGGAAGGGCGCTCGGGTGCGTCGGACCGAAGACCGCCGTCAGCAGATCGAAAACGGCGCGGCTCAGCATATCGTATGAGAGGAGCGCCCATCCGAACACAAGTCCGAATACGAATACGTTGAAATAGAAATAGCCGGCGTCCGCCATGCTCGACCGGCTGGTCACGATATGCTTGGGGAACAGCGCCCGGAGCAAAAGCTTGAGGCGAACCGGCCGGCCTTTCCGGTAACGCCGCGCGGCGAGGACAACAAGCGCGATCAACAGCGCGCAGACCAGCGAGGCCAGCGAAACATGCGAACCGGGCGCCAGAAACGCCTTGCTCAGCTGACCGAGAAAATAAGAGATGCCCGGCGACAGCTCCACGCGCGCCTCCGCGTCATCGAAGAAGGCCCGAAGGTTACCGCGGCATTGGTAAAAGCGGCGTTGTCCCTCTTTGCCGCCGGCTGTTAAGGGCCAATAACCGGTTGTTCTTCTTCAGGAGAACGGGCGTTGATTGCCGCAGGATCGGCCGGTTTGGTCCCATGCAAACCTGACCTTAACCCTCGCGATTCTCGCAGCCTTAACGACGGTCGGCCATGATCGCCGGAATGCAAACACGATCACGGCGGCGACGGCGGAACTGGAGGCGGCGGCATTGATCGGCGTCATGGCGGCGAAAGGCTGACGGCATGGAGGGCGGGACGAGGCGCTTGCCGTTTCTCGACGGGCTGCGCGGTTGGGCCGCGATCGTCGTCCTGCTGCACCATGTTTTCGTCGATGGCCTGCCGGCGAACGGTCTCATGGCCGATCAGGCCCTGTGGGCCAAGGTCTTCTTCCTCAACGGCACGTTGGCCGTGTGCGTCTTCTTCGTCATCTCCGGATTTTCCCTGTCGATCCGCTATCTCGACGCTGGGGATGACAGAGCACTGAGCCGGCTCGCCTTCGGGCGGTACCTGAGGCTGGCGCTGCCGATATTCGCGATCTGCGCCATCACCCACGGATTGCTGCTGCTGGGATTGATTCCACCGGCGGCGCAGCGGCCGGCACCGCTCGACATGTTTTTGTCCTTCACGCCGACCGTCGGTCGGCTGTTGAGCTTCTCGCTGCTGAAAGTGTTCGTGGCGTATTCGGGCGCCGAGACCTATGATCCCCCTCTGTGGACCATGTCCTATGAATTCCTCGGCTCGTTCATGGTCTTCGCGATCGTCGCCGGTCTGCGACCGTATCGACTGCGGGCATTGGCGTTGGGCGCGCTGTTCGCGGCTCTTGCTGCCAGCCAGACCTACTTCGCGTTGTTTGTGGCCGGCATCCTCATCGCCGATCTGTTGCGAAAAGGCGGGGGCTCGGTTACGGCCGAACGGGCCGGAGCCGCGCTCTGCGTCGCCGGTCTGTTCCTGATCTTGCTGCCCAACGCCTGGTTCAGTCTGGTTTATATCGCGGGTGCGACGTGTCTGACGGCCGGCGCGGCGTTCTGCACGCCGGTGCGCCGCTTCTTTGAAAACCGCCTCAGCGGCTTTTTGGGGTGGATCTCGTTCCCGCTCTATCTCGTACAGGCGATCGTCATCTATGCGGTGTCGCTGCGTGGCCTTGATCTTCTGGCATCGCTCGGCCTCGCGTCGGCGCCGCAACGGTGGATCGTCGACGTGGCTACGCTTCCGATCGCCATTCTTTGCGCCGTTGCGTTCTGCCCGATCAACGATTGGGCGGTGATCCTGTCACGCCGGTTCGGAGCGCGTTGCACGGCGTTCTGCGATGCGATCAACCGCCGCCACATGCCGCGCGCCGATCCGCAGGTTTTGGCGCCTAGCCGTGAATGAGCGTGCCGGCGCCAAGCTCGGTGAATAATTCGAGCAGCACGGCATGCGGCACCTTGCCGTCGAGAATGACCACACCCTCGACGCCGCGCTCCAGCGCGTCGATGCAGGTCTCGACCTTGGGGATCATGCCGCCGGATATGGTGCCGTCGGCGATCAGGCGGCGCGCGTCGTTGGCGGAAAGCTTCTTGATGAGAGTCTTCGACTTGTCGAGCACGCCGGGGACGTCGGTGAGCAGCAGCAGGCGCTTGGCCTTGAGCGCGCCGGCGATGGCGCCGGCGAAGGTGTCGGCGTTGACATTGAAGGTGCCGCCGTCCGCCGCGGCGGCGACCGGGGCCAGCACCGGAATGAGCTCGCGGCCGAGAATCTGCGTCAGCACGGTGACATCGACCTTGTCAGGCTCGCCGACGAATCCGAGGTCGACGACCTTCTCGATCGCGGAATCGGGATCGACCACCGCGCGCGTCAGCTTGCGCGCGATCACCATGTTGCCGTCCTTGCCGCACAGCCCGATTGCTTTGCCGCCGGCCTCGTTGATGTAGCCGACCATCTGTTTGTTGATCGAGCCGGCGAGCACCATCTCGACGATTTCGAGCGTCTTTTCGTCGGTGACGCGCAGGCCCGCCGCGTATTGCGACCGAACGCCGACCTTCTTGAGCATGGCCTCGATCTGCGGACCGCCGCCGTGCACGACGATCGGATTGATCGCGGTCTGCTCCAAGAGCACGATGTCGCGGGCGAATTCGCGCGCGAGATGCTCCTCGCCCATGGCGTGGCCGCCATATTTGACGACCACGATCGCCTCGTCGTAGCGCTGCATATAGGGCAGGGCTTCCGCCAGGATGCGGGCCTGCTCGAACGGCGTCACGTCCATGGGAACTCCTTTGACCGCCGTGGCTTTTTTAGCCGCCGCGGCAGCCGGGGGAAAGAGGATTGGCGAAGACGCCGCAGGAACTGCGCGGACTCCGCAGCGTTACCCGTTCATAGAGGCGCGTACGGGCAAGCGGCGTGCGCGGGCGACACGAGAACAACCAAGAACGCCCCCAGAGAGAGGGACGCCCGCTTCCGCGGTTCCCATCGCAGGTCGACTGACATCGGCGCAGCCTCTTGATGGAGGACCCCCATGTCAACATTTACAGCTTCGGAAAATGCCGTTCAGGACACCACGAATTACGGCGGCTTGGTCGATGCCATCGGCGGCATAGCGACCATCGTGCTGGCGATCATCGCGCTCTCCGGCGTCCATCCAACCACGTTGGTGGCGATCGCGACCATCGTCTTCAGCGCCGCGCTGCTGATCCAGGGCGGCACCATGCTATCGGAATATACGCACATGATCTTTCCGGCCGGCGCCGCCGCGCCGACGGAGGAGTTCGGCGGCGGCGGTCTGTCGGCCTTGTTCCTGGTCGGCGCGGCCGGCATCGTGCTCGGCGTGCTGGCCCTGCTCGGCATCTACGACCTCGCGCTGACCGCGGTCGCGGTGATCGCCTTCGGCGGTGCGCTCGTGCTCAGCAGCAACGCGGTCTGGCAGCTCTACCGGATGAAGCGGAGTGCATTGCGCATCGCCGGTGCGCGCACGATCTCCGGCGGCGAGATCCTCGCCAGCGAAATGGCGTCCGGCTCCGCGGCCATGCAATGCCTCGGCGGCTTGGCGGCGATCGTGCTCGGCATTCTTGCGGTGACCGGAATGAATGCCGCGGTCCTCACCCTCGTCGGCCTCCTCGTCCTCGGCGCTACCGTGCTGTTGGCCGGGAGCACCTTGAGCGGCGTGGTGATGGGATTCATGGTGCCGGTGGCGGAACGCCGATCGGCGTGGTCCGCGGGGCCGGCGGAATAGCCGCAGCATCACCCTCATCGATCCGCCCCGGACTTCGGTTCGGGGCGGATTTTTTTGCGAACGGACCGGGGAGGATCAGGGAGACCGGCGAAGCTCAAGAAACCGCGGGCGAGCGCGCGGCGCGGCCGTGCTCGGCGACGAGGCGCGCGATCGCGGCGCGCAGTTGCGCGATGCCGGAGCCGGTCCGCGCCGAGGTTGCGATCAGGCCAGGGAAAGCCGCCGGCCGCTTGCGCATCGCCGCTTGCACCGCTTCGATGCGCTCGGTCAGCGCCACCGCGCTGACCTGATCGCTCTTCGTGAGCACGATCTCATGGCTGACCGCCGCCTGGCCGAGCGCATCGAGAATGGCGCCGTCGGTGTCCTTCAAGCCGTGGCGCGCATCGACCAGGAGATAGACGCGACAGAGCGTGGCGCGGCCGCGCAGATAATCGTGGACGAGCCGCGTCCAGGCGGCGACCGTGCTCTTGGCCGCGGCGGCGTAGCCGTAGCCCGGCATATCGGCCAGCACCAGCCGGTCGGGGCCGCCGAAAAAGATCAGCTCCCGGGTGCGGCCCGGCGTATGGGAGACGCGCGCCAGCGCCCGGCGGCCGGTGAGCGCATTGATGAGGCTCGACTTGCCGACATTGGAGCGGCCGGCAAAGGCGATTTCCGGGCCCGCCATGGGCGGCAGCGCCGCGAGCGCGCCGGCCGCGGCGAGGAAGTGCCACGCCCCGGCGAAGAGCCGGCGCCCGCTCTCGATCTCGGCATCGGAAAACTCCCCCACCGCGCTCATGGCAGGCTCATGGCCGACGGAGATCAAGGGAACCGGACGAGCCGCTCGCGGTTTTCCAGAAGGCTGGCCGGCTTGCGGCCATTGCGGACCAGCAGCGGGAAGAACCACGACAGCGACAATGGCGAGCCTGCTGCAGGGAGGCAGTCATGGATGAGTGGTCAAGCGCGAAGTTCTGCGATGTGGCGAACTTGGTCCTGGGCATGATCCTGTTCTTCTCACCCTGGCTGTTCGGTCTGTCCGCGGGCGCGCAATGGCAGACCGCATCGATCGCTGGGATCCTTATTGCGGTATTGTCGATCGCGGCGCTCGCCGCGTTCGCGGTCTGGGAAGAATGGCTTAATCTGATCGTCGGGCTGTGGCTCATCGTATCGCCGTGGCTCCTGGGTTTCCAGGAGGACGTGGCGATGACCATCGACGTGGCGATCGGCACCATCGTCGTGGTCTCGGCGGCGTTCGAGGTGTGGCTCACGCACGGCATCAGGCGCATCAGGGCGAGCCACTGACGCCGCCGCCCCGCGGCATCGCAGGCACGAGCCATAATCTGCCGTCAATCGTGGTAAACTTTTACTTAAGGGGCGCTGGTCATAGTGGCCGGTCGCGCGGAACATCAACCGCAGAGTGCGACATTCCTGCAACAGTTGGCGCCGACGATGACGTCAAGGCATCCTGACGGCTGGCATGAACGCGGCGATTTCGGTATGGGATGTTGAGGAATCGTCGGTAGATTAAGGCTGGGACGCCGGAAGAACAGGTAAGTTATGGCCATGCGTGCACTCGCATTTGTCATTGTCGCCGTGATGCTTGGTGGCTGCGTCGAGGATATGGGTGGAACGCTTGCTCCTGCGGGCGACGCCAGCTGGACCGCGCGCGACAAAGCGTTGATGTCCAATCTGCCGTACAATCAGGCCGCCATTCCCGAAACCTACCGTCGGCACATCGTCGCTTATCACCGCAAGGAAGCTCCGGGGACCGTCGTCATCGATAGTGACAACAAGTTCCTCTACTACGTACTGCCGCAAGGCAAAGCCATCCGCTACGGCGTCGCCGTCGGCGAAGAGGCCCAGGCCTGGAGCGGCATCGCCAAGATCGGCCGCATGGAAGAATGGCCGCCGTGGATTCCAACCCCGGGCGAGCAGGCGCGGCTTGGTCCGTTGCCGGCCTATGTTACCGGCGGCCCGCATAATCCGATGGGCGCGCGCGGGATGTACCTCTATTCCGGCGACAAGGACACGCTCTACCGCATCCACGGCACCAACCAGCCGGAATATATCGGCACCGCGGTCTCCTCCGGCTGCATCCGCATGACCAACGAGAACGCGATCGACCTTTATAACCGCGTCAAGGTCGGCACGGTGGTCGTGGTCCTGGGACCGGGACACGGCGACGCGCCGTTCAGTCCGCATATGGCGCTCGCCCCGGGGATCAGCAGCAACTGATATCGGCGATCGGATTTTGATCGTTATGGCCGTGTGACGACCAGCCCGGCCATGACGGGCCCATGATATGTTCTTTGTTCTCGGGCTCAAGCTGGAATTCGCGCGCGACGAAGAACGCCGTGCTCCGAACGCCGCGCCGGCCCACGCTACTTGTCCTTCACGTGCGCGAGGAAGTGCAGCACATCCGAATTGAATTGCTGCGGGTCCTGGATGAAGGAGAAGTGGCTCACCCGTGGTTGGATCAACAACCCGCTGTCGGGGATATGGTCGGCCATGAACAAAGTGTTCTCGCGCTTGATCGCCTCGTCGTGATCGGCATCGACGATCCAGGTCGGCACCTTGATGCCGGCAAGGTCGTCCGCGGTCCAATTCGGCTGCGTCTCCCACATTTTGGTGATCTGGGCGAGAAAGGCATCGTATTCGGTCGGCGTGGGCGAGAGCTTTCCGTACTCCTTCCTCGCCCGGGCGATGAAGGCGGTGAAAACCGGACTCTGATTGACGTCCTTGACGCCGCTCGGATCGGAGTTGGCGGCAAAGGCAAAAAGCTTCGACAGCCGCTCGGGATGATGGATGGCGATGTCGAGCCCGATAATGGCGCCGTCGCTCCAGCCGACCAAGGCGGCCTTGTCGATCTTGAGGAAATCCATGAGCGCCAGCACGTCGGCGGCCATGAGGTCGTATCCGTAAGGCCGCGCGTCGCGCGAGCTGCGGCCGTGGCCGCGGCTGTCCATGACGACGACGCGATAGCGTGGCGCCAGAGCCGGCACCAGCTTGCCCCAATAATTGGCATTGGCGAGTCCGCCATGGAGCAGGATCACCGGCGCGCCGCGGCCGAAGCTGGCGTACCAGATTTTGATGCCGTTGACCGGCGCATAGCCGCTCTGCGCCGGCCTCGGCAGGCTCGGCGTCGGCGGCAGCGTGAGCCATTGCGGCTCGGCCCGCGCCGCGCCGGCGAAACCGACAAGCAAGAGACCGACGATAAAAGCGAAGCGTCGCATGACCTTATCCTCGCTCTGTTCGGGCTTTATGCCGCATCGCAAATAAGGACGCGTTCTTCGATTTCGTCAATCGTCCAAGGTGCCGTGGTTGCCGCTGGCCAGGAGATAAACGTAGTACACAACGCTCACGGCCTGTGGTTATGGATTGAGGGTTCGACCCTTCGAGCCGCCCCGGAATGACGGATGCCATGCCGGCCAAGGATATCTCAAAACTTCCCGTCGAAGACCTCACCGCGAGGCAAGCCAAGGCCGAGCATGCGCGGCTTGCGGTCGAGATCGCGGCGCACGACCGCCGTTATTACCAGGAGGACGCGCCGACGGTTTCGGATGCCGAATACGACAAGCTGCGGCAGCGCTACGGCGCGATCGAGGCGCACTTTCCGCAGCTGCGCGCCGCCGCGAGCCTGACGCAGCGCGTCGGCGCGGCGCCGTCGGCGCGCTTCGCCAAGGTGCGGCACGCGGTGCCGATGCTCTCGCTCGACAACGCCTTCGCCGAAGCCGACGTGGTGGATTTCGTCGCCCGCATCCGCCGTTTCCTGCGTCTTGCCGACGACGAGGAGATCGTCTTTTCCGCCGAGCCGAAGATCGACGGCCTGTCGATGTCGCTGCGCTACCAAGACGGCGCGCTGGTCACCGGCGCGACGCGCGGCGACGGCAGCGACGGCGAGGACGTCACCGCCAACGTGAAGACCGTGAAGGATATCCCGCACCGGCTCATGGGCAGGGGCGTGCCGAGGGTGTGCGAGGTGCGCGGCGAGATCTACATGACCAAGCGCGCCTTCCTCGCGCTCAACACGCGGCAGGCGGAAGCCGGCGGGCAGGTGTTCGCCAATCCGCGCAATTCGGCGGCCGGCTCGCTGCGGCAGAAGGATCCGTCGATCACCGCCTCGCGTCCGCTCGGCTTCTTCGCCTATGCCTGGGGGGAGATGAGCGCGATGCCGGCGGATACGCAGTCCGGCATGATCAAATGGTTCGAGACTTGCGGCTTCAAGACCAATCCGTTGACGAAATTATGCCGATCGGTCGAGGCGCTGCTGAGATTTCATCGCGAGATCGAGGGTGAGCGCGCCACGCTCGACTACGACATCGACGGCGTGGTCTACAAGGTCGATCGCCTCGATTGGCAGGAACGGCTCGGCTTTGTCTCGCGTTCCCCGCGCTGGGCGATCGCGCATAAATTCCCGGCTGAAAAAGCGACGACCATCGTCAGGGACATCGAGGTCCAGGTCGGCCGCACCGGCGCGCTTACGCCGGTCGCCAAGCTCGAGCCGGTGACGGTCGGCGGCGTCGTGGTGCAAAACGCGACGCTGCACAATTTCGACGAGATCGCGCGGCTCGACGTGCGCATCGGCGACACGGTGCGCATCCAGCGCGCCGGCGACGTCATTCCGCAGGTCCTCGGCGTCGTTCTGGACAAGCGGCCGCGCGGCGCCAAGCCTTACGCTTTTCCGACGACGTGTCCGTGCCGTCTGCACACCGACGTGGTGCGCGAACAGACGGTGACGGGCGAGCAAGGCGCGATCGCCCGCTGCAGCGGCGAGTTCGCGTGCCCTTATCAGGCGGTGGAGCACCTCAAGCATTTTGTCTCCCGCCGCGCCTTCGACATCGACGGATTGGGTGAGAAGCAGATCGAATTGTTCTACGAGCGAGGGTGGGTCAGGGAGCCGGCCGATATCTTCACGCTGCAAGAACGCAACGCAAAAATTCATCTCGAAGAGGTGGAAGGGTTCGGCGAGACCTCGGTGCGCAACCTGTTCGGCGCGATCGAAGCGCGGCGGGAAATTCCGCTAGAGAGATTCATCTACGCGCTCGGCATCCGCCACGTCGGCGAGACGACGGCGGTGGCGCTCGCCCGCGGCTACGGCACCTGGGACGCCTTCCATGCGGCGTGCCTCAAGCTCGCCAAGGGCGACGCGGAGACCAGGGAGGAAATGGACGCGCTCGATCAAATCGGCGACACGGTGATCGACAGCCTACGCGATTATTTCGGCGAAGCGCACAATCGCCCGCGCATCGAGCACCTCGCGGCGCGAGTGCGCATCCGCGACGCCGAGAAGCCGCATGCCGATTCGGCGGTCGCCGGCAAGACCGTGGTCTTCACCGGCACGCTGGAGACGATGACCCGCGAGGAGGCGAAGGCCTCGGCGGAGCGTCTGGGCGCCAAGGTGGCCGGTTCGGTGTCGAAGAAGACCGACTACGTGGTCGCCGGTCCCGGCGCCGGCTCCAAGCTCGGCAAGGCGAAGGAGCTTGGCGTCACGATTCTGACCGAGGACGAATGGGCGAAGCTCATGCGCTGATGTCGTTTCGGGCTCGCCGCTTTGCGGCGCTCCCGAATGACGGACGCAGCCCCGATTTCGTATCACTCCCGCCGAAGCGGCGCCGTTGCGGCGATCAGCCATTCCCGCGTGTCCCCGTCAACGAGCGGCGACAGCGTTTCGCGCACGCGCGCATGGTAGGCGTCGAGCCAGGCGATCTCGTCGGCGGCCATCAGCGCCGGATCGACGATGCGCGTATCGATCGGCGCCAAGGTCAGCGTCTCGAAGGCGTTGAGCGGCTTCTCCGCGCCGGTGACCGGCGACGCTTCCGTCACCAGGATCAGGTTCTCGATGCGGATGCCGTAGCCGTCGGCGCGATAATAGCCCGGTTCGTTGGACAGGATCATGCCGCGCTTGAGCGCCGCGCTGCCGAGCTTGGAAATGCGCGCCGGCCCCTCATGCACCGACAGATAGCTGCCGACGCCGTGGCCGGTGCCATGATCGAAATCGAGGCCAAGCCGCCACAGATATTGCCGCGCGAAGGAGTCGAGCTGGGCGCCGGTGATGCCGTCCGGAAATACGGCGCGCGCGATCGCGATATGGCCCTTGAGCACGAGGGTGAATTTTTGCCGCATGTCGGCGCTCGGCGTGCCGACCGCGACCGTGCGCGTGATGTCGGTCGTGCCGTCCTCGTACTGGCCGCCGGAATCGATGAGAAAGAGCTCACCCGGCGCGATGCGACGATTGCTCTTACGGGTGACGCGATAATGCACGATGGCGCCGTCCGGGCCGGCGCCGGCGATGGTGGGAAACGAGACGTCCTTGAGCAGCCCGGTCTCGCGGCGGAAGCTTTCCATCGCCGCGACTGCGTCGATCTCGGTCAATCGGCCGCGCGGCGCTTCGCGGTCGAACCAGGCGAGGAAGCGGGTCACGGCGGCGCCGTCGCGCCGTTGCGCGGCGCGCGCGCCGGCAATCTCGATCGCGTTCTTCACCGCCTTCATCGGTGCGATCGGATCGCTCGCGCGCACGATCCCGCCGCCGTTGTCGACCACCAGTCGCGCAATCGCCTCGGGGCAGATGGCCGGATCGAGCCGCACGGCGCGATGTGCCTTGCCGAGCGCGGCAAGATCACGCTCGAATTCGGCGCTGGCGCGCACATCGGCAAGCTCCTCCAAGGCATGACGGACATCATTGCCGAGTTTGCGCGGATCGACATAGAGCGCCGGCCGCCCCTGTTTCGGCAGCACGGCGAAGGCGAGCACCGCCGGCGTATGCGCAACGTCGCTGCCGCGGATGTTGAACATCCACGAGACCGCCTGCGGATCCGAGACCACAAGCGCATCGGCGGATGGCTTCGCAAGCTCGGCGCGGATGCGCGCGATCTTCGCCGACGCGTCCTCGCCGGCGTAGCGCACGTCGTGCGCCACGACCGCGCCGCAGGGCGGCGCCGGCCGATCGCTCCAGATCGCATCGATCGGATTGTCTTCGACCGGGACGAGGCTCGCTTTGGCGGCGGCGCAGGCTTTGCCGAGCCGCTCGGCGCCTTCGACCGTGTGCAGCCACGGCGCATAGCCGAGCTTGGCGCCGGGGCGCAAATTGGCTTCGATCCACGCCGGCGGCGGCTCATCGACCAGATGCGCGATGGCGAAGATCGCCCCATCGATTTCCGCGCGCGCCTGCACCTGATAGCGGCCATCGACGAAGAGGACGGCGCGATCCGACAAGACGAGCGCGACGCCGGCCGAGCCGGTGAAGCCGGTGAGCCAGGCGAGCCGCTCGGCGCAGGGCGGGACGTACTCGTTCTGGAAACGGTCGGCGCGCGGTACGATGAAGCCGTCGAGTCCACGCCGCTTGAGTTCCGCGCGCAGCGCCGCGACGCGCGATGCGCCGGCGCCGGGTTCGGCGCGATCCTCGAACGACTGGAAATGGGCCGCGAACATGCGCGGCAATCTAGGCGTAAATCAGGGTGAGGTGGAGTCAACCGCTGCGGTGGGCTTGACTGCTCTCTCCCCTCTTAAGGAAAGAGGGGCCTGCGCCGGCGACGCACGAGAACCAACGTCGTCCAGCCGGCAAGCTCGATGCGTCGTTCGAGCGCAAAGGCGTGATACGCCGCGAGTGCGGCATTCGCTTGTGCGGGCAAAAGGCCGGAGAGCACCACGTGGGCGCCGTGGGCGGTGAGCTTGTGCAGCGGCGCGGCGATCCGCTTGAGCGGCGCCAGCAGGATATTGGCGAAGACGAGATCGAACGGCGCCCGTTGGCGCACGCGTCGCGTCGCGACACCGTCCGCTTGCACGACTTCGACCATCGCGCCGGCCCGGTTGAGCCGGATATTGGCGCGCGCGACGCGCACGGCGTTGATGTCGATGTCGGTTGCGAGCACGCGCGACCGCACGGCGCCGGCGGCGGCAATGGCGAGGACGCCGCTGCCGGTGCCGAGATCGAGGATGCGCGGAGAACGGCGCCGCCGGTTCAGTCCTTTGCAAATCCGGTCGAGCGCGAGGAGGCAGCCGCGCGTGGTGCCGTGATGCCCGGTGCCGAAGGCGAGCGCCGCTTCGATCTCGATGCCGATCCGATTGGTCGGGATGCGGGCGCGGTCGTGCCTGCCGTGAACGATGAAGCGGCCGGCCGGCACCGGCGTAAGCCCAGCGATGCTCGCGCGCAGCCAATCCTTCGCCGCGGCGCGCGCGAAGCGCAGCCTCGCTGCGGCCGCGTCTCCAGCGACCGCCGTAACCATCGCGCGGACCGCATCGGCGTCGAGCGGCGCGCTGAAATGGATCGCGACGCGCCAGCGCCCGCCGCCCGCGTCGGCGAGGCTCACCGCAACCTTATCCGCCGCATCGCCGTCGGCGATGCGCTCGGCGAGGCGATGCGCGACCCGTTCATCTGTGGCGAAACTCGCAATCCGGGTTGCGAATCCGCCGGTGGCAATGTCAGAATTCATTGATTCGCCGAGCTTCGCGCGGTTGCCGCACGCAATTCACCGCCGCAACCGCAAATGCACCGCGGCGCGGAGGTGCGGAGAATATGCACATTGTGATGCAGAGCTTATCCACAAAATCATCACGATGTTTCCACAGGCTCGTCGGCACGATCCGCAAAGCCGCTGCGGCCACCGGCGGCGCGTCGCGGCGCCGTGCCGCCGGCTTTGCTCGGGAATCGAGAAGTTCAAGGGATGGACCGCCGGATCGGCATAGCATGGGAGTGCAATCATGAACGTCGTCGTTTTCGCATCGCGCAAGGGCGGCTCGGGCAAGAGCACGCTGGCGGCGCATCTGGCCGCGCATGCGCACAAATCGTCGCGGCCCTGTCTCATCATCGACGCCGATCCGCAGGGGTCGCTCACGCTCTGGCATAAGCTGCGCAATTCCGGCGAGCCGCCGCTGAAGACGACGCAGCGCGGCGTCGCCGACATCATCAAGGCGGCAAAGCGCGACGGCATCGAATGGGCTTTCGTCGACACCGCGCCAAACATGTCGACGAGCGTCACCGACGCGATGCGCGCCGGTACCATCGTCGTCGTTCCCTGCCGGCCCGGCGTGTTCGATCTCGAAGCGGTCCGGGAGACGATCGGTTTCGCCCGCGCGGTGCGCAAGCCATATGCGGTCGTCATCAATGCGGCGCCGCCGCGGCGGCAGGACGTCGAATCCCCCATGGTCACGCAAGCGCGTGAAAGCCTGGCCGAGCTGAATATTCCGGTCTGGGGCGGCCAGATCACGCACCGGACAAATTTCTCGCTGGCTCTGGCCCAGGGGGAGGGGGTGAAGGAATATGACGCCGATTCCTATGCCGCGGTCGAAATCGGCCGCTTGTGGTCGGCGATCGAGAAATCAGTCAGAGCCATCCACGGCGCCCACGCGGGCGTGGTGATGCACCGGATGGCGGCGTAGTTCTGAGTACGGACTGAACGGCCGGAAAAACTGCGGCTGTTGGTAAGCCGGTTGTCCGTAATAAGGCTGTTGCTGGCCATAATAAGGCTGCTGTCCGTAATAGGGCTGGGATTGCCCGTAGTAGGAAGGCGGCGGTTGCCGATAATAAACCTGTTCGCCATTCGCCGATGGCCGCTGCTCGTAGCCCGGCGCGATCCGCATCGGAGCGCCCACGGCCGAATCCTCCTCCGGCGCCGACCTCCGCGCCACGTTCTGGTCTCTTCCCGTCGGAGTGCGGCCGGAAACCACGACGGTGGTGTCGCCCATGCCCTCCGCCTTCACCAGCGCGAACAGCGTCGCGGCGTGATCCGGCGACAGCCGCACACAGCCATGCGACACCGGCAGGCCGAGGTGCCTGACGTCAAAAAAGCCATGGATGGCGTGCCCGTTCATGTCGAAGAAGATCGCATGCGGCATCGGCGCATTGTCCCATTCCTGGGACAGGTGGTCGGCGTCCATGCGGTTCGGCTTGAAGGTGCCGTTCGGCGTGTCGTAGCCCGCCCGTCCGGTCGACACCGGCCACACATAGCGCTGTGTGCCGTCGACCGAGACCACCATGCGCTGCATGCTCTTGTCGATGTTGACCACGATATTGGCGCGCGCCGGTGCGGCCAACGGCAGCAGCAGCGCCGCGGCAAGGAACGAGGCGGAAAGGAGCGTGATGGGACGCATGTTCGACACCTGATGGGACGGGCTTCGAGCGCCCGATTATGACCCCGATCATGAGAAGTCTCACGCGCCGATTTGGTTCAATCAAGACCGCAGCGGCGCCGATGGGCGAAATGGTGAATGAAATGCGGCGGCACCAGTGCGCGCCGCAGGTGCGGCCTTCACGATTTCGTGGATGCCGTAGACTCGGCACTTCGTCGCGAACGCGGAGTCCATATTCACGGACGGTGGTTATGAATTCCGGGCTCCTCGCTGCGCCCGGACGCGCTACAGCACCTTGCCGGGATTGAGGATGCCTTTCGGATCGAGCAAACGCTTGAGGCTGCGCATGAGATCAAGCGCGACCGGATCCTTCACCGCGGGCAACAGGTCGCGCTTCATCACGCCGATGCCGTGCTCGGCCGAGATCGAGCCGCCGTACTTCTTCACCACCGCGAACACGGCGGCGTTCACCTCGTCCCAGCGCCTGAGAAACTCGGCCTTGTCGGCGCCGACCGGCTGCGTCACGTTGTAGTGGATGTTGCCGTCGCCGAGATGGCCGAACGGCAGCGGTCGCGCGCCGGGGACGAGCGCGGCGACGGCGGCGTCCGCCTCCTTGAGGAAGGCCGGCACCGCCGCGAGCGGCACCGAAACGTCGTGCTTGATCGAGCCACCGGCGTAGCGTTGCGCCTCGCCGAACATGTCGCGGATGCGCCAGAACGCCTTCGCCTGTTCCAGGCTGTCGGCGATCGTCGCGTCGGCGATGAGCCGGCGCTGCAAACCCTCTTTGAGTATGTCCTCCATCACGTCGCGCAGTCCGTGCGCGGCCTGCGCCGAGAGTTCGACGAGCACGTACCAGGGATGCGCCACCGCCAGCGGATCGCGGCAGCCGGCCGCATGCTGCAATACGACTTCGACGCCGGCGCGCGACATCAGTTCGAAGCTGGTGAGGCCGCCGGCGGCTCTGGCGGCGGCGATGTCGAGGAGCTGCAGCGCCGCCTCGGGCGAGGGCACGCCGACGAAGGCGGTCTCGACCGCGCGCGGCCGCGGCAGCAGGCGCAACACCGCCGCGGTGATCACGCCGAGCGTGCCTTCGGCGCCGATGAACAGGTTCTTCAGATCGTAGCCGGTATTGTCCTTCTTCAGCTTGTTGAGGTCGTTGAGGATGCGCCCGTCGGCGAGCACCACCTCGATGCCGAGCGCGTGTGCGCGCGCGCTGCCGTAGGCGAGCGCAGCGGTGCCGCCGGCGTTGCTGGCAAGATTGCCGCCGACGGTGCAGGTGCCTTCCGACGGCAGCAATTGCGGATAGAGCCGGTCGACCGCGGCGGCGGCTTCGCGCGCGCGCTGCAAGGTGACGCCGGCCTCGCAGGTCATGGTATTGGAGGCCGGATCGACTTCGCGAATGCGGTCGAGCCGGTTGAGCGAGAGCACGATCTCGTTGTCGAGCGGAATTTGCCCGCCGACGAGCCCGGTATTGCCGCCCTGCGGCACGATCGGCGTTCCCGTCTCGTCGGCGAGCCTGAGAATCCGCGCCACCTCGGCGACGGATTGGGGCCGCAGCACCATCGGCGTGCGGCCGCGATAGCGGTCGCGCATCTCGACGACATAGGGCG
>JASHPW010000028.1 GCA_030037895.1 Xanthobacteraceae bacterium | reverse complement strand
GCGCTCGCCGAACAGCGCCTGCCGGCCGGCGTATTGCACCAATTCATCCCGCTCGACACGCCGGCGTTCGTCGCTCGCTTTCTCGACCACTGGCGGCCCGATCTGGGGCTGTTCGTCGAATCGGATCTGTGGCCCAACCTGATCCTGACCTGCGCGGCGCGCAAAATCCCTCTGATCCTGGTCAATGGCCGAGTGTCGGAACGCTCGTTCTTCCGCTGGCGGCTCATTCCCGGCGCGATCGCCGCGCTGCTCGGCCGCCTGGATCTGTGCCTTGCCCAATCGGCCGCCAATGCGCAGCGCTTTTTGCGGCTCGGCGCGCCGCGCATCTCCGCGACCGGCAATCTCAAGCTTGACGTGCCGGCGCCGCCAGTCGACCGGCCGACCCTTAGCCGCTTCAACGCGCTGATCGGGTTGCGCCAAGTGGTTGCCGCCGCCTCGACGCATCCCGGCGAAGAAGCCGCCATTATCGGCGCGCACCTGCGATTGCGCGCCAAATGCCCGGGCCTCTTGACCGTGATCGCGCCGCGCCATCCTGGGCGCGGGCCGAGCATCGCCGAAATCGCCAATGCGGCCGGGCTCTCGGTCGGCCTGCGCTCACGCGGCGAATTGCCCAAGCGCGAGACCGATATTTATGTCGCTGACACGCTCGGCGAACTCGGCCTAGTCTACCGGATCGCCCCCATCGTGTTCATGGGCGGCTCGCTCGCCAGCCACGGCGGCCAGAATCCGATCGAGGCCATCGCGCTCGGCGCCGCCATCCTGCATGGTCCGCACGTTTGGAACTTCGCCGAGATTTACGCCGCGCTCGACGCCGCGCACGGCGCCGTGCTCGTGGCCGACGATGAGGCGCTGACGGCGCGCCTCGCCGAATGGCTCGCCAAGCCGGCGGCACGCGCGGCCGTGGCCGATGCCGGCAAGGCGACGGCGGCGAAACTCGGCGGCGCGCTCGAGCGCACGCTCGCCGCGCTGGAGCCCTATCTGATGCGGCTTCGGCTCGAGCAGCAGCGAGCCCAGTGATGCGCGCGCCGGCGTTCTGGTGGCGGCCCGGCAGCGGCGGCCTGCTCAGCCCGCTCGCCGGACTCTATGGCGCGGCGGCGGCCTTGCGCCTGCGCGCGAGCGGGATCGGCGTCGGCGTGCCGGTCATTTGCCTCGGCAACCTTACCGTCGGCGGCGCCGGCAAGACGCCGGCAGCGCTCGCGGTCGTGCGCCTTCTGCTCGCCGCGCAGGAGCGACCGTTCTGCCTGAGCCGCGGCTATGGCGGGCGATTGCACGGTCCCGCGCGCGTCAATCCCGCGACCCATTCCGCCGCCGATGTCGGCGACGAGCCGCTCATGCTGGCGCGCCTTGCGCCGACGATCGTGTCCCGCGACCGCGCTGCGGGCGCACGGGCGGCGCGGCTCGGCGGCGCCAGCGTGATCGTCATGGACGACGGCTTCCAGAATCCCTCGCTCGCCAAAGATCTCGCGATCGTTCTTCTCGACGGCCGCCGCGGCATCGGCAATGGGCGCGTCATTCCGGCGGGTCCGTTGCGGGCGCCGCTGCACGCGCAGATCGCCCGCGCCCACGCGCTCCTCCTCGTCGGCCGGTCCGAGGGAGCCGCCGCGGTCGCCGAGCTTGCCCGCAAGCGCGGCATTGCCGTTTTTCACGGCCGCCTCGAACCCGACCGCGATACGCTCGCCGCGCTCACCGGGCGCAAGGTCCTGGCCTTTGCCGGCATCGCCGATCCGGAAAAGTTTTTCTCAACCGTCGCCGCAGCCGGCGTCGCGATGGCCGCGCGCGCGAGCTTCCCCGATCACCACCGCTACACGGCGGGCGAAGCGGCGGCGCTGATCGCGCGCGCCGACGAGGACGGCCTCGTCCTCCTCACTACGGAGAAAGACTTGGCGCGGCTTGCCGGCGATCCGCGTCTCGCCGCGCTCGCCCACCGCGCGACCGCGTTGCCGGTGCGCCTCCTCGTCGAGGAGCAGCAGGAATTTGAGCGGATGGTGTTGAACGTGCTCACGCGGCGCTAAGGATATGCCTCACTTGCGCGCATAAGCGCCGCCGTGCCGCTGCAGCACCGCCTCGGGCGAGGCATAGGCTTCCTGCAGGTCGACGCTCCAATAGCGAAGCTCCTCGAGCGGTATCGGCACGCCGGTCACGGCGCAGCGCACGAACGCACCCGGCCGCACGACGCGGAAATCGCCGTCGAGGTATTTCACCTCGGCCTCGCCGGGCATGGGAGACGGCCGGTCGGTACGATTGAGCAAGAGGACCTCCGTCGCGGCCGGGGACTTTGAACGCGCCCGGCCGCACGCGAGGCAACATAATCATTTCATCAGCAATGCGAAACCGCCCGGTTGCGGTCGACTGGTTGTTGCGCCGGGCCGAATTGTCCGCGGCGGTCACGGCCGCCGCAAAACATCGACGCCGGCCGACGCAGGTCGGCGCGGCGTCATGAGCTGCACCGTCATCGGCGAGTGGGCGGCCCGCCTTCTCCCGCGCAGCCGGCGTCAGAAGCGGAGAATCACCATCAGCAATGATGCCGTCGGCACCAATGGTGCCGGTGGTGCCAGTGATGGCGGCAATGCCAGCCGCACCGCGCCTGTGTGACGTCACCGGACGCGGCCGCGCTCACCATTCCGGCCGGAAGCGGCGCCGCAGGGCTTGCATACGACACGCCGGAAGCGGCCGCGAAAACCAATGACGTGACCGCAATCGCAAATGCCTTTCGAATCATGTTGTCCTCCTTGAGCGGCGAACCAACCGTTCGCCAAGCAGATAAAGCGCAAACAACGTGGCGGTTCCGCGGCCAGCGAATGAACAAACAGTCAGGCTCGAATCACAATAAATTTTTCAGACATGAACAATCGGTCAGATTTCCGAGTCGTCGCAGAAGCGTCATTCGCTCAGAACAGATTGCCCTGCCCCGCGGCGCGGTCGCGCCGCCGGCGTCGACTCGACGGCTCGGATCGCGGCGCGGTTGACGCTTGCACGACTTCGACGCGGGCGCCGACGTGGCCGTCGGAAAACTCGATCCCGATCGGTACGCCGGGCACAACACTGGCGGCCGCGCGCAACGGCCGGCCCGCTTTGTCGCGCACCAGCGCAAAGCCCCGCGCCAGCACGCCGCGATAGGAGACCGCCGCGAGCAATTGCGCGTCGCGCTCGCAGCGCGCCCAGCGCGTGTCCATGAGGTTCTCGATCGCGCGCTTGGCGCGCGCGACCGCCGCGCCCACGCGCTCGCCTTGGCGGGCCGTTCGCACCCGATGGGCGGCGAGATTCGCGGCCGCGCTCGCCCGCAATCGTTGCGCGATGCCGCTATAGCGCTCACGGCGGCGCTCGACCTCTGCGCGCAACAGGTGCCGGCTCAGCCGGCCGCCGATGCGCGAAAAATCCACGCGA
Source organism: Xanthobacteraceae bacterium (assembly GCA_030037895.1). Classification (GTDB taxonomy): domain Bacteria; phylum Pseudomonadota; class Alphaproteobacteria; order Rhizobiales; family Xanthobacteraceae; genus BOG-931. The sequence goes on along the minus strand of JASHPW010000028.1, from coordinate 1,891 downwards.
TGGACGTGCGCGTTGGCGCGCAAGGCGCGCGCGAGCCGGCCGGCGGCGTGGTCGAGCCGCTGTCGCGGCAGCGCCAGCACCTCCTCGGCGCCCGGAAGCGCGCGCGCCGCCGAGCGCAGCTCGCTTTGCCGCGCATCCTGGTTGCGCCGCCAACAGGCGAGCGCCCGGCGCGCCAAACTGTCGACATCGATCATCAGCTCGGCGCGCACCGGCACCGCCATCTCGGCGGCGGCGCTCGGCGTCGGCGCGCGTTTGTCGGCGGCGAAATCGATCAGCGTCATGTCGGTCTCGTGTCCGACCGCGGAGATGAGCGGAATGAAACTCGCCGCGGCCGCGCGCACCACGATCTCCTCGTTGAACGACCATAAATCCTCGAGCGAGCCGCCGCCGCGCGCGACAATGAGGAGATCGGGCCGCGGTGGCACGCCTTGCGCGGGGAGCGCGTTGAAGCCGGCGATGGCGGCGGCGATCTCCGCGGCCGCGCCTTCGCCCTGCACCTTCACCGGCCAGACCAGCACGCGGCGCGGGAAGCGGTCGGCCAAACGATGCAGGATGTCGCGGATGACGGCGCCGGTCGGCGAAGTGACGACGCCGATCACCGCCGGCAGATGCGGCAGAATTTGCTTTCTCGCCGCGTCGAACAATCCCTCGGCAGTTAGCCGTCTCTTGCGCTCTTCGAGCAGCGCCATGAGCGCGCCGAGGCCGGCCGGCTCCAGCGTGTCGACCACGATCTGATATTGCGAGCGCCCGGGATAGGTGGTGACGCGCCCGCTGATCACCACTTCGAGTCCGGCTTCGAGCTTGAGCCTGATGCCTTGGGCGGTGCTGCGCCAGATCACGCCGGCGATCGAGGCGCGCTCGTCCTTGAGATCGAAATAGACGTGGCCGTTCGAATGGTAGCTCACCTTGCCGAGTTCGCCGCGCACGCGGACGTAGCCATAGGCGTCCTCGATCGTGCGCTTGAGCGCCGCCGACAGCTCGGAGACGGTCAATTCCGGCAGATTGAGGCGGGGTTCGTTCATTTGCGGCACAGGCGCGTGGCCGATCTCACTTCTTTCTCTTTTTGCTATGTTCCGCATCGCCGGCGCGGGTCAAGACCCCCGCACCACGCCGGGACGGCCTTGCACCGGCGCTCGCCCGTGCTACAGGGGCGCCGACGAGGCGTTCCGAAAACCCATGAACATTCTGCTCCTCGGCTCCGGCGGGCGCGAGCACGCGCTCGCCTGGAAGATGGCGGCGAGCCCGCTCACCGACAAGCTTTACTGCGCGCCCGGCAATGCCGGTATCGCGCGCGAAGCGCAATGCGCGGCGCTCGACATCGCCAACCATGGCGCGGTGATCGGGTTCTGCCGCGACAACGGCATCGACCTCGTCGTGGTCGGGCCGGAGGCGCCGCTCTGCGCCGGCATCGTCGACGATCTCGAATCCGCGGGCATCGCCGCGTTCGGGCCGAGCCGCGCCGCGGCCCGGCTTGAAGGTTCCAAAGGCTTCACCAAGGACCTTTGCCGGTCGAACGGCATTCCGACCGCCGATTATGAGCGCTTTCGCCAAGCGGCTGCGGCCAAGACCTATGTGCGCTCCCGCGGCGCGCCCATCGTCATCAAGGCGGACGGACTCGCCGCCGGCAAGGGCGTGGTCGTGGCGCAAAGCCTCGCCGAGGCCGAAGCCGCAATCGACATAATATTCGCCGGCGATCTGGGCGCGGCCGGCGGCGGCGAGATCGTGATCGAGCAATTCCTCGACGGCGAGGAAGCGTCGTTTTTCGCGCTCTGCGACGGCGACACCGCGATCCCGCTCGCCGCGGCGCAGGATCACAAGCGCGCCTTCGACGGCGACAAGGGACCGAATACCGGCGGCATGGGCGCCTATTCGCCGGCGCCGATCATCGATG
>JASHPW010000027.1 GCA_030037895.1 Xanthobacteraceae bacterium | reverse complement strand
GCGACGACTTGTTGGGCGTCATAACCATCTACCATACCGAGGTCCGGCCGTTCACCGACAAGCAGATCGTCCTCGTTGAGACCTTCGCCGACCAGGCGGCGATCGCCATCGAGAATGTGCGGCTGTTCGAGACCGAGCAGCAGCGCACGCGCGAGCTGACGGAGTCACTGGAGCAGCAGACCGCCTCCGCCGACGTTTTGCGCGTGATATCGAGTTCGCCGAGCAATCTCGATCCGGTGTTTGAGGCCGTTCTGGCCAGCGCTACGCACCTCTGCGCCGCCAATTTCGGCATCCTGTTCCTGACCGAGGGCGACGGCTTCCGCATCGTCGCCTGGCATGGTGCCGATCCGGCATTCATCGAAGCGCAGTTGCGCGACATGCCGGTGGTCGGCGCCAAGTCCGAAACGACGATGGGACGCGTGGCGGCGACCAAGCGCCCGGCCCAGTCGGAAGATATTCTCGCCGACCCCGCCTATACCTCCAATCCCGAACGCCTCGCGATCCTGAAACTTTCCGGCGCGCGCACCATGCTCAACGTGCCGATGCTCAAGGACAACGAGCTGGTCGGGCAGATTGCGATCTATCGCAAGGAGGTTCGGCCATTCACCGACAAGCAAATCGAGCTGGTCGAGAATTTTGCCGCCCAGGCGGTCATCGCCATCGAAAATACGCGGCTGCTCAGCGAATTGCGCCGGCGCACCGCCGATCTTACCGAATCGCTGGAGCAGCAGACGGCCACGTCGCAGGTGCTCCAGGTTATCTCCAGCTCTCCCGGCGATCTTGAGCCAGTGTTCACCTCCATGCTGGAAAATGCCGCGCGCATCTGCGACGCCAATTTTGGCAATATCTACCGCTGGGACGGCGAGGCCTTGCACATCGTTGCGACGCATATGAATACGCCGCCGGCCTTCGCCGAATTCCGCCGGCGTTCACCGTTCCACCCGACCCCGCAAGGCGCCGCCGAACGCATGCTGGCGATCAAAACGCCAGTTCAAATTGCCGACATGGCGACACTGCCGGCCTATACCGAACAACGCTATCCCGATACCGTTGCCGCCGTCGAACTTGGCGGTGTGCGGACGGTCTTGACTGTTCCCATGCTGAAGGAAGACGAGCTGATTGGAGCGTTCACGCTATTCCGTCAGGAGGTTCGTTCCTTCACCGACAAGCAGATCGCATTGGTCACGAACTTCGCCGCGCAGGCCGTGATCGCCATCGAGAATACGCGGCTGCTCAGCGAGCTAAGACGCTCGCTGGAACGGCAGACCGCCACATCGGATATCCTGCGCATTATCAGTCAATCGCCGACCGACGCGCGGCCCGCATTCGAAGGCATCGCGGTCACCGCTGCTCGTCTGCTCCAAACCGACGTAGCTGTGATGCTTCGCGATAGCGACGTTTTCTCGGTCGTAGCCGGGGCCACTCCGGAAGGGACGATGGCAGAAGACCGCCTGCCGAAAAATTTGCCGATCGATGCCGGCGCCAACTTCCCTTCGCGTGCGATCATCGAGGGAAAGATGCTGCATCTGCCGGACTGGTCGCTGATCGACGTGCCGGAGCACGAACGGAAAATTCAAAGCGAGTTCGGCTTGAAGTCGGCGCTTTACTTGCCGCTGCTTCGCCAAGGAGAATGCATCGGGCTGCTCACGTTGCATGGAAAGCGCCCCAGTGTTTTCGGGCCCGCCGAAATCGCACAGGCCGAATCCTTCCGCGACCAGGCACTGATCGCCATCGAGAATACGCGATTGTTCAACGAATTACGTTCACGCACCGCCGAACTCGGCCGCTCGGTCGGCGAATTGCGCGCGCTCGGCGAAGTCTCCCAGGCGGTCAACTCGACGCTCGATCTCGAAACCGTGCTCGCCACCATCGTCGCCAAGGCGGTGCAGCTCTCCAACACAGATGCTGGCGCCATCTATGTGTTCGACGAGGTTGAGCGCGCCTTCAACTTGCGCGCCACCTACGGCATGGATCAGAAATTGATCGAGGCGCTGGGCAATCAGCGCATCGACCTGGACGACCCCAACGTCGCGCAGGTCTTCGCCCAATCGGAGCCGATCCAGGTCGCCGACTTGCGGGACGAAACCCGCACGGATCTCAACGAGATCACGCTGCGTGCCGGCTACCGCGCGCGCCTGGTGGCGCCGTTGATCCGCGGCGGGGAGACCGTCGGCATGCTGGTCGTGCGCCGCCGCGCGCCCGGCGCCTTTCCGCAGAACACGATCGACCTGATGAAGACCTTTGCCGCCCAATCGGCGCTGGCGATCCAGAACGCGCGGCTGTTCCATGAGATCGAGGACAAGGGCCGCCAGCTCGAAGTGGCGAGCAAGCACAAATCGCAGTTCCTCGCCAATATGAGCCACGAACTGCGCACGCCGCTCAACGCCATTCTCGGCTACACCGAATTGATCCTCGACAGCATCTATGGCGAGGCGCCGGAGAAGATGCGCGCGGTGCTGGAGCGCGTGCAGACCAACGGCAAGCACCTGCTCGGACTGATCAATGACGTGCTCGACCTGTCCAAGATCGAGGCCGGGCAACTCACGTTGTCGCTGTCCGATTATTCGCTCGCCGAGCTGGTCCAGAACGTCTATGTCGCGGTCGAGCCGTTGGCGGCGCAGAAGAATCTCGCGCTCACCACGAAAGTCGCCAAAGGCCTGCCGGTCGGGCGCGGCGACGAGCGCCGCCTCGCGCAGGTGCTGCTCAACCTGGTCGGCAATGCGATCAAGTTCACGGACAAAGGCGAGGTGGCGATCGAGGCGTTACATTCCGACGGCGCGTTCAGCATCGCCGTGCGCGACTCGGGGCCCGGCATCGCCGCCGCCGATCAGGCGAAGATCTTCGAGGAGTTCCAGCAGGTTGACAATACCTCGACGCGGCAGAAGGGCGGTACCGGATTGGGGCTCTCGATCTCCAAGCGCATCGTCGAGATGCACGGCGGCGGTATTTTGGTACAGTCCGAACTGGGCAAAGGCTCGACCTTCACGATCAGGCTGCCGGTGAAGGCCGGCGAAAGGCAAATTGCATGAGCAAGCGAATTCTGGTGGTCGAAGACCAGGAAGATAACCGGCAGATCCTGCGTGATCTACTGACCAGCGTCGGCTTTGAGTTGCTGGAGGCCGAGGACGGCGCGCAAGGGGTGGCCGTGGCCGAGGCGCACCATCCGGACTTGATCCTGATGGATATCCAGATGCCGGTCCTCGACGGCTACGAGGCGACGCGGCGCATCAAGGCCAATCCCGAGCTGAAGGCGATCCCGGTCATTGTGGTCACGTCCTATGCGCTCTCCGGCGATGAAGACAAGGCGCGCGCCGCCGGCTGCGACGACTATATCACCAAGCCGTACAGCCCGCGTCAGTTGCTGGCCAAGGTCAACGAACATTTGCACTAACTTGGTTGCAGTGGACATGAAAACAATGTCGTCGTCATTGCGAGGAGCGAAGCGGCGAAAGCAATCCGGCAAGTCACGTGAACGTCTTGGATGGCTTCGGCGTTACCCGCCTTACGGCGCTTCGTACTTGACAATGAAGGCATCTCCGCACTCCGCCGATGCATAATCCTCCGCGCATTCTCATCGTCGACGACAATGAGACCAACCGCGACATTCTCCGCACTCGGCTGCGGCCGCAGGGCTATGAACTCATGGAAGCGGCCGACGGCGAAGAAGCCCTGTCGGCCGCCCGGCAGCACCACCCGGATCTGATCCTGCTCGACGTCATGATGCCGAAGATCGACGGCATCGGAGTGTGCCGGGAGCTGAAATCGGATGCCGGCTTGCCGTTCATCCCGATCGTTCTGGTGACGGCGAAAGCCGACAGCAAGGACGTCGTCGCCGGGCTCGAAGCCGGCGCCGACGAATATCTGACCAAGCCGGTCGATCAGGCGGCATTGGTCGCCCGGGTCAAGTCCATGCTGCGGATGAAGGAATTGACCGATCAGGTGCGCGCGCAGGCCGCCGACCTCGCCGGCTGGAATCGCACGTTGGAAGAGCGCGTGGCGCAGCAGATCAAGCAGATCGAGCGCATGGATCGCTTGAAGCGATTCCTGCCGCCGCAAGTGGCCGAGCTGATTCTCTCCTCGGGCGACGAGCGCGTGCTCGACAGCCACCGCCGCGACGTCGCCGTGGTCTTTTGCGACCTGCGCGGCTTTACCGCCTTTTCCGAGACGTCGGAGCCGGAAGAGGTGATGAATATCCTGCGCGAGTATCACGAAACGGTCGGCGCCATCATTCATAAATTCCAGGGCACGATCGAGCACTTCGCCGGCGACGGTCTGATGGCGATGCTCAACGATCCGCTGCCGTGTCCCGAGCCGTGCGTTGCCGCGGTGCGCATGGCGGCGGAAATGCGCGCGGCGGTCGGCGATTTGACCGCCAAATGGCGCAAGCACGGCTTCGACCTCGGTTTCGGTATCGGCATCGCCCACGGCTACGCCACGCTCGGCCGCATCGGCTTCGAAGGCCGGTTCGACTATGCCGCCATCGGGGCGGTGCCGAATCTTGCCTCGCGTTTGTGCGACGAGGCGAAGGA
>JASHPW010000026.1 GCA_030037895.1 Xanthobacteraceae bacterium | reverse complement strand
CGCGGCCTGGGGCGGCTGCGCCGGCTGGGCCACGAAGCCCGGCGCGGGCGCGCCCGCGGCAGCCGTCGCATTGCCGGGCAGCACCGGCGGCGCGACCTGCTTGGCATCGGGGCCGGCATAGGTCGCTTCGAGGTCGATGATGTCGCGCAGGAACACCTTGCCCTCGTTCAACTCGTCGCGCCAGATGATGACGGCCTGGAAGCTCAGCGGGCTCTCGCAGAGGCCGGCGATCATGGCTTCGCGGCCGGCCTCGATGCGTTTGGCGATGGCGATCTCGCCCTCGCGCGAAAGAAGTTCGACGGAACCCATTTCGCGCAAATACATCCGCACCGGGTCGTCGGTGCGCTCGGCCGGCTCCCGCGCTTCGGATTTGGCCGGAGTCTTCGCCGCGACCTCTACCAGCTCGCCGGCCTCGATCTCCTCCTCTTCGGCCTCCTCGCGCGCCTCGCCCTCCTCCTCGGGCTCGGCCTCCTCGGTCTCCACGACGTTAATGCCCATCTCGCTCATCATCGCCAGCACGTCCTCGATCTGCTCGGAGGTCACTTCCTCCGCGGGCATGACCGAGTTGAGCTGCTCATAGGTCACATAGCCGCGTTTTTTGGCCTGTTTGATCATCTTCTTGACGGCGGCGTCGGAGAGATCAAGGAGCGGCAGCGGGGTGTCGGGGGTCTCGGGCGCCTCTTTCTCCGGCGCCTCACCTTCCTTTTGCGGGGCGACCTTGACCTTGCTCGCGACCGTCTTGGTGCCCACGCTCTTGCTTGCCATGTCCGTCTCCGCCAACGCCTGTCCCACCCGACGCTTTCGCCCCTACCCTATGAAATCGGGCGGGTGGGCAACCGCGTCCCCTCCCCCTGAGGCAACTCTTGAGCCCTGGCAGGGGTAGGGCATGCATCTTCCCTCACACTATGGCGACTCGGCGCCACCAAGGGTACCGAATCAGGCCCGGATGGAACCCGCGGGCCTGATGGTCAAAGGGCAGCGCCGTTGCGGGCGCTGCCCGAATCGAAGGCCTTAGTTTCCGCGACCTCCGTTAAGCTCAGACTAACCCTGCCGGCAACGAGAGCGACCTCTTAGTCCCTCCCCGCCGGAGCGTCCAGCGTTCGGCGCCCGGCGCCACGGCCAAACGCTCACAACGCGCGCGCCGGCCGGCCCGAAGGAGCGCCAAACCCCTCGATCAGGGCCTCGGTGCCGTCGAGGCTCGACAGCCGGGCCTTCACCTCGCGCAGCCGTGCGTAGTTTGCCTCGGTGTTGTCGTGGCCGAGCGCCAGTTCCGCCTCTCTCAGCTCCCTAGTTAGGGACTGCCATTGCCGATGCAAGGCGAGAAGCTGCCTCCAGGTCAGCAAAACATCGGCCGCGGCCGCTTGCGACCGCGCGCCCCAGACCGAAGGCGTCGTGATCGTGCGCTCGATGCGCCCGAGAAGGTCGGCAAAGCCTTGCCGGGTCAGTTCCGCGATGAGTTCCGCGCGGTCAACCTCGGCATCGGGGCCGATCTCGTGCCCGGACTCTCGATCCGAATCCTGGCCTGGGTTTTGGCTCGGGTTTTGGCTCGGGTTTTGGCCGAAACGATGGGCGAGGACATCGATCAGTGCTGTTTTAAGCTTCCTGGTATCGGCATGACGGAACTCGGCCTCGGCCAATTCTTCCAGGCGGTCGTGCAGGAGCCAGGGATGATTGAGGATGGCTTGCAGGATCAGCGCCTCGCGGCGCGGGATCGCGGCGCGATGGCCGCGATGCAGCGGGCTTGCCGCCAGTTGGGGACTCGCCGCCACATAGCGTTCGTCGCGGCCGAATACGGCTCCGGGCGTGGCGGCGCGGGCACCGGCGCCGCTGCGGCGGCCGCGTTCGTTCCAATTGCGCCGGCGCGTCGCAATGTCCTCAGGTGCGAACAGCCGGCGCAGGCGGGCGGAGAAATCCTGCCGATAATAGCGGCGCACGGCTTCGTCGCCGACGGCGGCCGTCACCTCGACGATGCGCGCCTCCAAGGCGGCGCGCCGCTCCGGCGTGTCGAACGGCCCGGCTTCGCTTTCGCGCGCCCACAGCATATCGGCGAGCGGCCGTGCCGCGGCGAGGACATCCTCGACCGCCTCGCGGCCGCCGGAGCGCACCAGATCGTCGGGGTCTTGGCCGTCCGGAAGGGCGGCGAGCTTGAGGCTCTTGCCGGGCTTAAGAAGCGGCAGAGCGAGATCGAGCGCGCGATAGGCGGCGCGCCGTCCGGCATCATCGCCGTCGAAGCAGAGAACGGGCTCGTCGGCCATCCGCCACATCAAAGCGAGCTGGTCGGCGGTGAGAGCGGTGCCGAGCGGCGCCACCGTCGCCGCGAAACCGGCCGTGACCATGGCGATGACATCGACATAGCCCTCGACCGCAATGATCGACGCCCCCTCGTGCGCGGCCGTGCGCGCCGCGGCGAGGTTGTAGAGCGTCGCGCCTTTGTGGAACAGCGGCGTCTCCGGCGAATTGAGGTATTTGGCCGCCACGTCCTTTTCCAGCGCACGGCCGCCGAAGGCGATGACACGTCCGCGCCAATCGGTGATCGGAAACATGATGCGGTCGCGAAAGCGGTCATAGGGCACCGGGATGTCCTCGCCGGCGACGAGGAGCCCGGCCTCGACCATGTCCGCGACCGGAATCTTCGCGGCGCCGAGATGCTCCTTGAGCGCGTATTGGTCGGCCCCCGCATAGCCGAGCCGGAATTTCAGTTGCGTCGCCGAGGCGATGCCGCGGTCGGCGAGATAGCCGCGGCCGCGCGCGCCGGCGCGCGCGGCGAGCGTTGCCTCGAAGAATTTGGCGGCGAGTTCGACGATGTCGTGCAGGGTTTTGCGGCGTTCCTCGCGTTGCTCGTCCTCGCGCGTCATGAGCGGGACCGCGACGCCGGCCTGGCCCGCCAAGCGCTCGACCGCCTCGGGGAAGCTCACCCCCTCGGTCAGCATGACGAAATCGAAAATGTTGCCGTTCTTGCCCGAGGAGAAGTCGAACCACATCGCCTTCTGGTCATTGACGAAGAACGACGGCGTCTTCTCCTTGTTGAACGGCGAGAGACCCTTCCACTCCCGCCCCGCTTTGCGCAGCTTCACGCGCCGGCCCACGACTTCCGAGACCGGAAGCCGCGCGCGCAGCTCATCGAGGAATTGCGGCGGGAATCGCATGGTGATTCGCCGAGGGTAGCGCGGCGGTAGCGCGAAGATAGGGCGATTGGATTCAGCGGCAAGGGCGACAAGGGTTGTCCCCGCCTATCCACAGGCGAGCTACGGCCTTTTGACGGTAAGGAAATACAATTGTATATTCAATTTGGTTGGCTCATGGTCCGCCATTGGTTTTGCTCCCGGACAGGTGTGCTGAATAATTTCATCGCATTGTCGCCGAGCAGACGTCATGGCGCGGGAATTCGAAGAACTGCTCGCGAATGTTCGAGTTTTCGATTGGAATTCGAACAAGCGCGAGCAAACGTTTCGAGAGCGCCATATTGCCTTCGAAGACGCACGCATCGCGTTTCAGGGGCCGGTTGCTGTGCGGCGATCCGATCGAAAGGGCGAAGTGCGTTATACGGTGTTTGGGTTTCTGGACGATGTAGAGGTCGTCTTCGTGTGCACGTTTCGAGGCGACGTCTGTTGGATCATATCGGCGAGGCGAGCGAGACGCGATGAAAGAAAGAAATATTACGATCGCCCCCCGCGACGCGCCGCGGAAGATCAAGAGTGATCTCCACAAGCTGCGCAAGCTGACGGACGCAGAAATCAACGCCTCGATCGCCAACGATCCGGATTGGAATGACGATTGGCATTGGTCCGATGCCGTCCTCGTCATCCCGCCGAAAAAGAAGGCGATCTCGATCCGAGTCGATGAAGACGTGCTCGACTATTTCAGGAAGGAAGGCGCCGGCTATCAGCGGCGCATGAACGCGGTGCTGCGCTCCTACATGCAGCACAAGCGCAGAAAGCGGGCGTAGGCGCCCGTCACCCCGCGAGCAGCTTCTTCACCAGCGCGCTCGCCTTGGCGAAATCCATGCGCCCGGCGAAGCGCTCCTTGAGCGCGGCCATGGTGCGGCCCATGTCCTTCAGCGTCGCCGCTTCAAGCTCCTTGATGAGCGCGGATATCGCTTCGCCGGCTTCGATGTCGGACAAATGCCCGGGCAGGTAGGCGGAGATGATCTCGATCTCCTCGCGCTCCTGCGCGGCGAGGTCGGCCCGGCCGGCCTTCTCGTAAATCTCCAGCGATTCCCGGCGCTGCCTGATCATCTTGCCCATCACGTCGAGGATCTCGGCGTCGGTGAGCGTGACCCGTTCGGCGCCGCGCGTCTCGCGCTCCTTGATCGCGGCGTTGATGAGGCGCAGCGTCGACACCCGGCGCTTGTCGGACGCCTTCATCGCGTCCTTGAGCGCGTTGTTGATCTCCTCGCGCAACACGGCTATGGCCTCTCGCACATCGGCTCGCGGCGCTCGGCGGTCGGCGGGCGCATTGATGATTTAGGCCCTCGGCGATGCCGACACAACCGCAGACTGGACAGCTCTGGGACGATCCCAAGCCGACGGCGCTGCTCGTCCTCGCCGACGGCACCGTGCTCGAAGGGCTCGGCTTCGGCGCGACCGGCCACGCCGTCGGCGAGGTCTGCTTCAACACGGCGATGACCGGCTATGAGGAGATCCTCACCGATCCCTCCTATGCCGGCCAGATCATCACCTTCACCTTCCCGCATATCGGCAATGTCGGCACCAACGAGGACGACATCGAGACCGTCAACCTCGCGGCGACGCCCGGCGCGCGCGGCGTCGTGCTGCATGCCGCGGTCACGCAGCCGTCGAACTACCGCGCCACGCGGCATCTTGACCAGTGGCTCAAGAGCCGCGGCGTCATCGGGCTTGCCGGCCTCGACACCCGCGCCCTCACCGCGCTTATTCGCGAGAAGGGCATGCCCAACGCGGTGATCGCGCACGAGCCGTCCGGCCGCTTCGATCTCGCCGCGCTCAAGAGGCAGGCGCGGGATTGGCCGGGGCTCCTCGGCATGGACCTCGTGCCCATGGTGACGACCGGCCAGCGTTTCACCTGGCATGAGACGCCGTGGGTCTGGGGCGAAGGTTACGGCGAGCTGCGGGAGCCGCAATTCCACGTCGTCGCCATCGATTACGGGATCAAGCGCAACATCCTGCGCCAGCTTGCCGGCAACGGGTGCCGGGTGACGGTGGTGCCGGCGCAGACCTCCGCCGCCGACATTCTGGCGCTCAAGCCCGACGGCATCTTCCTCTCCAACGGTCCCGGCGATCCGGCCGCCACCGGCGCATACGCCGTGCCGGTGATCCGCACCCTGATCGACAAGCTGCCGACCTTCGGCATCTGCCTCGGCCACCAGATGCTGGCGCTCGCGGTCGGCGGGAAGACGGTGAAGATGCACCAGGGCCATCATGGCGCCAACCATCCGGTGAAGGAGATCAAGACCGGCAAGGTCGAGATCACGTCGATGAATCACGGCTTCGCCGTCGATCGCTCGAGCCTGCCGGCGAATGCAGTGGAAACCCATGTCTCGCTGTTCGACGGCTCCAATTGCGGGCTGACGCTGACCGACCGGCCGGCGTTCTCGGTCCAGTTCCATCCCGAGGCATCGCCCGGGCCGCGCGACAGCCACGCTCTGTTCGCCCGTTTTGCCGCGCTGATGAATGAGTTCCGTTGAGGCCGAAGAGAAATGATATAGTCCGCGCCTCGTCACAAAAGGCGGCCAGGGCGCCCCTTCGACTAAGCCGCGTCGTCCGGCAATTTCTCGTATGTCCGCCGGCAGCCGAAGTGAGTCGCCGCCCATTCGAGTTGAAATGATCCGCGTCGCTTGATGGCGCAACGCAACTTCCGATCAATTGCCGCGCTACAATTATTCTTTAACGCCCGTCCTCCCTCCACTTGAGCAGCGATCCATATTCATTGGTCCGCCCAAAGCAGTTCCGGTCTGTACTCGAAGTGCATCGTGTCGAAGTGATACCACTTCCCGCCCCAAATGAAGCCGTGTTTTTCGAAGATCGCAACGATCTGTTCGGGCATGCGGTTGCGATAGATGATGGAGCCGTCATGCCGTCGCCAGTACCAATAGTCCGAAAAGGCGGTATTGAGATCGATGGCGATACCGTAGCCATGCGGACTCGGCTGACCGGTGTCCGCCACGGCCCGGCAATTGTACGTGCCCGCGATCGGGTACGCCGCACGTTTGATGTTTCCCGGCAGTGCCTCAATCTCCGCCGACACGGCGCGTAATTGTTTATCGACGCCGTTCACCGAGGTGATGCGAATTGAGCGGCCCCAAGTCTTGGAAAGCCAAGGCAGGGAAGCAAGGCGCGGTGCCACCTCGCCTTTTTGGCAGTCGCCGTACATTTTCATGAACAACGCCGTGTTGCGAAACCGGCCCGGATCAGCATCGACAGCCGGCGGCTTTTCGAGCGGGCCGCGCGGATACGAGATACGAAACTGATCCATGATGGAAGCGTGCCGCAAAAGCTCCGGGAAAGTCTTGCTGTCAACGCCGTCGGAGACCGGCATGACTGTTCCATCGCGCCAACGCAAGGTTTTGGCGTCATGCCCAGCGAGCGCGTTTGGGTAGGCAGCGACCAGTTTGTCGAGCGCCGGGCGAACCTGATCGTCCCGCGCAAGAAGAGGAGTCCCGCCGACGAGCATTGCAAGCCCGGCGACACAGCAAACCCTTGTCGCAATCGAGCTGCCGGCCGTGGAGCTGCTGGTCATGAGGTGCGCGCAGTGAATAGGAACGACGTCGTCGGCTGCATCAACGGTGTCAACCTTCCACCGTCCACCGGCGCGTTTGCCTGCGACACCGTCCCATATCCCGGCCGACGTGTCATCGGGCCGGACCAACTGGAGCGAGTTGAAACCCGAGAGGTTACATACTATATTGCCGATGATCCGCAGTTTCCGACACCGTGGACTGAAGCGCTTCCACGAGCGTGACGACTTATCGCAGATACACGCCGCCTATCGGAAGAAAGTTGCGCGCATTCTCGCCGATCTCGACAGCGCGCGGATGCCTCAGGACATGGATTTTCCCGGTTTGCGCCTGCATCCGCTCACCGGCAATCTGAAAGGTTTCTGGAGCGTGACCGTAGCGGCGAACTGGCGGATCATCTTTCGTTTCGATGACGTCGATGTCGTCGACGTCGATCTGGTCGATTACCATTGAGGACATGACATGCCGATGCTCAACCCACCGCATCCCGGAGAAAGCCTGCGCGAGGACGTGCTGTCACCGCTCAAGCTTTCGGTGACGAAAACCGCGAAAGCGCTTGGAATCAGCCGCAAGACGCTTTCCGAGATCGTCAACGGCAAGTCACCGATCACGCCCGATATCGCCGTGCGTCTGGAACGAGCCTTTTCGGCGCCCGGAGCCGAGATGTGGCTCAGGCTACAGGCGGCTTACGATCTGCGCCGTGCCGCTCAGCGGCTCAAGGATACCCCTGTGCGCCGGCTCAGATCGCCGGCCCGCAAGAAGCGCGCCGCATAACCCTTCGGAGCCGGATTCAAGCGGGATTGAGCGAAGGGCCCGGGAAACCGGCCGCGGGGTTAGACAATTTCAACCCGATATCGGGTAGAACGGATGGGCGTCCTGTGACGAGACGATCAGCTCATGCCGACCGCAACCAAGCGCACCGCCCCGATCACCCACGCCTTCGCCGATGACGGGACGATCCCCAATCATCCGGACCTGCCGTTCGTCCTCTACCGCGGCGCCATCGATCTCACCGGCACGCCCGATCCGGAGAAGTTGATCGAGCGGACGTTCGCGGCCAACGGCTGGGGCGGCATGTGGCGCAACGGCATCGCCCCTTACGTGCATTATCATTCCATGATCCACGAAGCGATGGGGGTCGCGCGCGGCCGCGCCAGGGTCCGCTTCGGCGGACGCAAGGGCAAGGAGATCGACATCGCGGCCGGCGATGTCGTGATCCTGCCGGCGGGCACCGGACACCAATGCCTGGCGCACAGTCCGGACTTGACGGTCATTGGCGCCTATCCGCCGAACGGCAAATACAATCTCTGCCGCGGCAGCAAGGCCGAGCATGCCAAGGCGCTCGCTCTGATCCCGAAAGTGCCGCAGCCCGCGACCGATCCGGTGTTCGGACCGAAGGGGCCGCTCATGGCGCTGTGGCGCGCATGATCTTCGATTGGCGCGCCGTCTGGGACAGCCCGCATTCCATGTCGTGAATAGCCGTCACCGATCGCGCTTGCGCACGCGTCGCCGGAGCAAAAGGGTAGTCGATGTCCGCCGCGGACCCAACTGAAACATCATGGCGCTGTGGTCACCACCGCTTACCTCTCTTTCCACGATGTGATAGCGTTCTCTGTCCGCGGGGAGCAAATGCGGCGGCGGGAATTCATCACGTTGGTCGGTTGCGCGGCGGCGGTTTGGCCACTCACAGTCCAGGCGCAGCAGCCGGCAGTAGCGCGGGTCGGCTACATCTGGCTCGGCGCCCGCGGCTCGGACGGGGGGCAATTTGCCGGACTGCGCCAGGGCCTGGCGGACAGAGGATACGTCGTCGGACGAAACCTCGTGCTGGAAGAACGTTATGCCGATGGCAATGCCGACCGGGTCCGTGCGTTAATCGGCGAACTGCTCGCGCTTAAAATCGATGTCCTGGTTACTCCCGGCACGCCGCTGTCGCTCGCCGCTCAACGCGCAACAAAGACCATTCCGATAGTTTGCGTCACCGGCAATCCGGTCGGCACCGGTCTTGTGACCAGCCTGTCCCACCCGGGCGGCAATATCACCGGCCTGTCCCTCCTTTCGGGCGATTACAGCGCAAAGTGGCTGGAGCTGCTGAAGGAAATGGTGCCGACGCTGCACCATGTCGCAGTGCTGTCGAACCCGGATAATTCAGTCGCCACAGTACAACTCGAACACATGCGAGACGCGGCCAAGGTGCTCGGGCTTGACCTCACGATGCTCTCTGGCCGACCGGCTGAGATCAAGTCAAGCTTGGCCGCGATGACAGCCGCGAGTTTCGAAGGTCTTGTCGTCACCGACGATCCATTCCTGTCGACGTTCCTGCCGAGAATTATTGCGCTTGCCGCCGAGCGTCGTTTGCCCGCCATCTACGCATACAGCGATGCAGTTCAGAACGGCGGGTTGATGTCTTACTCCGCCGATTTCCCTGCCACGTTCCGCAAAGCTGCAGGCTACGTGGATCGCATTCTCAAAGGCGCCCGTCCGGCGGACCTCCCCATCGAGCAGGTGACGGCGGTTGCTCTCGACATAAACGTCAAGGCGGCGAAAGCGCTCGGCCTGCGCGTGCCGCCGTCGTTGCTGGTGCAGGCCGACAAGGTGCTCGAATAACGCCCCGACGGCGCCTCCGCGCTCATGCGTCCAGAAATTTCGCGAAGATCGGATCATCGAACCGGACGAAGGTCTGCCAACCATCAAGAGGCTCCGCCGATCGGAGCAAAGGCCAGGCGCCGCTGCGCCTCGCAGCCGCACCGTCGCGCTCGGCGCGGTCGCCGATCAGCACGGTCTCGGACGGCGTGACGCCCGCCGCGTCGATCAAGACCTTAAGGCCACGCGGATTGGGCTTCAATATCCCGATGCCTTTGTCGCTTGCGCAAACGACGTGGTCGGCCTCAAGCCCGAGTGCGTCGAGCTTCGCTACCGCCGGATAGTCGGAAAGAACGCCGATGGTCCTGGCCTTGCGCCGCAAGCCTGCGAACAGCGCCTCGATCCCCGGATAGCGGCACAATGCGAGATACGGCAGCGGCCGGCACTCGATCCATTCGTCGACGATCGAACGGATTTTGGCGGCGGGGAGCCGTGTCGCCTCCGCCGTCTCGGCGACGAGCGCGGTGTCGAAATCGGATACTTCGCGCTCCGCGATCCACTCGTGGATGCGGCGATAGGCCCTGATAACGAGCGGAACATCGAGCGACCGCGTGCTCGCGGCATGAACCATCATGTCGCGCAGCATCCTCAACCGCAGCAGCCGCTGGCTATACAGCGTGCCGTCAACGTCGAACACGACCAGACCGATGCTGTCCCAAGCAGCCGGCGCGGGCGGACGGGCTTGGCTCATCGGATGCTAATGTATTGCTGAAACGTCAGCGAACCGAGGATCGGGATATTGACGAAGGAGAGCAGCAGGAAGGTCGCCGCCAGCAGCATCACCAGACCGATCAGACCAGGCTCGCGGAACAACTTTTCCGGCTTTTGCGCGCACGACGCCGGCTTCATCGCCGCGATCATGTAATAGGCGAACAGCGCGATGATGACCGGCACGGTGAGCAGATATTCGATGCGGTATTTGATCAGGAACACGGCAAGGAAGAACACCGCGGACAGCGCGTAAACGAAGCAGGAGATCGTCAGCGATATGTCTGAATAGGCGGCGAAGCTGGCGCGGTAGCGCGCCAGTACGTCCTTGCCGTGCGAACCGGCGATCTCGCGATATTCGGATAGCCGCTTCGCCGCCATCAAGAACGCGCCGCCCGCCCAGTACATCAGGATCAGCGAACCGGGCGGCAGCGTGGTCGGGTCGATCATGATCCAGCCGATGATCAGCCGTATCGGATTGTTCACCGACTCCGAAATGACGTCGAGATAGGCGATGTCCTTGGCGCGCAGCGGCGCAACATTATAGATGATGCCTTGCAGGCCGAAGACGATGGCGATGAAATACATCGTCCGGCTGTCGAGCGAGGCGCAGGCCACGCCCATGGCGAGGAGGATGCCCCATTCGAGCAGCACGATGCCGCCGCGCAGCTCGCGCTGCACCGCGGAACGATGGGCTTTGGTCGGATGAAAGCGGTCGCAGTCGCGGTCGAGCCATTCGTTGATGACGTAGTTCGCCGACGCCACCAACAGCACCGTCACCAGACCGAGTGCGATCGACTGCACGAGCGAAGTGGCGTGGACGCCGCGAAGCAGGTAAGCGAGCAGAACGCCGGGAACGACGAAGACGTGCTTGGTGGCATGATCGAAGCGGGCGATTGCCAGATAGTCGGCGAGCGTGCCCTGCTGCTGCCGCGCCGGGCTTGCCCATTGCCATACGGTCATGGCTTGCCTCCGCCTTGTTGCGCCTCAGCCGACGGGAACAGCAGGATGCCGTCGCCCGCATCCACGGGCTTTCCCAGCAATCCCTGGTCGATCAGCAGCGGCGTCGTCGTATCGGCCGACAAATTCGGCCGCGCCAGCACGCAAAAGCGTGCGTGAGTTTTCAGGAACGCGGCCGGTGCGCTAACCTGGTATTCGGGATGGAAGGTCGCAAGCCGGACCACTTCGTTCTCGTTGGTTGGATCGGGGCTGGCGACGCCGGCGGGCCTTGTCAGATAGAACAGCCGCCCTTGCAGGTCAGGGCCCGCGGCCTGCATCAGTTCGATGTAGAGCTGGCCTTCGCCGACGACGATGGGGTCGGACGGCGGCGCTTTGCGCACGGCCGTAAGTGCCTCGCCGACGAAATCCGGCGCCTGCGCGCGCACGGCGAGGATGCCGGCGACGAGCGGAACCAACGCCAGCGCCATGCCGCGCCGCCATCTCAACCAGTTGAGCATGTAGCCGGCCGCCAGCGCCGGCAACAGCGCCGCGGCTGCCATGTAGCGCGAGCTGAAAGATTTGGTGACGAGCAGCGAGAACGCGAACGTCATGAATGGCAGTGCGCAAAGGGCGATCATGACAATTTCGAGTTCGGAGAGGTTGCCGGTGCGCCGTAGCTCGAAAGCCGTTGCCGCAGCCGCCGATCGCGCCCTGACGCAACCGTGGAGATTGAGCACCGCAATCAGAAACGCCGCCAAAACCAGCAGCAGCATGCCGGGTCTGCCGCCGTCGACGATTTCATACAGCGCGGCGATGAAGCCGCCGATAGTCGGCCTGGCGTAATAATCTGGAGCGAGATTGTCGCCGTTGTTGAAAGCGGCAAGATGTGCGGCAAGCGGATAGAGCGCCGCCTCGACCGGCAACGTCGCGAGCAGCGCGAGCCAGACCGCAAGCCGCACCCGCTTGCGGCTGACCGCATAGATCGCCTCGGCGACACCAATCACAGCGACTTCGATGGCGGCGTAAAAGTGCAGACACAGACACACCGCCAGCGTCAGCCACAGGCCGGCGGCCCGCATTTTGCCGGTGCGGCCGTCATCGATGCCCGCCCACAGCAGCAGCGCCGCCGCGAGACCGAAAGCCAGCGGCGCGTACTGGCGGACCTGGATGGCGAAATCGAACAAGCCGAACGCCAGCACGATGCCGCCAGCGAGCACAGCGGAAAGGCGGCTCACCTGCGATTTCACCAGTAGCGCGTAAGTGCAGATCGCCGCGCCATAGACGGCGAGTATCGACGGTGCGCGCCAAAGCAAACGGTCATCGCCAGCGCCGAAGACTTTCATCAGACCGTGGAGAAAGGCGTGATAGGCCGGCGGCGAGAAATCCGTGCCGGCCCAGATCGCGCGCCAGACCCCGGCCAGCGACGATTGGCTGGCGGCGGAAACCGCGAGCACTTCGTCCATCCAGAAATGGTCCGCGATCGATCTTGAAATAGCGGCGTAGAAGTATGCCGCCGAAATCACGGCGAGCGACACTAAAATCGCCGTACGGTTCGAGTCGCCAAGCGCGTTGCCGAACGATCGTCCAGCGGTGCAGGCCGTAAGCGGCGCGCCGTCCGCCGTGCTGTCGCGCGCAAGCGCCGACGCCGCCCCTGGCGGAGCGCCGTTCGCATCGTGCCAAAACCGGACGGCCGGACCCATCCACAGGACTCCGCGAAAACGCGGTTACCCTTAGATTTTAAGTCTTATCGCCGCCCTAAGCTGCCGCGCACATTCGCCCGTTTGTGTTGAGGGGGTGGTTTAAAATTTCTTTACCATGAAAGAAGCATTGCGTCGGCAACGCCGCGCAACATCATGAACGGCACGCGCGGACCGAGCCGTCCGGTCAGTCGCTTGCCGGTGAATCTCTCGATGAGGGCCCATGATCGCTTGATGACGGCGCGCTGATCCGCGATTTGCCGAATTGGCATCTGCACATAAGCGTGCGCCATAAATTCCCGTTGGCATCGCGCGCCGTGGCGGTGGCAACTTCCGGATAAGTTTCGCAGACTTTGGCGTTGCTTGGTTGCAGTGACATCCTGTGGCGGCAGCCTTCCCTCGGCGGCGAATCTGGTCTAGAAGGCGCTCGCGTGGGGCCTTGCCCCGGCGCCGGCCCGAGGACGCGCGAGAGGCGCGCCCTTTTTTTGTGCTCGTGTCGTCATTCCGGGACGGCCGCAGGCCGGACCCGGAATCCATGACCGCCGCCGGCGAATATGGATTCCGGACTCGCCGCTGCGCGGCGCCCGGAATGACGAATGAATAAAGATGCCGAAGCAATGCCCAGACGCACCGACATCTCCTCGATCCTGATCATCGGCGCCGGGCCGATCGTCATCGGCCAGGCCTGCGAGTTCGACTATTCCGGCACCCAGGCTTGCAAAACGCTCAAGGCCGAGGGCTACCGGGTCATCCTCGTCAACTCCAATCCGGCGACGATCATGACCGACCCGGACTTGGCGGACGCGACCTACATCGAGCCGGTCACGCCGGAGATCGTCGCCAAGATCATCGAGAAGGAGCGGCCGGACGCGCTCTTGCCGACGATGGGCGGACAGACGGCGCTCAACACGGCGCTGTCGCTGCGGCGCATGGGCGTCTTGGACAAATTCGGCGTCGCCATGATCGGCGCCACCGCCGAAGCGATCGACAAGGCCGAGGACCGCGAGCGGTTCCGCGAGGCGATGAAGAAGATCGGCCTCGCCACGCCGCGCTCGCATCAGGTCAAGACATTGATCCACGCGCTCGAAGCGCTCGAGGACATCGGGCTGCCGGCCATCATCCGCCCCTCGTTCACGCTCGGCGGCACCGGCGGCGGCGCCGCCTACAACAAGGCGGAGTTCATCGACATCGTCGAGCGCGGCATCGACGCCTCGCCAACCAGCGAAGTGCTGATCGAGGAATCGGTGCTGGGCTGGAAAGAGTTCGAAATGGAGGTGGTGCGCGACCGACGCGACAATTGCATCATCGTCTGCTCGATCGAGAACGTCGATCCCATGGGCGTGCATACCGGCGACTCGATCACGGTCGCTCCGGCGCTCACGCTCACCGACAAGGAATACCAGCGCATGCGCGACGCCGCGATCGCGGTGCTGCGCGAGATCGGGGTGGAGACCGGCGGCTCGAACGTGCAATTCGCCGTCAATCCGGAGGACGGCCGCCTCCTCGTCATCGAAATGAATCCGCGCGTCTCGCGCTCGTCGGCCTTGGCGTCGAAGGCGACCGGATTTCCCATCGCCAAGGTCGCCGCCAAGCTCGCGGTCGGCTACTCGCTCGACGAGATCAAGAACGACATCACCGGCGGCGCCACGCCCGCCTCGTTCGAGCCGACGATCGACTACGTGGTAACCAAGGTGCCGCGCTTCGCTTTCGAGAAATTTCCCGGCGCCGAACCGGTGCTCACCACCTCGATGAAGTCGGTCGGCGAGGTGATGGCCATCGGCCGCACGTTCCAGGAAAGCCTGCAAAAGGCGCTGCGCTCGCTGGAGACCGGGCTCACCGGCCTCGACGAGATCGCGATCCCGGGCCTCGCGCAGGGCGACGACAAGAACGCCATTCGCGCCGCGCTCGGCACGCCCTCGCCCGACGGCATCCTCAAGATCGCGCAGGCCATGCGGCTCGGCGTCGGCGACGCGGAGATTCACACCGCCTGCCGGATCGATCCGTGGTTTCTAGAGCAAATCCGCGGCATCATCGACGTCGAAGGCGAAATCCGCGCCAAAGGCTTGCCCGCCGCGCCGGGAGCCTTGCGCCGGCTGAAAGCGATGGGCTTTTCCGACGCCCGGCTCGGCCGACTCACCGGCGTCGCCGCCGAGGAGGTCGCCGAGCGCCGCCGTCAGCTCGGCGTGCGGCCGGTCTTCAAACGCATCGACACCTGCGCCGCCGAATTCGCCTCGCCCACCGCCTACATGTATTCGACCTACGAGGCTCCTTTCGCCGGCGGCGCGGTCGACGAGGCGGCGCCGACGGACAAAAACAAGATCGTCATCCTCGGCGGCGGCCCGAACCGCATCGGCCAGGGCATCGAGTTCGATTATTGCTGCTGCCATGCCGCCTTCGCGCTCAAGGAGGCCGGCTACGAGACCATCATGGTCAATTGCAATCCGGAGACGGTGTCGACCGATTACGACACCTCCGACCGGCTCTACTTCGAGCCGCTCACCGCCGAGGACGTGATCGAGGTCATCGATGCCGAGCGAGAAAACGGCGTGCTGCACGGCGTCATCGTGCAGTTCGGCGGCCAGACGCCGCTCAAGCTCGCCGAGCCGCTCGCCAAGGCGCGGGCGACGATCCTCGGCACCTCGCCGGACGCCATCGACCTCGCCGAGGATCGCGACCGCTTCAAGCAATTGCTCGACCGGCTCAAGCTGCGGCAGCCGAAGAGCGGCATCGCCACCAGCCCGGAAAAGGCGCACGCGATCGCCGAGTCGATCGGCTATCCGATCGTAATCCGCCCTTCCTACGTGCTCGGCGGCCGCGCCATGGAAATCGTGCACGACACCCACCAGCTCACCCGCTACGTCGCGCGCCTGGCCGCCGATCTCGATCGGCCCTCGGAACTTGCGGTCTCCGACAAGCGGCCGCTACTCATCGACCGCTATCTCACCGACGCCGTCGAGATCGATGTCGACTGCCTCGCCGACGGCGGCGACAGCTACATCGCCGGCATCATGGAGCACATCGAGGAGGCCGGCATCCATTCCGGCGATTCGGCCTGCTCGCTGCCGCCGCACACCCTCGCGGCCGAAACGATCGGCGAGCTGGAGCGGCAGACCCGCGCGCTCGCTGCGGCGCTGAAGGTCGGCGGCCTGATGAACGTGCAGTACGCCATCAAGGACGGCGACATCTACGTGCTCGAAGTCAATCCGCGCGCCTCGCGCACGGTGCCGTTCGTCGCCAAGGTGACCGGCATCCCGGCGGCCAAGATCGCGGCGCGAGTCATGGCCGGCGAATCGCTGAAAAGCTTCGCGCTGAAGCCGCGGAGTTTTGCGCCCGCCGCCGCCCGCCACATCGGCGTCAAGGAGGCGGTTTTTCCCTTCGCGCGCTTCGGCGCGGCCGTCGACACCGTGCTTGGGCCGGAGATGAAGTCGACCGGGGAAGTCATGGGCATCGACCGCGACTACAACATCGCCTTCGTCAAGAGCCAGCTCGGCGGCGGCTCGCGGCTGCCGCAAAGCGGCACCGTCTTCGTCTCGGTGAAGGACGCCGACAAGCCGCGCATTGTCGAGACGGTCCGCCTGCTGGTCGCATTGGGCTTCCGGATCCTGGCCACGTCGGGGACCCAGCGCTACCTCGCCGGGGAGGGCGTTGCCGCGGTCAAGATCAACAAGGTGGCGGAAGGCCGTCCGCACATCGTCGACGCCATCAAGAACGGCGAGGTGCACCTCGTCTTCAACACCACGGAAGGGGCAACGGCGCTTGCCGACAGCCGGTCGCTCCGGCGCGCAGCCCTCTTGCATAAAGTCCCATACTACACCACTCTCTCGGGGGCCGTCGCCGCAGCGCAGGGTATCAAGGCCTATCTCGGGGGCGACCTCGAGGTCTGTGCGCTGCAAAATTATTTTGCGGCCGCCTCTGATCCAGAATCGGAGCAGCCTGGACGACGGCTGTAGAGACAGGGTTTGCGGTCGCGTGGCCAAGCGATGCTTCGGCCCGCGACTGAAATTTTGTCTCTGCGGGTATGGAGGTTTGAAACCGATGGACAAGATTCCGATGACGGCAGAGGGCTATGCTGCGCTTGCGACCGAACTCAAGCATTGCCAGCAGGTGGAGCGGCCGCGCATCATCCAGCAGATCACCGACGCGCGCACCCACGGCGACCTCTCGGAGAACGCCGAGTACCACGCGGCCAAGGAATCGCAATCGATCAACGAGGGCCGCATCGCCGAACTCGAGGACAAGCTGGCGCGCGCCGAAATTATTGACGTGTCGAAGCTTTCCGGCGACACGATCACGTTCGGCGCGACCGTGACCTTGATCGACGAGGATACCGACAAGAAAACGGTTTGGCAGATCGTTGGCGAGCCCGAGGCGGACGCAAAAAAAGGCAAGATTTCCATCACCTCACCGCTGGCGCGGGCTCTCGTCGGCAAGAAGAAGGGCGTTCAGGTCGAGGTCGTCACCCCCGGCGGCGCCAAGGCCTACGAGATCGTCAAGGTCGAATGGAAGTAAGTCCGTCCATGCCATCATTGCGGGGTGGTGCCGACGGCGTCCGCGCGAGGCGCGGCCCGACGACAGGCTGCACGTGAGCCCGGAAAATATTCATAACTCCGGCGCCTGAACGCCACTCGAACGCGTCAAAACCCCTCCCTCCGGTCATGGATTGCGGGCCAGCAGGCCGCGCCTGCGTCCCGGAATGACCTGCT
>JASHPW010000025.1 GCA_030037895.1 Xanthobacteraceae bacterium | reverse complement strand
CGCGCCGGCAGGCGGCACGTCGTGAGGCGGGAAGAAGAGACATCATGAGCAAGAAGTCGCGCGAACGCTCGCTCTCCGACAATGAAGCCAAGGCCGTCGCCCGCAGGCTGCGGGTGAGCCCGCAGAAGCTCAATCTCCTGGCGCAGCTCATTCGCGGCAAGAAGGTTGCGACCGCGCTCGCCGACCTCGAATTTTCGCGCAAGCGCATCGCCCGCGACGTGCGCAAGTGCCTCGAATCGGCGATCGCCAACGCCGAGAACAATCACGACCTCGACGTCGACGATCTCGTCGTCGTCGCGGCGCATGTCGGCAAGGCGCTGGTGCTGAAGCGGAGCGTGCCGCGCGCGCGCGGCCGCGTCGGGAGAATTTTCAAGCCGTTCGCGAACCTCACCATCGTGGTGCGTGAGGTCGAGGCGCAGGCATAGCGGAGGCGGCGATGGGTCAGAAGGTCAATCCGATCGGGCTGCGGCTCGGCATCAACCGCACCTGGGATTCGCGCTGGTACGCCGGCAAGTCGAGCTACGGTGCGCTCTTGCACGAGGACATGAAGATCCGCGAGGCGCTGATGAAGGAATTGAAGCAGGCGGCGGTGTCCAAGATCGTGATCGAGCGCCCGCACAAGAAATGCCGGGTCACCATCCACTCGGCGCGTCCGGGCGTGGTCATCGGCAAGAAGGGCGCCGACATCGAGAAATTGCGCCGCAAGGTCGCCGCGCTCACCGCCAGCGACGTGGTGATCAACATCGTCGAAATCCGCAAGCCTGAGCTCGACGCCCAGCTCGTCGCCGAATCGATCGCCCAGCAGCTCGAGCGCCGCGTCGCCTTCCGCCGCGCCATGAAGCGCGCGGTGCAATCGGCGATGCGGCTCGGCGCCGGCGGCATCCGCATCAATTGCTCGGGCCGGCTCGGCGGCGCCGAGATCGCGCGCATGGAATGGTATCGCGAGGGCCGCGTGCCGCTGCATACGCTGCGCGCGGACGTCGATTACGGCCTCGCCACGGCGTTCACCACTTACGGCACCTGCGGCGTGAAAGTGTGGATCTTCAAGGGCGAGATCATGGAGCACGACCCGATGGCGCAGGACAAACGCATGGCCGAAGGCGAGGCCGGCCGGCCGCGTCGCGACGCGGCGTGAGCGGGAACAAGATCCGGAGAAAAGGCGTCCGCCATGCTGCAACCGATGCGAACGAAATTCCGCAAGGCGCACAAGGGCCGCATCCACGGCGTCGCCTCGAGCGCGGTCGATCTCGCCTTCGGCCAGTTCGGATTGAAGGCGCTCGAGCCCGATCGCGTCACCGCGCGCCAGATCGAAGCCGCGCGCCGCGCCCTGACCCGGCACATGAAGCGCTCGGGGCGGGTCTGGATCCGCATCTTTCCGGACGTGCCGGTCTCCAAGAAGCCGCTCGAAGTGCGCATGGGCTCGGGCAAGGGCAACCCGGAATTCTGGGTGGCGCGCGTCAAGCCCGGCCGCATCCTGTTCGAGATCGACGGCGTGACCGCGCAGGTGGCGCGCGAATCGCTGGCGCTCGCCGCCGCCAAGCTGCCGGTCAAGACCCGCTTCGTCGAGCGCATCAGCGAGTAGGGGTGTCATGAAGGCGGACGACATCAGGGCGATGACGATCGACCAGATCGACGACGAGGTGCTCAAGCTCAAGAAGGAGCAGTTCAACCTGCGTTTCCAGCGCGCCACCGGCCAGTTGGAGAATACCGCGCGGGTGCGCGAAGTGCGGCGCGATATCGCGCGATTGAAGACGATTGCGCGGCATAAGCGCGCGCCGAAGGGTTGAGAGGATCAGGGATGCCCAAGCGCAGCCTGCAAGGCGTGGTGGTGAGCGACAAGCAGAACAAGACGCTGGTGGTGCGCGTCGAGCGCCGTTTCACCCATCCCTTGTTCAAGAAGACGGTGCGGCGGACGAAGAAATATTACGCCCACGACGAGAACAACGAGTTCAAGGTCGGCGACACCGTGTGGATCGAGGAGCACCGTCCAATCTCCAAGCTCAAGCGCTGGGCGGTGGTGCGCGGCGAGAAGCGGAAGGCGTCGTGAGCCTCGATTGGAACGAGCGGGACAGCCCATGATCCAGATGCAAACCAATCTCGACGTGGCCGACAATTCCGGCGCCCGCCGCGTCATGTGCATCAAGGTGCTGGGCGGCTCCAGGCGCAAATACGCCACCATCGGCGACGTGATCGTCGTCTCGGTGAAGGAGGCGATCCCGCGCGGCCGGGTGAAGAAGGGCGACGTGATGAAGGCGGTGATCGTGCGCGTCGCCAAGGACATCAAGCGCCCCGACGGTTCGATCATCCGCTTCGACCGCAACGCCGCGGTGCTCATCAACCCGCAGATGGAGCCGGTCGGCACCCGCATCTTCGGTCCGGTGCCGCGCGAATTGCGGGCCAAGAACCACATGAAGATCATCTCGCTCGCGCCCGAGGTGCTGTGATGGCGGTGCGGATCAGGAAGGGCGACACCGTGGTGGTGATCGCCGGGCGCGACAAGGGCCGCAGCGGCGAGGTGATCGAGGTGCATCGCGACAGCGGCCGCGCGCTGGTGCGCGGCGTCAACATGGTCAAGCGCCACCAGCGCCAGAGCACGACCCAGGAGGGCGGCATCATCTCCAAGGAGGCGCCGATCCACCTGTCGAACATCGCGCTCGCCGACCCTAAGGACGGCAAGCCGACGCGGGTCGGCTTCAAATATGTCGGCAAAGGCGACGACCGCAAGAAGGTGCGCATCGCCAAGCGTTCGGGAGTGGAGATCAATGGCTGATCCGGACGAGAAGAAGACAAGGAAGGCCGCGCTTGCGCAGCCCGGCAAGCCGGAGCGGGCCGACAAGACGGCCGCCAAGGCGGACAAGGCCGAAAAGGCGAAGGCGGCAAGGGCGGAGAAGGGCGACAAAGTCGCGGCCGACGGCAAGGACGGCAAGGGGGAGAAGCCGGCGGCGCCACGGCCGCCCGAGCCGCGCGTGCCGGCGCGGCTCAAGGTCGAGTTCGAGCAGACAATTCGCGGCAAGCTCGCCGCGCAATTCGGCTACAAGAACCGTTTGCAGACTCCGATCCTCGACAAGATCGTCATCAACATGGGCATCGGCGAGGGCGTCGCCGACCGCAAGAAGGTGGAATCGGCGGCCGTCGATCTCGCGCTCATCGCCGGGCAGAAGGCGGTGATCACCAAGGCGCGCAAATCGATCGCCACCTACAAAGTGCGCGCCGGCCAGCCGATCGGCTGCAAGGTGACGCTGCGCCAGGCGCGTATGTACGAGTTCCTCGACCGGCTCATCAATATCGCGCTGCCGCGCGTGCGCGACTTCCGCGGCCTGAGCCCGAAGAGCTTCGACGGCCGCGGCAACTACACGCTCGGCATCAAGGAGCACATCGTGTTCCCGGAGATCGACTACGACAAGGCCGCCGACATCTGGGGCATGGACATCACCGTATGCACCACCGCGCGCAGCGATGAGGAGGCGCGCGCGTTGTTGACGGCGTTCAATTTTCCATTCCGGCAGTGAGGCCCGCCGAGCCGCAAACGCGGAACCGCTTGGAGAACGAGATGGCGAAGAAGAGTGCGATTGAGAAGAACGACCGCCGCCGCCGGCTGACCAAGAAATTCTCCGGCCGCCGCGCGCGGCTTCGGGCGATCGTCCGCGACCAGTCGAAGCCGGTCGAGGAACGCTTCGCGGCGACGCTGAAGCTCGCCAAGTTGCCGCGCAACTCGTCGGCCACGCGGGTGCGCAACCGCTGCCTGGTGACCGGCCGGCCGCGCGGCTATTACCGCAAGCACAAATTGTCGCGCATCGCGCTCCGCGAACTCGGCTCGAAAGGGCTGATCCCGGGCCTGGTGAAGTCGAGCTGGTGAGGAGGCGCGCGATGGCGATGAACGATCCGCTCGGCGATCTTCTTTCCCGCATCCGCAACGCGCAGATGCGCAACAAGGCCAAGGTCTCAAGTCCCGCCTCGAAGCTGCGCGAACGCGTGCTGGAAGTGCTCAAGAGCGAAGGCTATATCCGCGGCTATGCGGTGGTCGAACGCGAGGGGCGCGCGGAGATCGAGATCGAGCTGAAATATTCCGACGGCGAGCCGGTGATCCGCGAGATCGCGCGCATTTCCAAGCCCGGCCGCCGCGTCTATACCTCGGTCAGGAGTCTGCCGCGCGTCAACAACGGCCTCGGCGTCGCCATCGTATCGACGCCCAAGGGCGTCATGGCCGACCACGAGGCCCGCGACGCCAATGTCGGCGGCGAAGTCCTGTGCACGGTGTTCTAGGCGCGGCGGGAAGCGGGCGAAAGCAACGGATGGAACGGATGGACAATGTCCCGCATCGGCAATAAACCGGTCCCGATCCCGTCGGGCATCACCGCCGATATCGCCGGCCAGACCGTCAAGGTGAAGGGACCGAAGGGTGCGCTTTCGGCGGTGCTGCCGGACGAGGTCGAGGTCAAGCTTGACGGCGGACGGATCAGGGTCGATCCGCGCAGCGAAACCAAACGCGCGCGCTCGCAATGGGGGACCGCGCGCACGCTCGTCGCCAATCTGATCGCCGGAGTGACGAAAGGCTTCGAGCAGCGGCTGGAGATCAACGGCGTCGGCTACCGCGCGGCGGTGCAGGGCAAGAACTTGCAGCTCGCGCTCGGCTACAGCCACGACATCGTCTATCCGATCCCCGAAGGTATCACCATTGCGACGCCGCGCCCGGTCGAGATCGTGGTCAGCGGCATCGACCGTCAGAAGGTCGGCCAGGTCGCCGCCGAGATCCGCGCCTACCGGCCGCCCGAGCCGTACAAGGGCAAGGGCATCAAATATGCCGCCGAGCGCATCTTCCGCAAGGAAGGCAAGAAGAAGTAGCGGAGCCGCCGATGAGCAAGCTCAAGGACCGGACCGAGCGGCGGCAAGGACGCGTGCGCGGCACCTTGCGTCGCGCCGCGCATGGCCGCAAGCGGCTCTGCGTGTTCCGCTCCTCCAAGCACATCTATGCGCAACTGATCGACGACGACCATGGCGTCACACTCGCCTCCGCCTCTTCGCTCGAGAAGGCGATGCGCGAGGGTCTGAAAACCGGCGCCGGCATCGACGCGGCGAAGGCCGTGGGCAAGCTCATCGCCGAGCGGGCGATGGAGAAGGGCGTCAAGGACGTGGTGTTCGATCGCGGCGCCTATCTTTACCACGGCCGCGTCAAGGCGCTGGCCGAGGCCGCGCGCGAAGGCGGATTGAATTTCTGATGACGGAGGACAGACGACGGACGACGGACAGGTGTAAGCGGCAGGGCGCCGGCTATTCCGGCCTCCGTCGTCCGTCGTCTCATCTCGGAGCAAAAGCATGAACGAAACGGCTGGTCATCATGGCCCGTGAACCCCGCGAGCGGAAAACGGAAGAGCGCGACGGCGAGTTCGTCGACAAGCTTGTCCACATCAATCGCGTCGCCAAGGTGGTGAAGGGCGGACGGCGCTTCGGCTTCGCGGCTCTGGTCGTCGTCGGCGAT
Organism: Xanthobacteraceae bacterium; assembly: GCA_030037895.1. Lineage (GTDB taxonomy): Bacteria > Pseudomonadota > Alphaproteobacteria > Rhizobiales > Xanthobacteraceae > BOG-931. Next base: position 45,375 of record JASHPW010000025.1, on the reverse strand, counting down.
CAGAAGGGCCGGGTCGGCTTCGGCCACGGCAAGGCGCGCGAGGTGCCGGAGGCGATCCGCAAGGCGACCGAGGCCGCCAAGCGGACGCTGACGCGGGTGCCGCTGCGCGAAGGGCGCACGCTGCATCACGACGTCGCCGGCCGCCATGGCGCCGGCCGCGTCTATCTGCGCGCCGCGCCGCCCGGTACCGGCATCATCGCCGGCGGCCCGATGCGCGCCGTGTTCGAGACGCTGGGCATGCAGGACGTGGTGGCGAAGTCGATCGGCTCGTCGAATCCCTACAACGTGGTGCGCGCCACCTTCGACGCGCTCAAGCGCCAGGATTCGCCGCGCGCGGTCGCCGCGCGCCGCAACATCAAGGTGTCGGCGCTGCAGGCGCGCCGCCGCGACGTCGAGGCTGAGCAGGCGGCCGATTGAGCGCCGCATCCGGGAGAGCAGGCGATGAATGCGGACAAGAACGCGGACAAGACCGTCAAGGTCCGGCAGACGGGCAGCCCGATGCGTCGTCATCACCGCCAGCGCGAGACGCTCGTCGGCCTCAAGCTCAACAAGATCGGCCGCATCGCCGAACTCCCCGATACGCCGCAAACGCGCGGCATGATCGCCAAGGTGTCGCATCTCGTCGAGGTGGTGGAGAAATGAACCTGTCTTTCCCGCCAGCGGGGGCGGTGCCCATGCGAGGAGCGACGAAACGATGAAACTTCAGGAACTCGCCGGCCGGCCGGGCGCCCGCAAGACGCGCAAGCGCATCGGCCGCGGCATCGGCTCCGGCAAAGGCAAGACCGGCGGCCGCGGCGGCAAGGGGCAGACCGCGCGCTCCGGCGTGCGCATCAAGGGCTTCGAAGGCGGCCAGATGCCGTTGCACCGCCGCCTGCCCAAGCGCGGCTTCAAGAATGTGAAATTTGCGCGCAAGCTCAACGAGGTCAATCTCGGACGCCTGCAGCAGGCGATCGATGCCGGCCGCCTCGACCCGGCGGCGCGGATCGACGCCGCGACCCTGGTCGACGCCGGGATCCTGCGCCGCGCCAAGGACGGGGTGCGGCTTCTTGGCGGCGGCGAGATCAAGGCTAAGATCGCCGTGTCGGTGTTCGGCGCGTCGAAGTCGGCGGTGGCCGCGGTGGAAAAGGCCGGGGGCACGGTCGAAATCCTCGCTCCAAGGGCACGACGAGCGGGCGAACCGGCGGCCTAGGGCGGGATGACTTATCTTCGAGTCGTCATCCCGCTCCAGCTTTTTGGCGGAGCATGATCTTTTTGGAAAACCGGTTTCCGCTTTTCCGGATCATGCTCTAGCGCCTATATAGGGCGGGGCATACGGAGTATTGGCGCATGGTCTCCGCGGCAGAACAACTGGCGGCCAATCTCAACTTCTCGGCGCTGGCCAAGGCCGAAGAGCTGAAAAAACGCATTTGGTTCACGCTCGGCGCGCTGCTCGTCTATCGGCTCGGCACCTACATTCCGCTGCCGGGCATCGATCCCAACGCCTGGGACCAGATTTTCCGCACCCAGGCCGGCGGCATTCTCGGGATGTTCAACATGTTCGCCGGCGGCGGCATCCACCGCATGGCGATCTTCGCGCTCAACATCATGCCCTACATCTCGGCCTCGATCATCATCCAGTTGATGACGACGGTGTCGCCGACGCTCGAACAGCTCAAGAAGGAGGGCGAGCAGGGCCGCAAGACGATCAACCAATACACGCGTTACCTGACCGTGCTCTTGGCCGCGGTCCAGGCCTACGGCATAGCCGTCGGCCTCGAAGGCGCCGCCACCGTGGTCGCCAATCCCGGCCTGTTCTTCCGCATCTCGACCGTGATCACGCTTACCGGCGGCACCATTTTCCTGATGTGGCTCGGCGAACAGATCACGCAGCGCGGCATCGGCAACGGTACCTCGCTCATCATTATGTCGGGGATCGTCGCCCAATTGCCGTCGGCTATCGCCGGTACGCTCGAGCTCGGCCGCCAGGGCGCGCTCTCGACCGGGCTCATCCTCATCGTCCTGGTGATGGCGGTCGCGGTCATCACCTTCATCGTCTTCATGGAGCGGGCGCAGCGCCGTCTCCTGATCCAATATCCGAAGCGCCAAGTGGGCAATCGTATGTTCGAGGGCCAGTCGTCGCACCTGCCGCTCAAGCTCAATACGTCGGGCGTGATCCCGCCGATCTTCGCCTCCTCCTTGCTCCTCCTGCCGACCACGGTCGCCAATTTCACGGCGGGACAAGGGCCGGAATGGCTCACGGCGATAACGACCCAGCTCTCGCACGGCCGGCCGCTGTTCCTCGCGCTCTATGTCGGCCTCATCGTCTTCTTCGCCTTCTTCTACACGGCGGTCGTGTTCAACCCGACGGAGACCGCCGATAATCTGAAAAAACACGGCGGCTTCGTCCCCGGCATCCGGCCGGGCGAGCGCACGGCCGAATACATCGATTACGTGTTGTCGCGGGTCACGGTGATCGGAGCCGCCTATCTGGCGGTGGTGTGCCTCTTCCCCGAGATCCTGATCTCCTACGCGGCGGTGCCGTTCTATTTCGGTGGCACCTCGCTGCTCATTGTGGTCAGCGTCACCATGGATACGGTGGCGCAGGTGCAGGGCTATTTGCTGGCGCACCAGTACGAAGGCCTGATCAAACGATCGAAACTGAGGGGGCGCCGTAGATGAGATTGATCCTGCTGGGCCCGCCGGGGGCTGGCAAGGGAACGCAGGCCCAGCATGTCGTCGCCAAATACGGAACAGTCCAGCTCTCAACCGGGGACATGCTGCGCGCCGCAGTGCGCGCCGACACGCCCGTCGGCCGCCGGGCCCGGGATATCATGGCCCGCGGCAACCTGGTGCCCGACGACATCGTGGTCGAGATCGTCGCGCAACGCATCGAGCAGCCGGACGCGCGTAAGGGCTTCATCCTCGACGGCTTTCCCCGGACCGTGCCGCAGGCGCAAGCGCTTGACCGCATGCTGGCGCGGCACGGCGTCGCGCTCGACGCGGTGATCGAGCTGCGCGTCGATGAGGACGTCCTGGTCAAGCGCATCGAAAGCCGGATCGCGGAAATGAAGGCGCGGGGCGAGCCGCTGCGGGACGATGACAGCCCCGACGTGTTGCGTCGCCGCCTCGCCGCCTACCGCGAGCAGACCGCGCCGCTGATCGCCTATTACCGCCGGCAGGGCGCGCTGCACTCCGTTGACGGCATGGCGCCCATCCGGGAGGTCGCTACGGAGATCGAAAACGTATTGGCCGCGGGCTCGGGCAAAAAGCCGGTCCGGAAGTCGTCTCCTGTGGCTCGTATAGGAAAAAAATCAAAGAACTCTTTAACGGCCGGTCGGCGCAAAGCGGGGCGCGGGGGTCGCAAAGCGGGGCGCGGACGTAACGGCGGAATGCGTCGGTCCGATGCGGGAAACCACCGGAGGTAGACCGATTTATCCACGAAATCGCTGGCCGAGGTTGACGAAGGCGCGAGGAATCCATTAATAAGCCCGAAATATCCAGTCGGAGATTGATGAGCGATGCCAAGCCGCAGCGGCAGGCAGGCGTTGGCTTTTTTACGTTTGTGGCTTCTCAGGTGAAATTCGGATCGATAGAGAGCGGCCGGGCGGCACGAGGCGATCCTCGGCCGACCCGCACAAGGAGCAACTGACGTGGCCCGTATCGCCGGTGTCAATATCCCGACCAACAAGCGCGTCGTGGTGGCATTGCAATATATCTACGGCATTGGTCCCACCAAGGCCAAGGAGATCATGCACAAAGTGTCGCTGCCCGATTCCCGCCGAGTGTCGCAACTGACCGATCAGGAAGTGCTGCAACTGCGCGAGGTGATCGACCGCGACTATATGGTCGAGGGCGATCTGCGGCGCGAGGTTGCCATGAACATCAAGCGGCTCATGGATCTCGGCTGTTACCGCGGGTTGCGTCATCGCCGCGGCCTGCCGGTGCGCGGACAGCGCACCCACACCAATGCACGCACCCGCAAGGGTCCGGCCAAGCCAATCGCCGGCAAGAAGAAATAGCGTATCTCCCCTTTCTTTGCTCGCGCGCGAGCGGCGCGGGGAAGGGAGGGGAACCAGACGACACCGGAGCGGCCGGTTCCGATCCGCGAAAGGGTTCAGAATGGGTAAGGAAGCCACGCGCGTCCGCCGCCGCGAGCGCAAGAACATCGCCTCCGGCGTCGCGCACGTGAATGCGACGTTCAACAACACGATGATTACCATCACCGACGTCCAGGGCAACACCATAGCCTGGTCCTCGGCGGGTACGATGGGTTTCAAGGGTTCGCGCAAGTCGACGCCCTATGCGGCGCAGGTCGCCGCCGAGGACGCCGCCAAGAAGGCGCAGGAGCACGGCATGCGCACGCTCGAAGTGGAGGTGGCCGGTCCCGGTTCGGGGCGCGAGTCGGCGCTGCGCTCGCTGCAGGCCGCCGGCTTCACCATCACCTCGATCCGCGACGTGACGCCGATCCCGCACAACGGCTGCCGCCCGCGCAAGCGGCGGCGCGTATAGGAGAAACCGGCCGATGGAATTGGAACATCTGCCGCCGCTCGATCTTCGCCCCACGGAGCGGAGTGGGGCGCGCGAGCTTTTTACGCCGCGCAACGCGATGGGTGATGACGTGACGATCCAGAAGAACTGGCAGGAACTGATCAGGCCAAGCAAGCTGCAGGTCAGCGCCGGGGCCGATACGCGGCGCGCGGCGACGGTGGTCGCCGAACCGCTGGAGCGCGGCTTCGGTGTGACGCTCGGCAACGCGCTGCGGCGCATTCTGTTGTCCTCGCTGCAGGGCGCCGCCGTCCAGTCGGTGCATATCGACGGCGTGCTGCACGAGTTTTCCTCGATCGCCGGCGTGCGCGAGGACGTGACCGACATCGTGCTTAACATCAAGGACATCGCCATCAAGATGCAGGGCGAGGGGCCCAAGCGCATGGTGGTGAAGAAGCAGGGTCCGGGCACGGTGACCGCGGGCGACATCCAGACCGTGGGCGATGTCGTCGTGCTCAATCCCGACCTCATTTTGTGCACGCTCGACGAGGGCGCCGAGATCCGCATGGAATTCACGGTCAATATCGGCAAGGGCTACATCCCGGCCGAGCGCAACCGTCCGGAGGACGCGCCGATCGGATTGATCCCGGTGGACAGCCTTTATTCGCCGGTGCGCAAGGTCTCCTACAAGGTGGAGAACACGCGCGAAGGACAGATTCTCGACTACGACAAGCTCACGCTGTCGATCGAGACCAACGGCGCCGTCAGCCCCGAGGATGCGTTGGCCTTCGCCGCGCGCATCCTCCAGGACCAGCTCAACGTGTTCGTGAACTTCGAGGAGCCCAAGCGCGAGACCGCGCAGGAGGCCATTCCCGATCTCGCCTTCAACCCGGCGTTCCTCAAGAAGGTCGACGAGCTCGAGCTGTCGGTGCGGTCGGCCAACTGCCTGAAGAACGACAACATCGTCTATATCGGCGATCTGGTGCAGAAGACCGAGGCCGAGATGCTGCGCACGCCGAATTTCGGCAGGAAGTCGCTCAACGAGATCAAGGAAGTGCTGGTGCAAATGGGTCTGCATCTTGGCATGGAAGTGCCGGGCTGGCCGCCGGAGAACATCGAGGAGCTGGCCAAGCGCTTCGAGGATCATTACTGAACAGAGGACGGAAGACGGACGACGGAGGACTGACAGGCATTCCTCTTTTATCTGTCCTCTATTGTCCGTTGTCTGGAGTCCAGACATGCGTCACGCCAAGACCCACCGCAAGTTCAACCGCCGCTCGGATCATCGCCGCGCCATGCTGGCGAACCTCGCCGCGTCGCTCATCAAGCACGAGCAGATCATCACCACGCTGCCGAAGGCGAAGGACCTGCGCCCGGTCGTCGAGAAGCTGGTCACCCTCGGCAAGCGCGGCGACCTGCACGCCCGCCGGCAGGCGATTGCGCAGTTGCGCGACCTCGCCATGGTCAAGAAACTCTTCGCGGTGATCGGCCCGCGCTACAAGGAGCGCAACGGCGGCTATGTCCGCGTGCTCAAAGCCGGCTTCCGCTATGGCGATTCGGCGCCGGTGGCGGTGATCGAGTTCGTCGACCGCGACGTGGCGGCCAAGGGCAAGGATTCCGGGCCGGTTGAGGCCCGCGCCGCAGAAGCTGCGCCCGTGCCGGCGTAGGAAGCGGTGCGGCTGACGTTCCCTGCCGCATGGTATCGGGAGATCATGACCAATCCCGTTATCAAGTTGCCGGCGCAATTTGATGGGCAGACTTTGGCGAAAGTCGCAGCCGACGTAGTTGCGTCTTGCAGAGAGGGGTTCCCTGACAAGCTCATTTTCGATTTTGCGCAGCTCGATTTCATTCGTCCAGCCGGGGTCGTTTTCCTAAGCAATCTTATTAATTGGCTGAGTGAGAAAGGGACGAAGGCCGACTTTGTCAATTGTGATCCGCGCGATTCGTCCGACGGTGTCGGACAATGTCGGTTTCTCTCCGGGGACCACAATCGATATCGAAATTCGCACGGATACAATTGAAGAGCTGCCCGAGGAGCGGGAGGAACTGCAATGGTGATTCGTATCCGCGATCTCGTTTCTGGAGCGAATACATCGGAGGAAGGTGAAATCGTGTTCAGGCGTTTAAGCAGTGAGCTGAGTAGACAAAAAGCCGGTGTTGTCGTTTCATTTGAGGGTGTCCAGACTACATCGTCGTCGTTCGTCAACGTCGCGTTTGTGGACCTGTTGAACAGCTTCTCTTATGCGGACCTTAAGAAACGCCTGCGGGTCATAGACTCGACACGTCAAATCAACAACATGATCAAGACGCGCTTGGCACGTACTTCGGATATGGTTGCATAGGATCCTTCCAATGCTGCATCCGCGTGTCGTCTCGATTGGTTTCGCCGTGGGCACGCTGTTGGTGCAACTCGTGACCGCCAACGCCCAGGACCGCCGGGTCCCGGCTTCGCCCGGCGAGCCGCAGCTTTCGTTCGCGCCGGTGGTCGAGCGCGTGGCGCCGGCGGTGGTGAACGTCTATGCCGCCCGCGTCGTCGAACGGCGCAACCCGTTCTTCAACGATCCGTTCTTCCGTCAGTTCTTCGGCAGGGTGCCGCGCGAGCAGGTCGAGCGCTCGCTCGGTTCCGGCGTCATCGTCGATCCCACCGGCCTCGTCGTCACCAATTACCACGTGATCGAGGGGGCGAGCGAGGTCAAGATCTCGCTTGCCGACAAGCGCGAATTCGACGCCGACATCGTGCTCAAGGACGAGCGCAGCGATCTCACCGTTCTGCGCATCAAGGGCGGGCACGAGCGCTTTCCGGTGCTCGAATTCGGCAATTCCGACGAACTTAAGGTCGGCGACGTGGTGCTGGCGATCGGCGACCCGTTCGGGATCGGACAGACGGTCACGCACGGCATCGTCTCGGCGCTGGCGCGCACGCAAGTCGGCATCAGCGACTATCAATTCTTCATCCAGACCGACGCCGCCATCAATCCCGGCAATTCCGGCGGCGCCCTGGTCGACCTCGACGGCCGATTGGTCGGCATCAACACCGCGATCTATTCGCGCTCGGGCGGATCGCAGGGGATCGGCTTCGCGATTCCGGCAAACATGGTGCGCGTGGTGGTCGCCTCCGCCAAGGGCGGCAGCGGCGCGGTGAAGCGGCCGTGGCTCGGCGCCAAGCTGCAGGAGGTCACGGCGGAGATCGCCGACAGTCTCGGCCTCAAGCGACCGAGCGGCGCGCTGGTGGCGAGCGTCGCGCCCGGCGGGCCCGCGGCGCGCGCCGGCCTCAGGCCCGGCGATCTCATCGTCAGTATCGACGGCGCCGATGTCGAGGATCCCAACGCCTTCGATTATCGCTTCGCCACCAAGCCGCTCGGCGGCAGCGCGCAGGTCGGCCTGATCCGGCAGGGCAGGGCCATGACGGTCGCCGTTGCGCTCGAAGGCCTTCCCGACACGCCGCGCAACGAGATCAAGATTCGCGGTCGCTCGCCTTTCCTCGGCGCCACGGTCGCCAATCTTTCGCCGGCCTTGGCCGACGAGCTGCACCTGGATCCGCAGACCGAGGGCGTCGTCATCACCGCCGTGGCCGACGGCTCGCCGGCGCAGTCGCTCGGCTTCCAGAAGGGCGACATCGTCGTTTCGGTCAACAATCAAAGAATCGCCAAATCCGCCGACCTCGAACGCATCGCCAATGGCGGCGGCCGGCAATGGCGCATCACCATAGACCGCGGCGGCCAGCAGATATCGGTGATGTTGAGTGGATGATTCTCACCTCTCCCCGCGCGCGGAGAGAGGGAGGAGCCTGCGGATGAGTGAGCGTCCCAAACCCAAGGCGCCGAACTTGTTCGCCGCCGCGGGCCTCGAGCGCGGAGCGCCGCGGCCGCTCGCCGACAGGCTGCGCCCGGACAAGCTCGCCGACGTCGTCGGCCAGGATCATCTCCTCGGCGCCGACGGCGCGCTCACGCGCATGCTGGAGGCGCGCTCGCTCGGCTCGCTCATTTTCTGGGGACCGACCGGCACCGGCAAGACCACCGTGGCGCGGCTCCTGGCGCGGGCGACCGACCACTATTTCGCGCAGATCTCGGCCGTCTTTTCCGGCGTCGCCGATCTCAAGAAGGTGTTCGATGCCGCGCGGCTGCGCCGCGAGACCGGGCAGGGGACGCTCCTTTTCGTCGACGAGATTCACCGCTTCAACCGCGCGCAGCAGGATTCCTTCCTGCCGGTCATGGAGGACGGCACCATCGTGCTGGTCGGCGCCACGACGGAGAATCCCTCCTTCGAGTTGATCGCGCCGCTCCTGTCGCGTTCGCGCGTTCTCGTCTTCCGGCCGCTTGACGCCGCCGCGCTGGAGAAGCTCATCGCCCGCGCCGAGACGATCGAAGGCAAGACGCTGCCGCTCGATCACGGCGCGCGTGCCGCGCTTTTGCGCATGGCCGACGGCGACGGCCGCGCCGCGCTCACCCTCGCGGAGGAAATATGGCGCGCCGCCCGTCACGGCGAGACCTTCGACGCCGCCGCCCTGCAGGAGGTGGTGCAGCGCCGCGCGCCGATCTACGACAAGCAGCAGGACAGCCACTACAATCTCATCAGCGCTTTGCACAAATCGGTGCGCGGCTCCGATGCCGACGCCGCGCTCTATTATCTCTGCCGCATGCTCGATGCCGGCGAGGACCCGCTCTATCTCGCCCGCCGCATCGTGCGCATGGCGGTCGAGGACATCGGGCTTGCCGACCCGCAGGCGCTCGTTGTCGCCAACGCCGCCAAGGACGCCTACGATTTTCTCGGCTCGCCCGAGGGCGAGCTCGCCATCGCCGAAGCCGTGATCTACGTCGCCACCGCGCCGAAGTCGAACGCGGCCTATGTGGCGTTCGGCGCCGCCATGCGCACGGCGAAGGAGGCCGGTTCGCTGCTGCCGCCCAAGCATATCCTCAATGCGCCGACCAGGCTGATGCAGAGCGAAGGCTACGGCGAGGGGTACGAATACGACCACAACGCGCCCGAGGCGTTCTCCGGCCAGGACTATTTCCCCGAACAGCTCGGCCGGCAGAAATTCTACGATCCGCCCGAGCGAGGTTTTGAGCGCGAAATCAAGAAACGCCTCGAATATTGGGCGAAGCTGCGCAAAGAGCGGAGCGGTTCGTGAGAGGCGGCCGCGGGCCGCGGCAGCCGGGCGGCGGCCGAGGGATCGCCGGCCCGCGCTTTTCTTTCCCTCCCCCCGCGCGCGCAGCGCGTGGTGGGGAGGGTCGGCGAGCGAGGCGAGCCGGGGTGGGGGGCTTTACAGATAAAACGCCCCCCACCCCCGACCCCTCCCCACCACTCCGCTCCGCTCCGCGGGGGGAGGGGCGCGAGCGCAGCACGGTCCAAAATGTCGCCGTCACCGCCGACGAAGCCGGGATGCGCGTCGATCGCTTCCTCGAGACGCGGTGTCCGAGGTTGAGCTTCTCCCACATCCAGCGCGTCATCCGCAAAGGCGAGGTGCGGGTGAACGGCAAGCGCACGCAGCCGAACAACCGGCTGGAGTCCGGTCAGAGCGTGCGCATTCCGCCGTTGCGGCTCGATCAGCAGAAGAAACCGCGCGCGCCCGGCAACGAGGCCGACGAGAAGACCCGCGCATTCCTCAAATCGATCACGCTTTACGAGGACGCCGACGTGCTGGTGCTCGACAAGCCGATGGGGCTCGCGGTGCAGGGCGGCTCCGGCACCGCCCGTCATCTCGACGGCATGCTCGAGGTTTTACGCGACGCAAACGGACAGCGGCCGCGGCTGGTGCATCGGCTCGACAAGGACACCGCCGGCTGCCTCCTTGTCGCCAAGACGCGCTTTGCCGCGGCGGCCTTGGCCAAGACCTTCCGCTCGCGTGCGGCGCGCAAGATCTATTGGGCGCTGGTCGCCGGCGCGCCGAAACCGCGACAGGGCCGCATCTCGACCTTCCTCGCCAAGGAGGAGCGCGCCGAGGAATCGCATATGCGCATCGCCCGCCACGGCGAAGCGGGCGCAAGCCACGCCGTGACCTATTACGCGGTGGTGGAAACAGCCGGCCCGGCGCTCGCCTGGGTGTCGCTCAAGCCGGTCACCGGCCGCACCCATCAATTGCGCGCGCACATGGCCCATATCGGCCATCCGATCGTCGGCGATCCGAAATATTTCGCGCGTGAGAACTGGGAGCTGCCGGGCGGCATGCAGAACAAGCTGCATCTCGTGGCGCGGCGCATCGTCGTGCCGCACCCGCGCGGCGGAACGATCGATGTCACCGCGCCGCTGCCGCCGCACATGCGGCAATCGTGGAATCTCATCGGCCTCGACGTTACGCGCTACGACCCGATCGTCGCGGCGCCGGAGGAGTGACCTCCGTCATTCCGGGGCCGAGCGCAGCGAGGAGCCCGGAATCCATAACCACGGACGGTGCAGAATGGGCGCCCCGCTGTGATTATGGATTCGGGGCTCCGGCCTGCGGCCGGCCCCGGATTGACGGGGATCAGCGCAGGCCGGCGTTGATCTTGTCCAAGGCGGCCGCGCCGGGGCACAACTCGGTCTCGCCGAGCGCGTTGAGCGGCGTCGCCACGGTGTTGAGACGGTCGTGCAGGTCCTCGGCCTCGGGCGCGACATAGAGGAGGCCGGTCACGATCTGTCCCTTGGCCGCGTGCATGTGCAGGAAACTCAAGGCGGCGAGGTGGTCGTGCACGTCGTATTCGGCGTCGAGCTTGCGCAAGGCGAGCGTCGAGCCGTCGTGCTGCTCGACCAGTTCGACGCTGCCCGGCGCATAATCGATCTTGATCGGCGCCCGGCCGGTGATGAAATCGAGCCGGTTGACGGCCTCGTTGTGCTCGCGCACGTAATCGAAGCTCTTGGTCGAGCCGGCGTGATTGTTGAAGGCGACGCACGGCGAGATCACGTCGATGAAGGCGGCGCCGCGGTGTTCGATGGCGGCCTCGATGAGCGGCGTCAGTTGCGCCTTGTCGCCCGAGAACGAGCGGGCGACGAAGCTGGCGCCGAGCTGCAGCGCGATGCCGACGAGGTCGATGGCGTTGTCGGTGTTGACGACGCCGCGTTTCGATTTCGAGCCGGGATCGGCGGTGGCCGAGAACTGGCCCTTGGTGAGGCCGTAGACGCCGTTGTTCTCCACGATATAGACCATGTTGACGCCGCGGCGCAGCGCGTGGGCGAACTGGCCGAAGCCGATCGAGGCGGAGTCGCCGTCGCCGGAGACGCCGAGATAGATGAGATCGCGGTTGGCGAGATTGGCGCCGGTCAAGACCGACGGCATGCGGCCATGCACGGAATTGAAGCCGTGCGAATTGCCGAGGAAATAGGTCGGGGTCTTCGACGAGCAGCCGATGCCGGAGAGCTTGGCCACCCGATGCGGGGCGATCGACAGCTCGAAGCAGGCCTCGATGATCGCGGCCGAGATCGAATCGTGGCCGCAGCCCGCGCACAGCGTCGACACCGCGCCCTCGTAATCGCGATGGGTGAAGCCGATCTGGTTCTTCGGCAGCTCGGGATGGTGAAATTTCGGCTTGACGACGTAGGTCATGGCAGCAGACCTGTGAGTCCTTTCCCTCTCCCCTGGCGGGAGAGGGTGGCGAGCAGCGAAGCTGCGAGCCGGGTGAGGGGGACAGCGGCAGGGATTTTCCCCCTCACCCGACCTCGCTTCGCTCGGTCGACCTCTCCCGCCAGGGGAGAGGTGAAGGCAGTAACGAACTTTCGACCGGTCACGACACCACCTTGCGCAGCGGCGTTACCTTGAGCGCGTCGATGTGGCCGGCGATGGCGCGGGCGATGAAGCGGGCGGTGATCGGGGTGCCGTCGTAATGCAGGATCGGGATCAATCGCACCGGATCGATGCTGCATTCGTTGACGATCAGCGAGCGCAGCTGCGCGTCGCGGTTCTGCTCGACCACGAATACGAAATCGTGCTCGCCGATGAAGCTCGTCACGCTGGAATGGAACGGGAAGGCGCGCACGCGCAGCCGGTCGAGCGCATAGCCTTTGGCTTCGAGCAATTCGATCGCCTCGTCCATCGCCGGCGAGGTCGAGCCGAAATAGATGACGCCGTATTTCGTCGGCTTTCCGGCACTGGCCTGCAGCGGACGCGGCACCAAATCCTTCGCGCTCTCGAACTTGCGCAGCAGCCGCTGCATGTTGTCGGCGTAGGCCGTGCCTTCTTCGCTGTAGCGCGCGTAGCGGTCGCGCGAGGTGCCGCGGGTGAAGAACGAGCCCCTGCTCGGATGGGTGCCGGGCAGCGTGCGGTAGGGGATACCGTCGCCGTCGACGTCGAGATAGCGGCCGAATTCCTGGCCGGCGTCGAGCGCCGCCGCGCCCATCACCTTGCCGCGGTCGTATCTGCGGCCGTCGTCCCAGGTGAGCGGGCGGCAGAGGCGGTGGTTCATGCCGATGTCAAGATCCATCATCACGAATATCGGCGTCTGCAGCCGGTCGGCGAGGTCGAAGGCGGCGGCACCGAAATCGAAGGCTTCGGCCGGATCCTCGGGAAACAGCAGCACGTGCTTGGTGTCGCCGTGCGAGGCGTAGGCGCAGGAGATGATGTCGGTCTGCTGCGTGCGCGTCGGCATGCCGGTCGAAGGCCCGGCGCGCTGCACGTCGAAGATCACGGCCGGGATTTCGGCGAAATAGGCGAGGCCGAGGAATTCCTGCATCAGGGAAATGCCCGGCCCGGACGTGGCGGTGAAGGCGCGGGCGCCGTTCCAGGCGGCGCCGATGACGATGCCGATCGACGCCAGCTCGTCCTCGGCCTGGATGATGGCGAATTTGTTCTTCTGCGTTTCCCGATCGACGCGCAGGCTCCGGCAATGGCGGGTGAACGCCTCGGCGAGCGACGACGACGGCGTGATCGGGTACCAGGCGCAGACCGTGGCGCCGCCATAGACGGCGCCGAGCGCCGCCGCCGAATTGCCGTCGATGAAGATGCGGTCGCCGACGGCGTTCGCGCGCTCAAGCCGCAGGCCGATCGGGTGCTCGAGATTCGTCCTCACCCAGTCGCGGCCGAGATGGAGCGCGCGCCTGTTGGCGTCGAACAGCTTCTCCTTGCCCTGGTACTGCCCGGCGATGAGCTTCTCGATTTCGCCGATATCCATGTCGAGCAATGCCGCAAGCACGCCGACATAGATGATGTTCTTGAACAATTGACGCTGGCGCGGATCGCTGTATTCGCGATTGCAGATGGCGGTGAGCGGCACGCCGATGACGTTGATGTCGTCGCGGAATTTCGCCGCCGGCAGCGGCTTGGTGCAATCGTAGAGAAGATAGCCGCCGGGCTCGATGCCGGCCACGTCCTTGTCCCAGGTCTGCGGGTTCATGGCGACCAGCAGATCGACGCCGCCGCGGGCGCCGAGATGGCCGGACGCGGAAATGCGCACCTCGTACCAGGTCGGCAGCCCCTGGATGTTGGAGGGGAAGATGTTGCGCGGGGTGACCGGGACGCCCATGCGCAGCACCGCGCGCGCGAACAGTTCGTTGGCGCTCGCCGAGCCCGATCCGTTGACGTTGGCGAACTGGACGACGAAGTCGTTTACGCTCTCAATCGGCATGCTTCTTCCGCGCGGGTCATATCGATGAGGTATTTCTGCATGTCCCACGCGCCGGTGGGGCAGCGTTCGGCGCACAGTCCGCAATGCAGGCACACATCCTCGTCCTTGACCATGATGCGGCCGGTCTTGAGGCTGTTGCCGATGTAAAGGTCCTGGCTCGGATTCTTGGCCGGGGCCGTGAGCCGCGTGCGCAACTCGGCCTCCTCGCCGTTGCCGGTGAAGGTGATGCAGTCCATCGGGCAAATGTCGACGCAGGCGTCGCACTCGATGCAGAGCCGGCCGGTGAACACCGTCTGCACGTCGCAATTGAGGCAGCGCTCGGCCTCCTTCAAGGCGAGCTCCAGGTCATAGCCGAGCTCGACCTCGGCCCTGAGGTCGCGCAGCGCCGCGACCTTCTCGCGATGCGGCACCCGGTAGCGCCTGTCGAGCGCGATCTCGTTGTCGTAGCTCCATTCATGGAGGCCCATTTTCTGGCTCGTCACCGCGACTTGCGGCGGCGGGCGGACGGTGACGTCCTCGCCGCGGCAGAGCCGGTCGATCGAGATCGCGGCTTCGTGGCCGTGCGCGACCGCCCAGATGATGTTCTTCGGCCCGAACGCGGCGTCGCCGCCGAAGAACACCTTGGGGTGCGTCGAGGCCATGGTGCGCGGATCGACCGTCGGCATGCCGCGATTGTCGAAGGCGATGCCGCAATCGCGCTCGATCCAGGGAAACGCGTTCTCCTGACCGACGGCGATGAGCACGTCGTCGCAGGGAAAGTGTTGGTCGGGCTCGCCGGTCGGCTTGAGGTCGCGGCGGCCGTCGGCGTCGCGCACCGCCTTGACCTTCGCGAAGACGACGCCGGTGAGCCGGCCGTTGTCGTGAGTGAATTCCTTCGGCACCAGGTAATTGAAGATCGGAATGTCCTCGTGCATGGCGTCCTCCTTCTCCCAGGGGGACGCCTTCATCTCCTCGAAGCCGGAGCGCACCACGACCTTCACGTCCTCGCCGCCGAGCCGGCGCGAAGAGCGGCAGCAATCCATGGCGGTGTTGCCGCCGCCGAGCACGACGACGCGCTTGCCGATGGCGTTCACGTGGCCGAAGGAGACGCTGGCGAGCCAATCGATGCCGATATGGATGTTCTTGGCCGCTTCCTTGCGGCCGGGAATGTCGAGGTTGCGGCCGCGCGGCGCGCCGCAGCCGACGAAGATCGCGTCGAAATCTTCGGCGAGCAGCGCCTTCATGCTGTCGATGCGCCGCTCGCCGACGAATGCGATGCCGAGATCGAGGATGTAGCGGCATTCCTCCTCGAGCACGCTTTCCGGCAGGCGGAATTTCGGAATCTGGGTGCGCATCATGCCGCCGGCGAGCGCATCTTGATCGAAGATGACGCATTCATAGCCCATGGGCGCAAGATCGCGCGCCACCGTGAGCGAGGCCGGGCCGCAACCCACGAGCGCGATGCGCTTGCCGTTCTTCTTCTCCGCCGGCTTGGGCAGGCGGGCGCGGATGTCGTCCTTGAAATCGGCGGCGACGCGCTTCAACCGGCAAATGGCGACCGGCTCCTTTTCCACGCGGCCGCGCCGGCAGGCGGGCTCGCAGGGCCGGTCGCAGGTGCGTCCCAAAATTCCCGGGAACACGTTCGATTCCCAATTGATCATGTAGGCGTCGCTGTAGCGGCCGGCGGCGATCAAGCGGATGTATTCGGGAACCGGCGTGTGCGCCGGACAGGCCCACTGACAATCGACGACTTTATGGAAGTAGTCCGGAACCGAAATGTCGGTGAGTTTCATTCCATTCCTCTTGCACGCAGCATTCCGCTCTTGTCAGGCGGCACGCACGCTGCTGCGCGGATCGGCATCGCTTGCGGCGTGGCGCCGTCGCCGAATCCGACGCGGATAGTAGTCGAACGAGGTGCGAATTGCCACCGCTTGTCCTTGTTATAACGAGGTTTTGTTGCTCACGGTCCTTAGCGACGAGGCGATGAGGACTGCGCCAAGCGGGCTCAGTCCGGGGCGACGCGTTGCCCGCTCGGCTTAATATAAAGTATTGAATATATTGGCGATTTTGTGTCACTTCGGGATATGACGGCGAGCGGCGGTCGTGCGGATGGTGGGCATGCGGCCGCCAAGACTGTTCTCGTTTATGATCTAAAGTCTGATGCGCGAGCGGTGCGACAATAGTTCCCCGAGCGACCCCGTGGAGGCGGTACGCCGCGCCACCCGGCCCATTCCGCGCCGCCGCTTCTACGACCAAGCCACGACCGTGCCTGCCGCGGACGGCTATGCCGTGCGGCTCGACGACAAGCCGGTGCGCACGCCCGCGCGCCGCATGCTGGCCGCGCCGACGCCCGCGTTGGCGGAGGCGCTCGCCGCGGAATGGCAGGCGCAGCGCGACGTCATCGATCCGGCCCATATGCCGCTCACCCGCCTTGCCAACGCGATCATCGACGGCGTTGCCGAGCGGCCCGGTCCGGTCGCGGAAGAGGTGGCGAAATATCTCGCGTCCGATCTCATGTGCTACCGCGCCGCAAGCCCGCGGGCGCTGGTCGAGCGCGAGGCGCGCCACTGGGACCCGATCCTCGCCTGGGCGCGCGACGCGCTCGGCGCGCATTTCAGGTGCGGAGAAGGCGTCACGTATGTCGTCCAATCCGAGGCGGCGCTGACGGCAGCGCGCGCCGCGATTCCCGATGATCCCTGGCGGCTCGGTGCCGTGCACGCGGCGACCACGCTCACCGGCTCGGCGCTCATTGCGCTTGCTCTTGCGCGCGGGCGGCTCCCGGTCGAGGAAGCGTGGCAGGCCGCTTATGTCGATGAGGATTGGAACATGGAGCAATGGGGCCGCGACGAATTGGCGCTCGCGCGCCGCGCCGTCCGCTTCGCGGAGTTCACGGCGGCGGCGACGGTGCTGCGGTCGCTCGGGGAGTGACTTTCTCCGCCGCCCATTCCCGCGCAAGCGGGAATCCTCAAGGCGAACAAGCGGAGCAAGCGTCACCCGGGTTGAGTGAAACGAAACCCGGGCTAAAATTTTTCCCGCATGTCGCTGCGCTCATGCGGCTACCGACTGTTGCCATTGAGCCACAGCGGACGGAAATCGCGGCGTCCGGTGTGGGCAACGCCCGTTCGCGATTGTCGATCGCGGCAAACCCCCGGTAGGATTGCAAAAGCAGGAGCCGCGCAAGCGGCAATGGCACTGGGAAGCGTCAACATGACCCGAAACGGGCGAGGGGGAAGGTCCGTGCGTCGCGGGGGCGCGCGCGGGACGGGGAAGTTGCGCGCCGCGCCGGCGCAAGGCTGCGACCGCCGGCTGCGCCTTCTCCTCGCCTCGAGTTCGTTGGCGGCGCTGCTGATCGGCGCCGGCGCGCCCGCGGCTTATGCGGCATGTACCAACATTACCGGCGCCTACGCCAATAACGTTAACATAAGCGGCATCTGCGTCAAAAACACCAGTTTCACCGGCAACATCACCAACGCAGGCACGATCAGCTCGTCCGGCATCTCCTTCACCAACGGCACCATCTCCGGCTCGATCATCGACAGCGGCACGCTCGCCGGCGGCATCGTGATCGACGACACGAGCAAGGTCACTTCCACCAAGACCGCCATTTCCATCACCGGGCCGACCTTTACCGGCGGCATTACCAACTCCGGCACGATCTCGGGGGGCTTCTACGGCATTGACGTCAATGGATTCACAGGTGGCGTCTCGACCTTTGCGGGCGGCATCAGCAACAGCGGCACGATCTCGGCGGGCGACGACGGCATTTACGTCGACAACGTCTCGACCTTCTCCGGCGGTGTCAGCAACGGCGGCACGATCACGGCCAGCGATATCGGCATCGCAATTGGTGAGGAACCCTCGTTTGTCTCGACGTTCCTGGGCGGCGTCGCCAACAGCGGCGCGATTATTGCCAATAGGACGGGCATCTTGATCGGTGCAGGCGTCACAAGCTTTTCCGGCGGCATCAGCAACAGCGGCATGATCTCGGGGGGCTTCTACGGCATTGACGTCAATGGACTCACAGGTGGCGTCTCGACCTTTGCGGGCGGCATCAGCAACAGCGGCGTGATCTCGGAGAGTCTCTACGGCATTTACGTCGACAATGTCTCGACCTTCGCCGGCGGCGTCAGCAACAGCGGAATGATCATGGCGAGCTTCGGCATCGCACTTGGTGCGGAATTAGGGTTTGTCTCGACGTTCCTGGGCGGCATCGCCAACAGCGGCACGATTATTGCCAATAGGACGGGCATCTTGCTCGGTCCAGGCGTCACAAGCTTTTCCGGCGGGATCAGCAACAGCGGAACGATCTCGGGCGGCGCGTACGGCATTGACGTCGACGGCTTCATTTCCGGTGGCGTCTCGACTTTTGCGGGCGGTATCAGCAACAGTGGCGTGATCTCGGAGAGTCTCTACGGCATTTACGTCGACAACGTCTCGGCCTTCTCCGGCGGCATCAGCAACTCGGGTACGATCTCGGCGGGCGTCGGCATCGCACTTGGTGCGACAACAACGCTGGTCTCGACGTTCCTGGGCGGCATCGCCAACAGCGGCACGATTATGGCCAGTAAGACGGGCATCTTGGTCGGTTCTGGCGTCAGAAGTTTCTCCGGCGGCATTACCAATACCGGCACGATCAGCGGCATCAAAGGGATCGTGGTTGCGGGCTTGATCCCGGTCAGCGTGTTCGATTCCGGGACGATCGTGGGCACGGGCGGGGTGGCGGTGGACCTGTCCGACAACGCCGCCGGTAACACCTTCACCCTCGGGCCGGGCTACAGCATTACCGGTGATGTCTTGGGGCACAGCGGCGGCGGTGACACCTTCCAACTCGGCGGCAGCGGCAGCGCGAGCTTCGACGTGGCGCTGATCGACGTCCACTACCTGGGCTTCGAATACTATGTGAAGACCGGCACCTCGACCTGGACGCTGACCGGCTCGACCACGGCGGTGACGCCGTGGACCATCAACCAGGGCACGCTCGCGGTCTCCGCCGACGCCAATCTCGGCGCCGCTTCGGGCAGTCTCACCTTCGGCGGCGGCACGCTGCAATTCCTGGCGGGGTTCACGAGCGATCGCAGCATCACGCTCAACGCCGGCGGCGGCACGATCGACACCGACGGCAACGACGCGACGCTCGGCGGCGTGATCGGCGGCGCCGGCGGCCTGACCGTGGAGAATTCCGGCACTATCGCCGGCGCGCTGACGCTCACCGGCGCCAACACCTATACGGGCGGCACCGCGCTGTCGTCCGGCGAGATCATCATCGGCAACAATTCTGCGCTCGGCAGCGGCACGCTTTCGATGGCCGCGGGCACCACGCTGTCGTTCCTGAGCACCGGCAATTTCACCATCGCCAATCCGATCACCCTCTCCGGCGATCCGACCGTCGCGCCGCCCGCCGGCACGACGCAAACCCTAGCCGGCATCATCGCCGACGGCGCCACGCCGGGCACCCTCGACATGAACGGCGCCGGCACATTGGTGCTCACCGCGACCAACACCTATACTGGCGGCACCACGATCAGCGCCGGCACGCTGGCGCTCACGGGAACCGGCTCGATCGCCGCATCGAGCGGGGTCCTCGACAACGGCACCTTCGATATTTCCGCCCTGACCAACGGCGGCACGTCCATCACCAGCCTCGCCGGCTCGGGCGCGGTCGCGCTCGGCGCCAACACGCTGACGCTGACGAACGCCTCGGGCACGTTCTCCGGCGCCATCGGCGGCAGCGGCGGGCTGACGCTCACTGCCGGCACCGAGACGCTCACCGGAACCGACACCTATACCGGCGCCACCGTCATCAACGGCGGCATATTGGACGTCGAGGGCACGATCACCGGTTCGTCCAACGTCACGGTGAACGCGGGCGGCACGCTGACCGGCACCGGCACGGTCGATCCGCCCACTGTCACGATCGCATCCGGCGCCAGCTTCGCTCCCGGCAGCGCGGGCGTGCCCGGCACCTCGATGACCATCGCCGGCAACCTCGCTTTCCAGTCCGGGGCGCTCTACGTGGTCTATCTCAATCCGACGGCGACGACGAGCGCCAACGTCACCGGCACGGCTTCGCTCGCCGGCACCGTGCAGGCCAACTTCGCTACCGGCGCCTACACGAGCAACAGGCCCTACGACATCCTGCAGTCGGCCGGGCTCGGCGGCACCAGCTTCGCGACGCTTGCCACCGTCGATCTGCCGGCGGGCTTTGCCGCCAGCCTGAGCTACACCACGACCGACGTGCTGTTGAACCTGACGTCGCAATTGGGCGCGGGCACGAGCCTCAACGAGAACCAGGAGAACGTGGCCACGGGGCTCAACACCTACTTCAACAACGGTGGCACGCTGCCGGCGAGCTTCGTGAACCTGTACGGCCTGACCGGCAGCCGGCTCGCCAACGCGCTGACGCAATTGTCGGGCGAGGCGGCGGCGGACGCGGTGTTCGGCGACTTCCAGTTGATGGACGAGTTCTTGAACCTGATGCTCGACCCGTTCGTCTATGGACGAAGCGGCGGCGGCATCGGCGGGAGCGGGCCGGCGCTCGGCTTTGCGCCCGAGGAAGCCGACAATCTGCCGCCCGAGGTGGCGCTCGCCTATGCGGAAATATTCAAGGCGCCGCCGGCCTCGTTCGCGCAGCGCTGGACCGCGTGGGGCGCGAGTTTTGGCGGCAGCGGCACCACGGCCGGCGATCCCACGGTGGGCTCGCACAATGTCACGACGTCCACCTTCGGCTTTGCCGGCGGCATGGATTACCACTTCAGCCCGGACACGGTCGCGGGCTTTGCCGTTGGCGGCGGCGGCACCAATTGGGGCCTGGCCGAGGGGCTGGGCGACGGCCGCAGCGACGCCTTGCAGCTTGGCGTCTATGGCATCACTCATAATGGGCCGGCCTACCTTGCCGGCGCGCTCGCCTTCACCAACAACTGGTTCGTCACCAACCGCAGCGCGCTCGGCGACCTGCTGACCGCGAACTTTGCCGGACAGGGCTATGGCGGCCGGGTGGAAGGCGGTTACCGCTTCGCCGTCCTCCCGACGCTTGGTGTTGCGCCCTATGCGGCGGTGCAGGCGCAGAGCTTCCAGACGCCGGGCTACAGCGAGAGCGACGTGGGCGGCGGCGGCTTCGGGCTCTCCTATGCGGCGATGAGCGCGAGCGACGTGCGCAGCGAACTCGGCGCGCGGCTCGACGCGCCGACGCTGCTTGACGGCATGCCGCTCATCTTGCGCGGCCGCCTCGCCTGGGCGCATGATTGGATCAGCAACCCGGCGCTCGACGCGGCGTTCGAGTCGCTTCCCGGCTCGAGCTTCGTAGTCAACGGCGCGCCGCTGCCGCCGAACTCGGCGCTGACCTCGGCCGGCGCCGAGCTTTACCTCACCGCGCACCTGTCGCTGCTCGTCAAGTTCGACGGCGAGTTCGCCCCCGGCTCGCAGATCTACGCCGGCTCCGGCACGCTCCGCTATACCTGGTGAGCCTGCGGTGAACGGGCGGCGAGTGGCGAATTCCTAGAGCGCAATCCGATCACATTGAATCGGACCGCGCTCTAGCTTTTTTGGTGGAGCATGATCTTTTCGGAAAACCGGTTCCCACTTTTCCGGATCATGCTCTACTCGCTCTTTTGACGGAAAAGGTTTTGCAGGAAGTCGAGCGGACCGCTGCTCGTGGTTTCAGGTGATGGCGCGCCAGCATCGGCGGAAGCCGGACGCGGCCGTGGCATCGGCACGCCGGTCTCCGCCATGGCGAGCTGGCTTGGGCGCCGCGGCGGCAACGGAATAGGCTCGCTGAGCGGCGCTGCAGGGGGCGATGTGTCGGCCGCGGGGGGCGCCGCGGCCAGGGCGGGCGAACTGTCGGCGGTCGCGGGCTCTGCGGGGACGGGCGTCTGTTGCACGGCGGGCGGCGCGGCGCCTGACGCCGCGGCGTCGGCGGCCGTGCTCGGCGCCACGGGAGACTCGGTTGCTTTCGAATCCGCCACCGTCGTCGGAACCGCAAGCGTCATCGCGGCGATTTGTGGCGGGCTCGCCGAGGCGTTGGACGTGTCCGCAGCGTGCTCGTCAAGCAGCGGGCCTTTGCCTGCAGCCGAGGAATCATGCACGTCCATTGTCGCCGGCCTCGCTTCGCTGGCCGGGGAGGTGGGCTCGGCAACATTGCTGTGTTGAATCGCGGACGGCGGCGGACTTGCCGCTTGCGGAGCTGTGGCCGCGGGGGCCGGTTTCTCCGTCGAGGCGGTCACCAGCGGACGGAAGGTCGGCAGCTTGGGCGGGCCGAAGTAACTGTGGACGAATGCGGTGATGGTCCACAATACGACCGGGACTGCAATGATGACCGCTACGAGGATGATGACCCGCCGCAACAGCGGCACGTAATGCTGGAACTGCTCGTCGTCCTCACGCACCATGTCCGCCTCGTTCTTCTGCCGCGGGCGGGGACGGGCAATATTTTAGGTCGCGCGTGATCCTCTCCGAAAACCGGCGCCACCCCGGATCGAGTCCGGGATGGGCTTTTTCGGGATCATGCTTATATGCCGCCCCTCTTCAGTTTCTCCGCCATCCTTGCCGCAAAATAAGTCAGCACGCCGTCGGCGCCGGCGCGCTTGAAGGCGATCAGGCTTTCGGCCATGGCCTTGTCCCCTTCGAGCCAGCCGTTCCCCGCGGCGGCCATGATCATCGCATATTCGCCGGACACTTGGTAGGCGAAGGTGGGCACCCTGAAGGTCTCTTTGACGCGGTGCAATATGTCGAGATAAAGCAGGCCCGGCTTGACCATGACCATGTCGGCGCCTTCGGCGATATCGAGCTGCACCTCGCGCAGCGCCTCATCTGCATTCGCCGGGTCCATTTGGTAGGTGCGCTTGTCGCCGATGAGCGTCGCATTCGAGCCGACGGCGTCGCGGAACGGGCCATAGAAGGCGGAGGCATATTTGGCCGCATAGGCCATGATCTGGACGTCGCTGAAGCCGGCGGCGTCGAGCCCGGCGCGGATCGCGCCGACGCGGCCGTCCATCATGTCGGACGGGGCGATGACGTCGCAGCCGGCCTCGGCCTGCACCAGGGCTTGGCGCACCAGCACCGCGACGGTCTCGTCGTTGAGGATGACGCCGTCGCGCAAGAGGCCGTCATGGCCGTGGCTGGTATAAGGGTCGAGCGCCACGTCGCAGAGCACGCCGATCTCCGGCACCTCCTTTTTTATGGCGCGGACGGCGCGGCAGACGAGGTTGTCGGCATTGAGCGCTTCGGAGCCGGAATCGTCGCGTTTTTTCGGGTCGGTATGGGGGAAAAGCGCGAGGCAGGGGATGGTGAGCTTCGCCGCCCGCTCGGCCGCGCGCACCGCCTCATCGACCGAGAGGCGCTCGACGTCGGGCATCGAATCGACCGGCGTGCGGACCTTTGTCCCCTCGACCAGGAACAGCGGCCAGATCAGGTCATCGGTGGTGAGCACGTTCTCGCGCACCAGGCGCCGCGTCCATTCGGCGCGCCGGTTGCGGCGCGGGCGGATCGCGAGATCGAGGTGGTTAGCAGGCGCTTCCACCCCCTGCCTTTTCCCCCGCGCAACCGGGAGAGGGGAGGGAAAGGGGCGGTTTTGTTCGAGCGGTCGGCCGAATTTGATCGCCATGAGCGCACTCCCTGCTGGGTCGCTTGTTTTTACCCGTTCCAGCGTGGCCCCGCCACCGGGCGAATGAGCCGGTGCCGGGTATGGAAGGCGTGGCCGAGGTCCGAGCCTCACTTGATGAGGCCGTAGCCGAAAGTCATGAGGACGCGTCCGTCTGCAGGCCGCGGTGCAGACACACCAGGATGAACAAAAGTTTCCGGCGCAATGCCCGTAGTCCTGGAATGAGATCGTGGAGCGGCCAATCCGCTGGCCGCCGGCGGATTGACTGTATCCGCCGCGAATGCCAAAGGCCGCCCTGCCATGAGCGATCAGTTGCAAAGGCGGCCGGCGCGGCCGGGCGACATGCTCGATCCGGTGCGTACCGGCAGGGGTGCCGAGGCGAGAGGATCCTGGACCGAATATCTGGTTCTGTTTCTGCGCGTCATGGCGGCGGTGTCGCTCATCAAGGGCCTCTATCATTGGGCCGCCGTATGCGGCGTCGGCGCGCCCGCGGACGGCGGCTTTGAGGCGCACACGCGCGCTTGGCAAGCGGCGACGGTATTCTTCGCCGTCCTCGATCTCGTCGCCGCGGTCGGTCTGTGGCTGGCGGCGCCCTGGGGCGCGGTGGTGTGGCTCACCTCCGTCGTGTCCACGGCGATGGTGGAAATATTCTTCCCGCAAATCTACGGCGGCAGCATCCTCATTGCGCTCATCGCGGTGGCGCTCGTCGGCGTTTATCTGGCGCTGGCGATCGTCGCCGCGCGCGAGCGGCCGAAGTGAGAGCATGGAGGACGGACATCTCATGCCGCAGCTCAGCGCAATCGTGATCACCAAGAACGAAGCGGCAAATATCGGCGCCTGCCTCGACGGACTCGCCTTCTGCGACGAGCGCATCGTGGTCGATTGCGGCTCGACCGACCAGACCGTGGAGATCGCGCGGGGCAAAGGCGCGCGCGTCGTGACGCACGAATGGCGCGGCTTCGGTCCGCAAAAGAACTATGCGCTGTCGCTCGCCGGCGGAACGTGGGTGCTTTCCGTCGATGCCGACGAACGGGTCTCGCCCGAACTTGCCGCGGCGATCAAGGCGGCGATCGCCGGCGGCGGCGCGGACGCGTTCGAATTTCCCCGCCTGAGCAGCTTCTGCGGCCGGCCCATGCGTCATTCCGGTTGGTATCCCGATTACGTGTTGCGCCTGTTCCGGCGCGGCAAAGCCAGCTTCGACGACGTCATCGTCCACGAGCGGGTAATCTGCAACGGCGTGGTGAAACGGCTGCGCCCGTCGCTCATTCATCATACCATGCCCAAGCTCGAAGACGCGCTGTCGCGTCTGGATCGTTATTCGACGGCGAAGGCGCAGATGCTCGTCGCCGCCGGGCGGAAAGTGTGGTTCCTGACCGGCGTCGGCCACGGGTTGGTCTCATTCCTGCGCGCCTATGTGTGGCGCGCCGGCTTTCTCGACGGCGCCGAGGGATTTTTGCTGGCGGTGTTTGCCGCCGAAACCAGTTACTACCCTTACATGAAGGCCTGGCTGGCGACGCGGCAGCGCAAGCGCTAACGGCTTGCCTGGGCGCCGAGGAGGCCGGTGCCGGCGCCGGCGCAACTGCGCAGAATGTCGTCCGCCCGCTCGATCACCGCGCGCGCGGAGACCTCATGCATGCAGGCGTGAGCGTGGCGGCAGCGGCTGAGCCGGCGCAGATAACAGGGCGAGCACGGCAAGCTCGCCTGCAGGACCGCGTCGGCGCGACGGTAGGGACCGATCCAGATCGGATCGGTCGGGCCGAATATGCTCACCACCGGACGGTTAAGGGCGACGGCAAGATGCATCGGCCCGGAATCGTTGGTGACGCTGATGGTCGAGCGGCGGATCAACGCCGCAAGCTCGCTCAGCGTGGTCTCGCCGGCAAGATTCACCGCTCCCGGCGCAAGCCGCGCGACGTCCTGGCAAACGGCGCGCTCGCGGGCGGCGCCGATCAGCGTCACCGCAAAGCCCTTTTGCAGGAAATAACGCGCCACCTCGGCGAAGCCTTCGCTACGCCATTGCTTGGTTTCCCAGATCGTGCCGGGCGCCAACACCGCCAGCTTGGCGGCGTCGGCGCCGTAATAATGGATGAGAGCATCGATCCGGTTGGTCGCCTCGTGCGGAATCGGGAAGGAAAAATCGGCGGCGCCGTCGTCGAGACCGAGCAACGGCCCGACGCCGAGATAACGGTCGACCGCGTGCCGATCGAGCGTGGGCAGCGGGATGTGGTGCGTGTAGGCGAGCCAACTTCCCTCGCGGGCGCCCTGCCAGGCGTGCCGGCGCGCGTCTTTCGGAAATGGTCGCGAAGCGTCCCAGACGCGCGCGCGCGGCCGATCGAATCCGATCCGCACCGGCGCGCCGGTGGCGAAGGCGAACACCGCGGTGCGCGCCTGCCCGTGCAGGTCGATCACCAGGTCGTAGCCGGCTCTTCGCAGCCGGCGGGCCAGGCGGACGTAGCCGATAAACGGCGTCGGGTGCCACGGCGTCGCCCCGTCCTCGCGCGCGAACTCGATGACATCGGTAATGGCCGGATGGTGCCGCAGCAATTCGCCGATCGCCGGCGTAACCAGCCAATCCAATCGCGCCGCGGGATAGCGCCGCCGCAGCTTGTTCAGGACCGGAATGGTGTGAATGACGTCGCCGACGGCCGATAATTTGATCAGCAGAATTCTGCCGAAGTCGCGGTTGCGCAGATCGGCCGGAGGCGGGGTCAAAAGCGGGCTCCTGATCAATCGACGATTTATCCGGCCGCGCGTCGTCCTGCGCTAGGCGCGGCCCGGCAAGATCATTTGCAGCACGCGCTTGAACGACGCGGAGGTGTGGTGCCGCAGCATCGCGATTTGCCGATTGCCCTGCGAGGTGAGCCAGTTGAATTGAATGACCCGGCGCTCGCCGGCGAACGGCTCATGGCCGTGCCAGGAATTGTCGCTGCGTTTGAAGGCGAGCATCGTGCCTGAGACCGGCGGCACTTCAACGATGATGTCGTTGAGGTCGTGGGCGGAGCGCAGCAGGCGCAGCCGGCCGCCGGCCCGGTCCCAGGTTTCGTTCGTATAGATCAGGACGGTGATGATTTTGCTGGTCGAATCGGTGTGGATCTTGCCGTCGCCGCCGTCGCAGCGGCCGCGGACCGTGGTCACGGTCGGCCGGCCCGACAAATCGATCCCGAATTTTTCCTCGAACGCCGCGCGGAACTCGTCGCTCTCCAGTTCGTCGAGCAGCGTTTGGAACGCCGGACCGAAGCTGACCTGATCGACCGGAAAGCTGCCGGATGAAGAAATGTTCGGATAATCGGCATTGATCGCCGCCAATGCGGCCGGACCGATGAATCCGGGCACGATCAAATGCTGGAACGGCTCCGTCACCAGAGGCGTCGCCCGGAACGCCTCAAGTCTCAGATAGTTCGCCGTTTGCATTTTTTCGCCTGCTTGCCGATCGATCGCGGAAACTAGCACCCCGCCGCGACGGGGTAAATTATGGCGCTTGCCGGCGCCGTCTCGCTTTTCCCCACCCTGCCCGTCGCCGCGAAGAGGAGGGACCATGACGCCGTGCGCAAGCCTTGCTATTGAGCCCCGCTATTGAGACCTTGCCGAGGCAATCCGGGCCGAATCGGGCCAAAGGGCGGGCCATGAAGGAC
Source organism: Xanthobacteraceae bacterium (assembly GCA_030037895.1). GTDB lineage: Bacteria > Pseudomonadota > Alphaproteobacteria > Rhizobiales > Xanthobacteraceae > BOG-931. Next base: position 18,175 of record JASHPW010000025.1, on the reverse strand, counting down.
ATCGTCGAAAAACTCGAGGCGCGCCGCGCCGGCGCGCGCGCCGGCGGCGGCGAGCGGCGCATCGAGGCGCAGCACAAGCGCGGCAAGCTCACCGCGCGCGAGCGCATCGAGCTGCTTATGGATCGCGAGTCGTTCGAGGAGTTCGACATGTTCGTCGAGCACCGCTCGAACGATTTCGGCATGGAGAAGACGAAGATCGCCGGCGACGGCGTGGTCACCGGCTGGGGCACGGTGAACGGCCGCACCGTCTTCGTGTTCGCCAAGGATTTTACCGTGTTCGGCGGCTCGCTGTCGGAGACCCATGCGCAGAAGATCACGAAGATTCAGGACATGGCGATGCGGGCGCGGGCGCCGATCATCGGCCTGTTCGATGCCGGCGGCGCCCGCATCCAGGAAGGCGTGGCCTCGCTCGGCGGCTATGGCGAAGTGTTCAAGCGCAACGTCATCGCCTCCGGCGTCATTCCGCAGATTTCCGTCATCATGGGCCCGTGCGCCGGCGGCGACGTCTACTCGCCGGCGATGACCGATTTCATCTTCATGGTGCGCGACACGAGCTACATGTTCGTCACCGGCCCCGACGTGGTGAAGACGGTGACCAACGAGATCGTCACCGCGGAACAGCTCGGCGGCGCCTCGGTGCACGCCACCAAATCCTCGATCGCCGACGGCGCTTACGACAACGACGTCGAGTGCCTGCTGCAGATGCGCCGGCTGCTCGACTTCCTGCCGGCGAATTTTTCCGCCGGTGTGCCGGAATGGCCGTCCTTCGACAATACCGAGCGCGAGGAACCCTCGCTCGACACTTTGGTGCCCGACAATCCCAACAAGCCCTACGACATCAAGGAGCTGATCCTCAAGGTCGCGGACGAAGGCGACTTCTTCGAACTGTCCGAAACCTTCGCGCGCAACATCGTCGTCGGCTTCGGCAGGATCGCCGGCCGCACCGTGGGCTTCGTCGCCAACCAGCCGATGGTTCTGGCCGGTGTGCTCGACAGCGACGCCAGCCGCAAGGCGGCGCGCTTCGTGCGCTTCTGCGACGCCTTCGGCATCCCGATCGTCACCTTCGTCGACGTCCCCGGTTTCTTGCCCGGCACCGCGCAGGAATATGGCGGGCTCATCAAGCACGGCGCCAAGCTTTTATTCGCCTATTCGCAGGCGAGCGTGCCGCTGGTCACGGTCATCACCCGCAAGGCGTTCGGCGGCGCCTATGACGTGATGGCAAGCAAGCACATCGGCGGCGACGTGAACTACGCTTGGCCGACGGCGCAGATCGCGGTGATGGGCGCGAAAGGCGCGGTCGAGATCATCTTCCGCAGCGACCTCGGCGACCCGGACAAGATTGCCGCGCGCACCCGCGAATACGAGGAGCGCTTCCTGTCGCCGTTCATCGCCGCCGAGCGCGGCTATATCGACGACGTGATCATGCCCCGCGCCACACGCCCGCGCATCGCCCGCGCGCTCGCCATGCTGCGCGGCAAGACCGTCGAGATGCCGGGGAGAAAGCACGACAATCTGCCGGTGTGAGTGACTCTTCCCCTTTACGTGAGAGGATGCTCGAACGCGCCGAGGCCCATCGCGCAGAGGTGGTGAAGGCGGGCGAGGAGGCAAAATGCCAACCGTGTTGCGGTGGGGGGCCTATCGCGCATTCTTCTATTCGAACGAGGGCGAGGAGCCCGCGCATATCCACGTTCGCGCTGGTGACAGCGAAGCCAAATTCTGGCTTCATGACTTGACCGTCGCCGTCAATGCCGGGTTTCGGACGCATGAAATGAGCGATATCATCCGCCACCTGAAACAGAATCGCGATGAATTGATGAGCGCGTGGAGTGAGCACTTTGGAGATTAACGTCGGCGATCTGCGCGTGCGCGCGGTGGAATTTACCGCCAACGAACTCGTGGTCGCGCTCGTCGATGGCCGCAGGATCGCGACCCCGCTTGCCTGGTATCCGCGCCTACAGCGCGCTTCGGCGGTCGAGCGCGCGAATTACGAGATCATGCCGATGGGGGTTCATTGGCCCGACATCGACGAAGATTTGAGTGTCGCCGGCATGTTGCAAGGGCGACGGGCAAGATAGTCGCCGCCGAGCGTGGCTATATCGACGACGTGATCATGCCCCACGCTACACGCCCGCGCATCGCCCGCATGCTCGCCATGCTGCGCGGCAAGACCGTGGAGATGCCATTGAAGAAGCACGATAATTTGCCGGTGTGAGGGCTTGCATCAGCGCATCTGATGCAATAGCATCTGATGCCCATGAGAACCACGCTCGATATCGATGATGACGTGCTTACGGCGGCCAAGCAGCTTGCCAAGAAACGTAAGTCCACCGCGGGGGAGGTGATCTCCGACCTGGCGCGTCAAGCCCTGATCACATCTTCAGTTCCAGACGAGGAACCGCGCTATCGCAACGGCTTTCGGCTTTTGCCGCGGACTGGAAAGATCATCACCTCCGAGATGGTCGGGAAGTGGCTGGAGGAAGATGTCTGAGCATGCGGTCGCTGTTCGACGTGAACATGCTTCTGGCGCTGTTTCAGCCTGACCATGTGCATTTCGACCGCGCCCAGGAATGGTGGAGCGCTCATCGGCAGTACGGCTGGGCGTCCTGCCCGCTGACGCAGAATGGTTTTGCGCGCATCGTCTCCCAACAGAGCTATCCGAAGCCCTTGTCGACCGCCGAGGCCATAGGCCTCCTCGCCGAGCAGATCGATCGGACCGATCATGTGTTTTGGCCCGACGACCTTTCGATCGCGGACCAAACGGCTTTCGATCCCCGTGGGATCCTCGGACCGAACCAGATCACCGACGCCTATCTGCTGGCGCTCGCAGTCAAACACGGCGGACGGCTTGCCACACTTGACCATGGCGTTTCGCTGCGCGCCGTGCGCGGTGCCGAGCCGCGGCATCTGGCAATGATTTGATCAAATGACCGACCACGCCGGCGGCGACGTGATCGTGTGGGTTGTGCGGCGCCGTTGGGTTAACCCATCGTAAACTATAATTTCATTAAGATTTTCGCCCACTTGAACGCATTTGCCCGTCGCGCGTTTCGCCGTTGCCGGGATGCAAATCGAACCGGCGGAGATGGGACGATGGTCAGTGAGGTTGAGTCGATCCGCGTCCTGTTCGTCGAGGACGAGTTGCTGGTCAGGGAATGGGTGGCGGAATCGCTGTCCGAGCAAGGTTTCGCGGTGCAGGCGGCGACCAATGCGGCCGACGCGTTGCGCCAGCTTGCCGCGGCGCCGGTCGACGTGCTGTTCACCGACATCAACCTGCCCGGCGGCATGGACGGAGCAACCCTCGCCCGCCGCGCGCGCGAACTGTTGCCCGATCTGGCGGTCGTCTATGCCTCCGCGCGGGTGAACGTGCTCGAGCCTATGGTCCGCGTGCCGGGCTCGGTTTTCGTCTCCAAGCCCTATGTCCCGGCGCTGGTCGGAAAAGTCCTTGTCGACACGCTGCGGTCGATGGCCGAGCGCGCGCCGGCGTGAGCTTCTACCGTTCGAGCGCGCCACGCGCGAGGAATTCCTCGAGCCAGTGGATGTGGTAATCCCCGTCGACAACGTCCTTCTCCCGCGCCAAGGCGCGGAACAAAGGCAGCGTGGTCTCGATGCCGTCGACGACGAACTCATCGAGCGCGCGCCTCAAGCGCATGAGACATTCGCCGCGGGTCTTGCCGTGGACGATGAGTTTGCCGACCAAGGAATCGTAGAACGGCGGAATCGCGTAGCCGTGGTAGACGGCGGAATCGATGCGCACGCCCAGTCCGCCGGGCGGATGGTAATGGACGATCTTGCCCGGTGAGGGGCGGAACGAGACCGGATTCTCGGCATTGATGCGGCATTCGATGGCGTGGCCGTGGAATTTGACGTCGCTCTGCGCCAGCGTCAGGTCGCCGCCGGCGGCGACGCGGATCTGCTCCACGACAAGGTCGATATCGGTGATCATCTCGGTCACCGGATGCTCGACCTGAATGCGGGTGTTCATCTCGATGAAGTGGAACTTGCCGTCCTCGTAGAGAAACTCGACCGTGCCGGCGCCGAGATATTTGATGGCGCGCATGGCGCGCGCGACCGTCTCGCCGATTTGGTCGCGGGCGGCGGTATTGAGCGCCGGCGAGGGGCCTTCCTCCCAGACTTTCTGGTGCCGACGTTGCAGCGAGCAGTCGCGCTCGCCGAGATGGATGGCGCGGCCCTTGCCATCGCCCAAAACCTGGATTTCGACGTGGCGCGGCCGCTCGAGATATTTTTCGAGATAAAGGGTGTCGTCGCCGAACGCGGCTTTGGCCTCGGCGCGCGCCATGGCCAGCGCCGGACCAAGTTCGCTTTCGCCGCGCACGACCTTCATGCCGCGGCCGCCGCCGCCGGCCGCGGCCTTGAGCATGACCGGAAAGCCGATGTCGCGCGCCCATCGCTCGGCCTCGGCGTCGGAGCCGACGCTTTCGGTCGAGCCCGGGACAGTCGGAATGCCAAGCTCAGTGGCGGCGCGCTTGGCCGCGATCTTGTCGCCCATCAGGCGGATATGCTCGGGGCGGGGACCGATGAAGTGCACGTTGTGCTCGGCGAGAATTTCGGCGAAGCGCGCATTCTCGGCGAGAAAGCCGTAGCCCGGATGGACCGCGTCGGCGCCGGTGATCTCGCAAGCGGCGAGCAGCGCCGGGATGTTCAAGTAGCTGTCCTTGGACGCCGGCGGGCCGATGCAGACGCTCTCGTCGGCGAGCCGCACATGCATGGCGTCCTCGTCCGCCGTGGAGTGCACCGCCACCGTCGCGATGCCAAGCTCCTTGCACGCCCGCAACACGCGCAGCGCGATTTCTCCACGGTTGGCAATGAGGATTTTATCGAACATCGGGGCAGCTTAGGGCGGTGAACGGCGAAGAGAGAAGAATGGCGAATGGCGAGCAGTGAATACCGGACGACGGAATGATCCCCTTCGATTCGCTATTCACTATTCGGCCATTCGCCATTCGCTCACTCGATGATCATCAGCGGCTCGCCGTATTCGACCGGTTGGCCGTCCTCGACCAGAATCTGGGTCACCGTGCCGGAGCGCGGCGCGGGAATCTGATTCATCGTTTTCATGGCCTCGATGACGATCAGCGTCTCGCCGGTCTTGACCTGTCCGCCGATTTCGACAAACGGCCGCGCGCCCGGCGCCGGGCCGAGATAGGCCGTGCCGACCATCGGCGAGGCGACAAGGCCCGGATGCTGCGTCGGGTCCAGCGGTACGGTGGCTGGCGCGGCCGCGCCCGCGGCGACCGCCGCGCCCGCCGCCGGCACGCCACCGGGCACGTCCGCAGGCCGGACCCGCGCCTGCGGCGCATGCAGATTTCGGGCGACGCGAATCGACATCCCGGCCCGTTGCACTTCGATTTCGCTGAGGCCGGTTTCGTCGAGCAGCTTCGCCAGATCGCGGATCACGTCATGATCGATCGCGGGCGTCTTCGGCATCGGCGGGTTCCCGGGCTTGCGCGCCACGATCAATCCCTGGCGTCGATCATAGTGGCGAGGCCGGTGATGGCGAGCGCGTAGCCGTCGATGCCGAAGCCGCATATGACGGCGCGCGCGGCCTGCGAGACATAGGAGCGTCGGCGAAACGGCTCGCGCGCATGGATGTTGCTGACGTGGACCTCGACCACCGGCGCCGCCAATGCGAGGAGCGCGTCGAGGATGGCAACGGAGGTGTGCGTGTATCCGGCCGGGTTGATGACCAGTCCCGCCGCCTTCTCGGCGCCCGCCTCGTGGATCCAGTCGATGATTTCGCCCTCGTGGTTGGACTGCCGGAAATCAACGGCCAGCCCGTATCGTTCCGCCGTGGCGCGGCAGAGCTTCTCGGCGTCGGCGAGCGTTGCGCCGCCGTAAATCTCCGGCTCGCGCGTGCCGAGCAGATTGAGGTTTGGCCCATTAAGAACGTAGACGATCTTCGGCATTTTCGAGAACCGCACCCGGCTGTCATCGCCGCGGGCGAGCGCCCGCCACGCCGGGTCTGTTTATAGGGAAGGTGCCCGCAAAGGGGAAGCCGGGCGCACCGGACCTATCCGGCCGAATGAGATACCTCGGCCGGATAAAGCCTTTTCCCGCAAACCGGGGGAGGGTGATTGAAGAGCGCCCAAGGATACACAAGAACGAAGACGACTACTTGCGCACGGCCTCGATTTTCTGCTTCAGCGCGTCGAGTCCGACGGCGCCGACCACGACTTCGTCGCCGACCACGTAGGTCGGGGTGCCGCTCACGCCGATTGCATCGGCGAGCTTCATGCTCTCGTCGATCGTCTTCTTTACTTCGGGGCTGCCCATGTCCTTCACGATGCGCGCCATGTCGAAGCCGACCTCCTTGGCGACCGCGAGCGCGCGCGCTCCGTCGGCCGGGCCGCGCCCGCCCAGCAACTTTTGGTGGAATTCGATGTACTTCTTGCCGGTCGTGTCCTGCATGCGCGCGGCGACCGCGACCCGGGCGGCTTCGACCGAGCCCTCGCCGAGGACCGGGAATTCCTTGAGGACGAATTTGAGGTTGGGGTCGGTCTTCAAAAGAGTGAGCATGTCGGGCAAAGCGCGCTTGCAGAAGGCGCAGTTGTAATCGAAGAACTCGACCATCGTGACGTTGCCGTGCGGATTGCCAAGCACGACCTGGTGCGGCGAGCTGAACAGCGCCGCGTCATTGTCCTTGACCGCCTGACGATGCTTTTCGGCCTCGGCCGCCTGCTGACGCTTGTCCAGCTCCGTCATCGCGTCCTGTAAGACTTCCGGGTGCTGCAGCAGGTAGTCCTTGACGATAGTTTCGATTTCACCGCGCTGCTCGGCGGAGAACGATGCGGCTCGAACGGAGGTGGCGGCCGGCAATGCCAGGAGCATCGCGGCTGCAAGCAGCATTGCCGTGCGCGGGCTCGACTTCATCGCGGCGATCCTTTTTTGATCATTGACTGATTCCGAAGAAGCCATGCTTCACGTTCTTGTTAAGGGCGACGATATCGTCGGCCTTGACCCAGCCCGGCGATCCGACCGGAAATCGTGTCTTGGCGCGCGCCGCGAGTTGCCGCGCGGTCCTGTTGTCCCCGCGCGCCGAAGCGGCCTGCGCCGAGGCAAGATCGGCATCGGCGAGGTCGTTCTTGCGCGCGTAGGCCATGGCAAGCTGCTCATAGGCATCGCCGGATTCGGGCTCTGTGATAAGGGCGGTGCGCAGGAGCGGTATCGCTTCATCCGCCATCTTGGCGTTGTTGGTGGCGATGAGCGCCTTCCCCAGCATGATCTGAATGAGGGCGGGGGTGGGCGCGAGCTGAACGGCGCGGCGCAGGGGCGCGATCGCTTCCGCCGGATATCCGGCTTCGAGCAACGCCTGGCCTTTAAGCTCGTAGAAATACGGATAGTTCGGCATCGACTCGATCAAGGAGTCGATCTGCGCGATGGCGGAGCGCAAATCGCCGAACCGATAGGTGGAGATGGCGCGCGCGTAACGGGCGGGCATGCTGGTGTCGGTTGACGGATAGCGCCGCAGCACCATCTCCGGCCGATCGGTGAACCCGTAAAGCTTCGCCCGCATCATATCGTGGCGGAATTGCAGTTCGGGCGGATCTTTCTTGTCCCAATAGGGGGTCTTTACCAACTCTTCCAGCGCCGCCATGCGCTCGGCGGGCATGGGGTGATTCTGCACATAGGGATCGATGTATTTCGCCGAGAACATCATCTCGTCGGCGAAGCGCTTGAACGTGTCGTACATGCCCTTGGCCGACTGGTGGGTCATGGTCAGGAAGCGCACGGCGGCGCGGTCGGCCTGCTCCTCTTGCGCACGCTGGTAGGCCAGGAGCGTGTGTTCGATGTACGACTGCGGCGCCATCATCGCCGCAGCGCCGAGATTGGCGCCGCCCATGCTGTTGGAGCGCGCGCCTGCTATCATGGCGCCGGCGCCGAGCAGCATGGCGACGATCACGCCGGTCTGCGCGTTGGCGAGCTCCTGGCGCATTTTCGACAGGTGCCCGCCGACGATGTGTCCGCATTCGTGCGCGAAGACGCCGATGAGCTGATTGGGCGTGGTCGCTTGCTTGAGCGCGCCGGTAAAGATGAAAATATGGTGCGCGTCCATGACGAACGCGTTGAACACATTTTGGTTGATGATAACGACCTGCACGTTTTGCTGGCTCAGGCCGGCGGCGCGGAAAATCGGCCGCGTGTAGTCGCGCAGCAACTGTTCGATCTCCGCATCCCGAATCGTCTGGATGTTGCCGGCCGACGATTGCGCCCGCGCCGGGATGCTCCCCAGCGCGACCGCGGCAACTGCGGCAAGCGCCAGCGCGCGCGTTATTGGCCTCACCGGGCGCGCCTTGCTAGGAGGTTTGGCGACGGTCATGTCGGACAAATGTCTGTCCCTCGGGCCGGTATCGAGGTTATGGATGGAACCGGTTACGGTCAACACAGGACCGCCGCATTGCGGAATGAAGCCCCGGGCGTCACGAAACCCGGCGAATGCGGCAGCACCGGGGCGGCGCCGCGGACGGCGGTGGAGCATCAAGGCGACGTGATGCTTGAGAGGGCCAGACATCTGCTGCAGCCGTCCGCCCGCAGCGCCGTGCCGCCATTTATGGTCATGGACGTTGTGGCCGCGGCGGCGCGCCTCGAGGCGCAGGGCCGCCGGATCATTCACATGGAAGTCGGCCAGCCGGCGGCGGGCGCGCCGGCAAGCGCCATCGCCGCGGCGCGCGCGGCGCTCTCCGCCGCTTCCCTCGGCTACACCGAAACTTTGGGCATTGCTTCGCTGCGCCGGCGCATTGCGCGGGCCTATGCCGAATGGCACGGCCTCGACATCGATCCGGCGCGCATCGTCGTCACCACCGGCTCATCGGCCGGATTCGTTCTGGCGTTTCTCGCCGCCTTCGAAGCGGGGGATCGCGTGGCGGTGGCGCTGCCGGGCTATCCGCCCTACCGGCATATCCTCACGGCGCTCGGCTGCGAGCCGGTGGAGATCGAGACGTCCGCGCTGACGCGATGGTCGATCGCCGGCGAAGCGCTGATCGCGCATCACCGCGCGCGCCCGCTCAATGGCCTGGTGGTCGGCTCGCCCGCCAATCCCACCGGCACGATGATGACCGCTCGGGTGCTCGCCGATCTGATCCGCTGCGCCGAAGACGCCGGCATCGTCGTCATCTCCGACGAGATTTATCACGGCCTCGATTACGCCTTTGCCGCCGAGTGCTCGGCGCGCATCTCGCCCGAGGCCATTATCATCAACTCGTTTTCCAAATACTTCTGCATGACCGGATGGCGAATCGGCTGGATGGTGGTGCCGCCGTCCCTGGTGCGGGCGGTCGAGCGGCTGCAGCAGAACCTCGCCATCTCGGTGCCCACCCTGTCGCAAATCGCGGCCGAAGCCGCCTTCGAGGGGCGCGCGGACCTGGACGAGGTGCGACGGGGCTACGAGGAGAACCGGCGCATCCTGCTCGACGGCCTGCCGCGCGCCGGCATCGATTCGTTCCTGCCGGCCGACGGCGCGTTCTATCTCTATGCCGATGTGTCGCGGTTCTCGACCGACAGCTTTGCGTTCGCGACGCGCATGCTGGAGGAGGCTGGGGTGGCGGCGACGCCCGGAGTGGATTTCGATCCCCGGCGCGGAGGCAATTTCCTGCGTCTGTGCTACGCCGGCGCGCGCGAGGACATGCACGAAGCGGTCGAGCGGATCGGCCGTTGGCTGCAACGGGGTGCGATTTGAATGAGGCGGCCGGCGGTCTCCGCGCAAGGTGACGCCGGCGAGGATCGTTGAGCCGGAGCGTGGCATGTTCTTCATCACCTCCAAAATTCTCGGTTTCTTTGCGCTGCCGTCCAACCTTTTGATTGCGATCGGGCTCGTCGGCTTTGTTTTGCTGCTGACGCGCTTCCGGCGGCTCGCAAGCTGGCTCATCGTGACCAGCCTCGTGCTCATCGCGCTCGCCGGATTGTCGCCGCTCGGCAACGCGCTGATCCTGCCATTGGAGCAGCGCTTCCCGCCCTGGGATGCTTCGCGCGGGCCGCCGGACGGCATCGTCGTGCTCGGCGGCGCGATCTCGCCCGACATATCGGCGGCGCGCGGCGTGGTGGCGCTCGGCGAAGCGGCGGAGCGCATCACCGTCGCTGCCGAACTGGCGCGCCGATATCCGAACGCGCGCATCGTCTTTGCCGGCGGCAGCAATGCCGTGTTTTCCGATGCAGGCGCCGAGGCTCCCTTTGCCGTCCGGCAATTGGAGGCGCTCGGCGTCGCCCATGATCGCATCACCGCCGAGGAGCAGTCGCGCGATACGATCGAGAACGCGGTGTTCTCCCGCCTGCTCGCCAATCCGAAGCCGGGCGAGCGATGGCTGCTGGTGACGTCGGCCTATCACATGCCGCGCGCCATGGCGGCGTTCAGGGCGGCCGGCTTTGCCGTCGAGGCTTATCCGGTCGATTGGCGCACGCGCGGGCCGATCGACGCGGTGCACCCGTTCGCTTCGCTCGCCGACGGCTTGGGCCAGACCGACACGGCCGTTCACGAATGGGTCGGTCTCCTCATCTATCGATTGACCGGCAAGACGGCCGAATTGTTCCCCGGCCCCTGATCGATGCTTATCGATCAGCCCACGACGGCGCCGCGGCCGCGACAATTGACGGCGGTGCGGCCGCGGCCATTAACCAGTCCTTTACTTTGGCACCGAATGCTCGGCGCTCCTGGGGCATAAGTCGTTCGATTTCTGCGCCATCGGCTCCGTCGCTGCGTGCTTGCGCGACGGTCGTGCCGAAGTCCCTTGGGGGCGGATGATCATGTCAACCGAGATGCCTGCCGCGCTGGCAAGCGACGCCGCCGGCGTTGAGGCCGAGCCGCAAGCAGCAGCGGGCGCGTGGATCGAGACCGCGCTTGCCGTGCTGTTCACCGTGGCGGCGGTCCTCGTTGCATCCTTTCTCGCCGTTGTGACCGGCCTCGTGTGAGCGCCGCGCCGATTGCGCGGCCGCGACCGGCGTGTTCAACTCTCGTGACATGAAACTGCGCGCGAGGTCGGGACGTCCATGGGGCTTCGGTTGGTCATCGGCAACAAGAACTATTCCTCCTGGTCGTTCCGGCCATGGCTGGCGATGAAGGTCGCCGGGATGCCATTCGAGGAAACGCTGATTCCGTTCGCCGCGCCCGACTTCAAGGCGCGGGTGACGGCGTTGAACGGCGCCGGCAAGGTGCCGGTGCTTGTCGATGGCGACACGCGCGTTTGGGAATCGTTGGCGATTCTTGAATATTTGGCCGAGAAATTCCCCGCGGCCGGCTTGTGGCCGGGGCATCCGCCGGCGCGGGCTCACGCGCGCGCGACCGCGGCGGAAATGCACGCCGGTTTTCTGGGGCTGCGGCGGCAATTGCCGATGAATGTCCGGCGGCCGGTGAAGCCGCGCGCGCTCGGGGACGACGCGGCCGGCGACGTGGCGCGCATCGATGCGATCTGGAGCGAATGCCGCGGCCGTTTCGGCGCCAAAGGGCCGTTTCTCTATGGGCCGTTCGGGGCAGCCGACGCCATGTACGCCCCGGTGGTCTGGCGCTTTCATACCTACGCGGTCGAAGTGAGCGCCGCCGCCCGTGATTATATGCGCGCGCTCATGGCATTGCCGGCGTGGAGCGAATGGCGTGAGGCCGCGCGCCGCGAGCCGTGGGTGGTTCCTCACGACGAGGTCGACTGGCCCGAAGTGCTGCGCGACTGAGTACTGGAGCGGGATGACTTAATCTTCGAATCATCATCCCGCTCTCAGCTTTGTATTGTCGCGCGTCCGGACGGAAAACCGGTTCCCACTTTTCCTGGACGCGCTTTAAGCGAGGCGTTGTTCGAGCTCGCGCAGCCACGGCCGCTGATAGGCGAGAATCTTGATCGCGGCGATCGGCAGCGCGAAATAAGCGATGCGGTCGATCTCCGGGAAGCGCTGGCGCCGTCCCGACTTCGGCGGCCACTCGATCTCGAAGGTGTTGCTGGCGAACGATGAGAGGTCAAGATCCGCCGCGAATGCCCATGCGTGCACCACCTTGCCGCTCTTCTGCTTGACCGGCGTCAACGGCAGGAAGGTTCCTGCGGCGGCGAAGTTGGTCTCTTCGGCGAATTCGCGCCGCGCCGTGGCCAGGAGATCGGCGCCCGGTTCGACGAGTCCCTTGGGAATGGTCCACGCGGCATCGTCTTTCTTCGCCCAGAAAGGCCCGCCCGGATGCGCGAGCAGGACCTCGATCGCGTCCCTGCGGCGGAACGCCAGAAGGCCGGCGCTGATCTCGGCACTGCGACGCATTCGCGCAATTTACCGTTAAACTGCGGCTCTCTACCGCAGGCCTTGCCAAATGGGCCATCCTCTGCATGATTTTGTCACGATTAGGCCCACAATGCCGACTTCCTCGCCCGAGCTCAATGAGCGCGCCGTGGGAGGGGGGCACCGATCCATTTCGTGCACGGGAGCCAAACACCAATGCGATATCGATTTATCGCCGCTCTTGCCGCTTTCGCGGTTCTCATTGCGCCGGTCGTCAAGGCCGACGACGCGCCCAAAGACGTCAAGGGCCTCTATCTGATGAGCGATTACCCGGCGGTCACACTGCGTCCGGGCGAGACATCGACGATCAATTTGCGGCTGCAGAATTACGACTTGCCGCCCGAGCGTCTGGCGTTGTCGGTTTCCGGAGTTCCTGCGGGCTGGACCGCAACGTTGATGGGCGGCGGCCAGCCGGTCGCCGCGGCAATGCCGGCGACCAACTCCAGCGTCTCGCTCGAATTGCGGCTCGACGTGCCGAAGACCGCCGCGGTGGGCACGCAAACGCTTACCGTCGCCGCCACCGGAGGCTCGACCAGCGTGCAACTACCCATTGCCGTGACGCTTGCCAAGGATCTGCCGGCCAAGCTGACGCTGACGCCGCAGCTTCCGGAATTGCGCGGTACATCGAAGTCGAGCTTCGAGTACCAGCTCACCATCAAGAACGACAGCGGCAAGAAACTCACCGTGAGCCTCGCCGCCCGGGTGCCGGAGAATTTCGACGCCTCGTTCACCGAGCAATACGGCAGCCAGGAGCTCAACGCGGTTCCGGTCGATGCCGGCCAGACCAAGGACGTGAAGCTCAAGGTGACCCCGCCGAACACAGCGGCGGCCGGGAGCTACAAGGTGGTCGCACGCGTCGGCGCCGAGGACGCTTCGGCGACGGCCGATCTGACGATGGACATCACCGGCCAGCCCAGGCTCGACATCAGCGGGCGCGAGGGCCTCGTCTCCACGCGCGCTTCGGCCGGCAAGGAGACTTCGGTGCCGGTCGTGATCACCAATACCGGCACTGCGCCGGCCGATGACATCGAGCTCGACAGCTCGGCGCCGAACGGATGGAAGATCACTTTCAATCCGAAGACGGTCGATCATATCGCGCCGAACGCCAACAAGGAGGTGCAGGCCCTGATCACGCCGACCGACAAGGCGATCGCCGGCGATTACGTGACGACCATCCGCGCCTCGACCCGCGGCGAATCCGCATCGACGACCTTCCGCGTGACGGTGACGACTTCGACCATGTGGGGCATCGCCGGGGTCGGCATCATCGGCATTGCGCTCTTGGTCATGGTCGGTGCGGTGGCAAGGTTCGGCCGCCGATGAACGAGGACACTGTCATCGAGGCCAAGAGCCTCACCAAGACGTACGGGTCCGCCGTCGCCGTCGATGAAATTTCGTTCAACGTCGGGCGCGGCGAAATTTTCGGCCTGCTGGGACCGAACGGCGCCGGCAAGACCACGACGATCCTGATGCTGCTCGGCCTTACCGACATCTCGGCCGGCGAGGTGAACGTGCTCGGGTTCAATCCCGCGCGCGAACCGCTCTCGGTCAAGCGCCGGGTCGGCTATATGCCGGATACCGTGGGCTTTTACGATAATCTCACCGCCGCCGACAATTTGCGTTACACGGCGCGACTGATCGGCTTCAAACCGATGGACCGCGAAAAGCGGATCGCCGGCGCGCTTGATCGGACGGGGCTGGTCGAGTTTGCCGACAAGCGCGTCGGCACGTTCTCGCGCGGCATGCGTCAGCGTCTGGGGCTGGCGGAGATCGTCATGAAGGGCGCGCAGATCGCCATTCTCGACGAGCCGACGTCGGGGCTCGACCCGCACGCCACCGCGGAGCTGCTCGCCATCATCCGTGGCTTTAAAGGGGACGGCATTTCGGTGCTGCTCGCTTCGCATCTGCTCGAGCGCGTGCAAAGCGTATGCGACCGCGTCGCGCTGTTCAGCGGCGGCCGCATCGCGCTGATGGGCACGGTGGCCGAGCTTGGCCGCGAGGTGCTCGGCGGCGGCTACGTGGTCGACATCGAAGCCGACGGCGCCGGCCTTGCCGAGCGGCTCGCGCTCATCCCCGGAGTGAGCGGCGTCGAGACGATCGGCATCGGCAAGCTGCGCCTGCACGCCGACCGCGACGTGCGTCCGGAAGCGGCGACCGAAGTGGTGGCCATGCACGGCCGCCTCAAATATCTCGGCGTCCAGGAGCCGAGCCTCGACGCCATCTACACCCGCTATTTCGAGGCGAGGCCGGACGAAGGCATGACCATAAAGGAGGGGGCGCGGCATGCGGCGTGAAGGCTCGGCCTTTTCCGGCCTCGGGGTGGTCATGCTCAAGGAGCTTTCCGACCATCTCACCAGCGTGCGCATGCGCGTGCTCGAATGGCTGGTGGTGCTGGTGGCGCTGGCGGCGCTCTACGGCGCGATCCAGCAGATCAAGGACACCACGGCGGAGGATCCTTTCCTGTTCCTGCGCCTGTTCACGACCTCGCGCGAGCCGCTGCCCTCGTTCGTCTCCTTCATCTCCTTCCTCGTGCCGCTGATGGCGATCGGGCTGGGCTTCGACGCGGTCAACGGCGAATACAGCCGGCGCACGCTCTCGCGCATCCTCGCCCAGCCGATCTATCGGGACGCGCTGCTGTTCGGAAAGTTTCTTGCCGGCTTGGTGACGCTGGCCGTCAGCTTGATCACGCTGTGGCTGCTCGTCGTCGGGCTGGGGCTGCTTCTGATCGGCATTCCGCCCGGCGCCGAGGAGATCGGCCGCAGCTTTCTCTTCCTCCTGGTGACGATCATCTATGCCGGCGTGTGGCTGGCGCTGGCGCTGCTGTTCTCGGTGCTGTTTCGCTCGGCGGCGACCGCGGCGCTCGTCACCCTCGGCCTGTGGCTGTTCATCACTTTCATCTGGCCGGTGCTGGCCGGGGCGGTCGCGCAAGTGATCGCGCCGCCCGATCCGCGCTACATGGCGCTCGGATTGCAGACGCCGGCGACGGCGGAGACGGAGCAAATCCTGGCGCGGCTGTCGCCGTCGACCTTGTTCGCCGAAGTCGTGGTGGCGCTGCTCGATCCGACCACGCGCTCGCTCGGTCCGATCTATCTCAGCCAACTGCAGGGCGCCGTGCTCGGCGCGCCGCTGCCGATTGGCGAGAGCATGCTGATCGCTTGGCCGCAAACGGTCGGGATGATCGCCGGCGCCATTTTGCTGTTTGTCATCGGCTACGTGATCTTCCAGCGCCAGGAAGTGCGCGCGTAAATTCCCGCCCGACGAAGCTTGCCGGCCGTTGACAAGATCGTGCCAACGGAACGGGGGCGGCGTAACGCCGCCCCCGTTCATTCGCCGGCCGTGGATTACGAAACTAGACCGGCAGCACGGCGACGATCCTCATGTCCGCCGGATTGACGATCACGACCTCGTCTCGATAGACGAAATAACGCAAGCCGTTCCACGCCGGGTCGATGTCAACGAGCGTCGGCGGTACCGGCATGACATAGAAATCGCCGGGAATGACTGTTCCCACCCGCACGCCGAAGTTGACGCGACCGACCCTCGGAGCATCCGGCGCGCCAATGACCGTTTGACGGATCCTCACGCGCTGTCGTGAGGAGAGTCTGACGGCGCCGCTTGGGCCGGCGGCGTTGCCCTGCAGGCCGCGCAGAGAACCATTGCGCTCCGCGGCCATGGCGCCGCTTCGCACTCCTTGCTGCTGGGCGACGGCTCCGCCCCTTCTGGTCCGCCTTTCCGCCGTCGCGCCGCCTTTGCGGTGCCGGCGGTTTTCGCCGAACCGCCTTTTGTTGGTCCGATTCTCGCCGAACTGACCCTTATTGGCCTTTTTGCCGCGGTTGGTCATTTGCGCGTGCTTTGCCGTGCCATTGCGGCCGGCACCCTGGTGCTGTGTCGATTGCCCGACGCGCTCCGCGCCTTTGTTCTGCTTGTTCTGCTGCGAGGCTTGGTTGCCGCTTTGGGAGTTTTGACCCATTTTGCCGTTAGGCTGCGCCGATCCGCCGGACGCGCCGCCCTCGTTGCCTTTCATCGGCTCAGTCGATGCGTTCGGTGTCTTGCCCTGCGTGGCGCCCTGATCCTGCGATGGCTCCTGCGCCGCAGCGAAGCCAGCCCCCGCGACAAGGGCGAGGGCGGCAAGGCCGGCCAGGACAGTATTTCGGGTGGTCCTCATTCAGGTTGTCTCCTCTTCACTCCACACACCCTCGAATGCGCTTCCCTGGGCGAACGCGGCCGCAATGAGAAAGTTTCGGTTCCATGTGATATTTTGCCCGCCGACGCAGACGTGCGCCGGACCTCCAACAAGCGCGCAAAATGAGCGCGGTTTCCGGCTATTTGTTCATTCTGACTATTTGTTCATACTGGTTTGCGCTTTGCGCCAGTGTGTGGTTCGAATCGGTGAGGGGATCGTGACGACAATCAAATCCACCATTGACACCGGCTCACGCGAGTTCCGCGCCAACGCGGCGGCGATGGGCGACCTGATCGCGGACCTCGAGGAGCGCCGGGCAAAAGCCGCCGCGGGCGGACCGCCGCGCGCCCGCGAGCGCCACCTCTCGCGCGGCAAACTGCTGCCGCGCGAGCGGGTCATGACGCTCATCGATCCGGGCGCGCCGTTCCTCGAATTATCGCCGCTCGCCGCCGAGGGGATGTACGAGGAGCCCATTCACGCCGCCGGCATCATCACCGGCATCGGTCGCGTGTCCGGACGCGAATGCGTGATCGTCTGTAACGATTCCACCATCAAGGGCGGCACCTATTATCCGATGACGGTGAAGAAGCATCTGCGCGCGCAGGAGATCGCGCGCGAGAACCGGCTCCCTTGCATCTATCTGGTCGATTCCGGCGGCGCCAACTTGCCGCACCACACCGAGGTGTTTCCCGACCGCGAGCATTTCGGCCGCATTTTTTACAATCAGGCGACGCTGTCGGCCGCCGGCATTTCCCAGATCGCGGTGGTCATGGGCTCGTGCACCGCGGGCGGCGCCTACGTGCCGGCGATGTCGGAGGAGACCATCATCGTGCGCAACCAGGGCACCATCTTCCTCGGCGGTCCGCCGCTGGTGAAGGCGGCGACCGGCGAGGTGGTTTCGGCCGAGGAGCTCGGCGGCGCCGACGTGCACGCGAAAAAATCCGGCGTCGCCGATTATTACGCCGAGAACGATCGCCATGCGTTGGCGCTCTGCCGCCGCATCGTCGCCAATCTGAACACCCGGAAGTCGATCGACATCCCGCTCGCCAAGCCGGCCGAGCCGCATTACGACGCCGCCGAACTCGACGGCATCGTCCCGGTCGACCTCAGGAAGCAATACGACGTGCGCGAGGTGATCGCGCGCCTGGTCGACGGCTCCGCGTTCGACGAGTTCAAGGCGCTCTACGGCGCGACGCTGGTGACCGGCTTCGCCCACATTCACGGCGTCCCGGTCGGCATTCTCGCCAATAACGGGATTTTGTTCTCCGAAAGCGCGCTCAAGGCCGCGCATTTCATCGAGCTGTGCTGCCGGCGCCGCGTGCCGCTCTTGTTCCTGCAGAATATCGTCGGCTTCATGGTGGGCCGCGACTACGAGGCGGGCGGCATCGCCAAGGACGGCGCCAAGATGGTGACCGCGGTCGCCAGCGCGCAAGTGCCGAAGATCACCGTCATCATCGGCGGCTCCTACGGCGCCGGCAATTACGGCATGTGCGGCCGCGCCTTTGGCCCGCGTTTCCTGTTCACCTGGCCGAACGCGCGCATCTCGGTGATGGGCGGCGAGCAGGCGGCGAGCGTGCTCGCGACCGTGCGCCGCGAGAACATCGAAGCGGCCGGGAAAAAATGGTCCGAGGTCGAAGAGGAGGAGTTCAAGCAGCCGATCCGCGAGCAATACGAGGCCGAGGGCAATCCCTATTACGCCACCGCGCGGCTCTGGGACGACGGCATCATCACGCC